>NZ_CP071246.1:1533193-1839831 GCF_021496665.1 Corynebacterium sp. CNCTC7651 | reverse complement strand
AACAGGCTGATCTTCCCCAAGAGTCCATATCGACGGGATGGTTTGGCACCTCGATGTCGGCTCGTCGCATCCTGGGGCTGGAGTAGGTCCCAAGGGTTGGGCTGTTCGCCCATTAAAGCGGCACGCGAGCTGGGTTCAGAACGTCGTGAGACAGTTCGGTCTCTATCCGCCGCGCGCGTTGAAACTTGCAGAAGGCTGTCCCTAGTACGAGAGGACCGGGACGGACGTACCTCTGGTGTGCCAGTTGTTCCGCCAGGAGCATCGCTGGTTAGCTACGTACGGGAGGGATAACCGCTGAAAGCATCTAAGCGGGAAGCCTGTTTTAAGATGAGGTTTCTTTTGAGGTTCCCAGCAGACTACTGGGTTGATAGGCCGGAACTGGACACACAGCAATGTGCGGAGGCGACCGGTACTAATACACCAACAACAAACAACCACCACCAACCAACACCCACTTAGGTCACGGTTCGGTGTCCTGCAAACACACACCAACACGGTGTGCACGCGTCCACTCACCAGTATCTGACACACCACACACCACCCGAGTGCGGGGCCAGACAACTCCACATCAACCAATGTTGCTAACCCCGAAATAGATGTGTCGGTGGTGATAGCGGCGGGGAAACGCCCGGACCCATTCCGAACCCGGAAGCTAAGCCCGCCCGCGCCGATGGTACTGCACCCGGGAGGGTGTGGGAGAGTAGGTTACCGCCGACCCAACAACTTAAAAACAACACCGCTAACCCGGTACCAACCACACGGCACAACGCCACGGTGGTCGGTACCGGGTTTTCGGCATTTTCCCAAAGGAGCCCAGCCCGCGTACCGTGGCTATGTCAACGTCGAACGTCAAACGCCATGCGTCGAGGAAGCGGGAGCGGAAATGGAAGCAGCAGCCAGAGCTGTCGATCTAGTGAAAACCTACGGCCAGGGCGATACGCAAGTGGCTGCGCTGGACGGGGTGAACGTCGCTTTCGAGCGCAACGCGTTCACCGCCATCATGGGGCCCTCCGGCAGCGGCAAATCCACCCTCATGCACACCATGGCAGGGCTGGACTCCTTCACCTCCGGCGAGGCGTACATCGGCGGCACTGCGCTTTCCGGCCTGTCCGATAAAGAGATCACTGAGCTGCGGCGCGACCGCCTCGGCTTTATCTTCCAGTCCTTCAACCTCGTGCCCACCCTTACGGCGGCTGAGAACATCACGCTGCCCACAGACATTGCCGGCGGGAGAATCGACCAAGCGTGGTTCGAAGAGATCACGCAGCGCCTTGGACTGGCTAAGCGCCTCAAACACCGGCCGAGCGAGCTCTCCGGCGGCCAGCAGCAGCGCGTGGCGTGCGCCCGCGCCCTGGTAAGCAAACCCGAGATCATTTTCGGCGATGAGCCGACCGGCAACCTGGACTCCAACGCTGGCAAAGAGGTGTTGAGCATCCTCCGCCACGCGGTCGACCACGACGGCCAAACGGTTGTCATTGTCACCCACGACGCCCGCGCCGCCTCCTACGCGGACCGTGTGGTGTTCCTCCGCGACGGCCAGATCGTGGACGAAATGCTGGACCCCACAATGGATGCCATCCTCCGCGTCATGGCCGGGATCGAGGGGTAACCCGTGGCGGCAGGATCGCAGGCGATGACCAAGGTCTCGCTCCGAAATATTGGCTCGCACAAGCTGCGCCTCGCGCTCACGGTGCTCGCGGTGGTGCTGGGCACAGCGTTCATCGCCGGCTCCATGATGTTCACCAACATGCTGGAGCGCACGTTCGATTCCGCGGTGGCCACCCAGTACAAGAACGCGGACGCTGTCGTGGAGCCGGGGGAGGACTCCAGCGCCGTGCCCGCCGACGTCGCTGAGACCGTCACCAAGATGGACACCGTCGAGCGGGCGAACATCGTCGGTTCCCGGACGGTTGTAGCCGCCACAACGGATGAGGAAGCCATCCAGATGCGCCAGGGCCGGGCGAGTGCCGCCGCGTACTACGGCGCCGAGGACAACGTCGGCCAAGCCCCAGAAATCGTCGACGGCCGCGCACCGGAGCCCGGCCACGATCCTGCCGAGGCCGTCCTTAACGCCAACGGCGCCGCATTTTACGGCATCGAACTCAACCAAGAGCTCATCGTCGTGGATACCCGCGGGCGCCAGCGCTACACCATCACCGGGTTGTACGAGGATGAGGTTGTCCAGGAGACGTCGTTAAGCTTCCTGCTCCCGGAGGCGGACTACCGCGAGTTCTACGTCACGCAGGACACCGTCCCCGGCCTGCTGCTCGCGGGTCCGGAGGGCACGGAGCCCCAGTTGCTTGTCGACGAAATTTCGAACGCCCACCCGGACCTGACGGTGCGGACGGGGGAAGAGGCGGCGGAGGAGACGTCGAAAAGCGTGCGCGAGGCGTTAAGCTTCGTGTCCTACTTCCTCATCGCGTTCGGCCTGGTGGGGCTGCTCGTGGGCACGTTCCTGATCGCGAACACGTTCTCCATGATCGTGGCGCAGCGGACGAAGGAGTTCGCGCTGCTGCGCGCGCTGGGCGCGAGCCGTGGGCAGGTGACGCGTTCCGTGCTGGCGGAGGCGCTGATTGTGGGGCTTATCGGCTCTGCCGTTGGTGTCGCGGCCGGCGCGGGCCTGGTCGCAGTGATCAAGCAGGTCATGGCGCGCTACAACATGCACTTGCCGGCGGGCGGCATCGGTTTCGAGCCGGATACGGCGGTGGTGCCGATTGTGGCCGGCGTGATTGTCACCCTGATCTCCGCGTGGGCGCCGGCGCGGCAAGCCGGCCGTGTGCAGCCGGTCGAAGCGATGCGGGCGAGCGAATCAGCGGCGCCGCAACCGCTGATGAAGCGCACTGTGCCCGGTGCGGTGCTGATCGCGGCCGGTGTCGCCGTCGCGGTGGTGGCGCTTGCGTGGGGCGACGGTGCCACATCGCGCCGCGCGTCCCTGGTCGGCGTGGCTGCGGTTGCGGTGATCGCGGGCATTTTCCTCGCCGGTCCCGCGATGAGTTTGCCGGTGGTGCCGCCGATCGGCCGGCTCATCGGCGCGCCGTTTGGCACGGTGGGTCGCCTCGCCTCCACGAACACGCAGCGCAACCCGCGCCGCACGTCCGCAACGGCGTTCGCGCTCATGCTGGGCATTGCGCTGGTGACCATCATCGGCATGCTTGGCGCGTCGATGAAATATTCCGTGGACACGGTTGCGGAGAACGAGGTCAGCGCCGAATACGTTCTCGCCGGGCCGGACATGGCGGCGTTCCCGATTCCGAAGGACCTGATGGAGCGGCTGCCGGAGGTGGACGGCGTCGGCGCGGTGGCGGCGTACACCGAGGCCGCGATTACCGTCGACGGCGAGTACAGCGCCCAGCTCGGCGACTTCGGCTCCACGACGGTGCTGTACGGCGACCCGGGCAACCTCATCTCGCTGGACATGGCGGAGGGGTCCTCCTCCCTCGAGGGCAACACCGTCATCGCGCCGCGCGCGTGGGCGCAGGAGCGCGGCTGGCAGGTCGGCGACACGGTGACCCTCGCCGCGCCAGGGATCACGCCCATGACGGTGGAGGCGACTGTGGGCGGCATCTTCGAAGAGTCCTCCATGCTGCCCGCGGTGGTGGTGAGCGCGGACGCGGTGGGCGAGGTCCTGCCGCCAAACTCCGCCAACATCATCATGCTGGGCGTGGTTGGTGACGGTTCCGTGAGCACCGCGCAGCTGCGCGAAAACCTCGAAGCTGAGGTCAAGCCCGACATCGTGGTGCAGATCAAGAGCAAGGACGACATCTCCGGCGAGGTGCTGGACCTCATCGACCAGATGCTGTTCATCCTGTACGCGCTGCTCTCACTCGCGGTGGTGATTGCGGTGCTGGGCATCGTGAATACGCTGACGCTCTCGGTGATCGAGCGCCGCCAGGAGATCGGCATGCTGCGCGCAGTGGGCACGCACCGCCGCCAAGTGCGCATCATGATCATCCTGGAATCCGTGCAGATGGCGTTCTTCGGCGCAGTGCTGGGCGTGCTTCTGGGGTTGGGCCTGGGCTGGTCCTTCCTGACCGTCCTGGCAAACCAAGGGTTGGAGAAGATCGTGATCCCGTGGGGCCTGGTCGGCTGGATGTTGGGCGGCAGCGTGGTGGTGGGCATCATCGCAGCCCTCTGGCCCGCAGGCCGCGCCGCGAAGACGCCGCCACTGGACGCGATCGCGGACTAGCGCCCGCCTAGCGCGGCGCCCACATCATGCCGAAACCGGCGCTGGCCACACCGATCGCGGCCGTGGCCAGCACGTATTTCGTCGCCTCCGCGTAATCCTTCTTCTTGATCAGCTCGCCGACTTCGCGGGCGAGCGTAGAAAACGTCGATAAGCTGCCCGCAAAGCCCGCGCCGACCGCGATCTGCCACATCGCCGGCCCCATGGCAACGAAGCCCAGCACGCCCGCCGCCGCGACGTTGGCCGCGAACGTTGCCGCCCGCGGGTTGGGGATCAGCCGCGTGAGCCACCAGCGCAGCACGCCACCCGCGAAGCCGCCGGCGAACACCGCGGCGACGCCCACCAGCAGCACTTGTACGTTAAGCATTCGCCCGCCCCCTCGCCGCGTCTCCTGCGATCCACGCCGCGACGTTCACCGCGAAACTCAAGGCCAGCACAAGCAGGGCCCCGCTTATCGACGATTGCAACGCCGCAAACGCCACCGCCGAATACGTGGTCAAGCCCCCGAGGAACCCGGTACCCCATAGCGGGCCGGGCTTGAACCACCCCATGGCGAAGCAGCCGGCGGCGTTGATGGCGAAGGTGAGTGCCAGCGCCGCGAGCGAACCGGGGGCGGCGCCGAGGAGCACGAACCAGCGGGTCAGCGCCCCGAGGCCAGCGCCGACGCCGACGGCGAGGGCAGTGGAGAAAGGATCTGTACGCACACCAGCGCAGTGTAGTTCGGCGCACCCGTGGCGCAATTGCCGCCGCGCGCCCACAATGGGAGGTGAACCGCACCCGCCCCCACTGGAAGTGAAGGAGCCCGACATGGCACACGAGCGCGCCGGCCAGCCCGCCCGCCCCGAAGACCTGATCGACATCGCCGAACTGGTCACCGCCTACTACACCCGCGACATTGATCCGCAGGCCCCGGAGCAGCAGGTGGCCTTCGGCACCTCCGGCCACCGCGGCTCCTCCCTGGACAACGCGTTCAACGAGCCGCACATTCTGGCCACCACGCAGGCGATTGTGGATTACCGCCGCGGCCAGAACATCGGCGGGCCGGTGTACATCGGCCGCGACACCCACGCGCTGTCTGAGCCGGCGATGGTCTCCGCGTCGAGGTGCTGATTGCCAACGACGTCCACGTTCTCGTGGACGCGGAAGGCCGCTACACGCCGACGCCGGCCGTCTCCCACGCCATCCTCTCCCACAACGCCCAGCTTGCGGGCGGGGTGACGGGCACCGATGCCGCGCGTGCCGACGGCATTGTGATCACCCCATCACACAACCCGCCGCGCGACGGCGGCTTCAAGTACAACCCGCCGAACGGCGGCCCGGCCGGCACGGACGCGACCGACTGGATCGCGGCGCGCGCCAACGAGTACCTGGCGAACGGCCTCGAGGGCGTGAAGCGCGTGCCGGTTGCGGGCGTGCTGGATGCCCGCGCGGAGAAGTTCGACTTCAAGGGCCGCTACGTGGCGGACCTGGTCAACGTGGTGGACATCGACGCGATCCGCGGCTCCGACCTGTCCATCGGCGCGGACCCGATGGGTGGCGCGTCCGTGGACTACTGGGGTGCGATCGCGGAGACCCACGGGCTGAACCTGACCGTGGTCAACCCGGAGGTGGACGCCACCTGGCGGTTTATGACCTTGGACACCGACGGCAAGATCCGCATGGACTGCTCCTCGCCGAACTCCATGGCATCTTTGGTGCACAACCGCGATAAGTACTCCATCGCCACGGGCAACGATGCGGACGCGGACCGCCACGGCATTGTCACCCCGGACGCCGGGCTGATGAACCCGAACCACTACCTCGCCGTGGCCATCGAGTACCTGTTCAGCCACCGCGACGGCTGGGCACCCGGCACCGCCGTGGGCAAGACTCTCGTGTCCTCCTCCATGATCGACCGCGTGGTCGCCTCCCTCGGCCGCGAGCTGGTGGAGGTGCCCGTGGGCTTCAAGTGGTTCGTGCCCGGGCTTATCGACGGCACCATCGGATTCGGCGGCGAAGAGTCCGCCGGCGCCTCCTTCCTGCGCAAGGACGGTACCGTGTGGTCCACCGACAAGGACGGCATCATCCTGGACCTCCTCGCCTCCGAGATCACCGCGGTGACCGGCAAGACGCCGTCGCAGCGTTACGCAGAGCTCGAGGCGCAGTTCGGCGCGCCTGCCTACGCACGCATCGACGCACCCGCGAACCGCGAGCAGAAGGCCACGCTCAAGGCCCTGTCGCCCGAGCAGGTTGCTGCGGATGAGCTGGCGGGCGAAGTGATCGTCGCAAAGCTCACGGAAGCCCCCGGCAACGGTGCCGCGATCGGCGGCCTGAAGGTGACCACGGAGAACGCCTGGTTCGCCGCGCGTCCCTCCGGCACCGAGGACAAGTACAAGATCTACGCCGAGTCCTTCAAGGGCCCGGAGCACCTCAAGCAGGTGCAGGACGAGGCTGTGGCGCTGGTCTCAGAGGTGCTGGGGCAGTAGCGCTCATGCGCTAGGGTCGATCGGGTGACAACGAAAACCGCGGGATCGACCGCTGCCCAGCCACGGGATGCGCAGGCCACGACGGGGCTGGTGCTGGACATCGCGTCCGCGCTCGCCCGCTTCGGGCTGGCGTTCATGTGGATCTACTCCGGCTACACCAAGCTCGGGGCGCACCTGGACGTGACCAAATCCATCGAGGCGTACGAGATTTTCACCCCGTACTGGTCCGACCTGCTCGCGCGCGTGATCGGCCCGCTGGAGATCGCCGGCGGGCTGCTCCTGCTGCTGGGGATCAAACTGCGCTGGGCCGGGGCCGTGAGCATCGCCGTGCTGGCGATGTTCATCATGGGCCTGTACAGCGTGTACAGCCGCGGTCTGGTCATCGACTGCGGCTGCTTCAACCCGAACGCCTCGGGCGACGCGGAGTCCGGGGACATTCTCCGCGCGCTGTGGCGCGACGTGTTCCTCCTCGCTGTGACCGGGTTCATGGTGTGGCGACCGTTTAAGAAGTTCGCCATCTACCCCTAGAATTGCTATCCGGCACTCAAACTGGACGTCAAGGAGACACCGTGACCACTCGCAAGGTGCAGAACCCGAACAGCAAGGGCAACACCGCGTTCCTCTGGGCAGTAATCGCCGTGCTGGCCATCGCCGCACTGGTTATCGGCCTGATTGTGAACAACGGCCGCAACAACCAGAAAGCCGCCGCGGAGGCGGAAATGGTGAAGATGGACGGCATCAACGTCACCTGGAACGAGGGCGAAGACACCATCCACCTCGCCGGCGCGAACCCGAAGGCGGACGCGAACGAGGGCGACCTGTTCGAAGACTTCTCCTGCTCCTACTGCGCGAAATACCACATTGCTACCGACGCGGACATGCTCGAGCTGGTCAAGGACGGCGACATCACCATGAACCTGCGCATGATGGTGGGCCAGGACCGCGGCACGGTGGGCCACTCCACCAAGTCCACCGCGGCGTTCCTCGCGCTGCTGGCGCACGGCGACGTGGATGCAGCGTTCACGCTGCGCAACTACCTGTACGAGAACCAGCAGCAGGTGTACAACAACGTAGACGAGACCAAGCTGGCGGATCTGGCGAAGAGCTACGGCGCCTCCAACGCTGCGCTGCAGGATATCCGCGATGCCAAGTACATCGACGCGGCCATGAAGATGAGCGGCGACAACGCCAAGCTGCAGCAGGACACCTCTGGTGAGGCGTGGACCCCGCGCGTGCTGATTGACGGCGAGGACCTCTACGCGGACGGCAACCTGACCGAGACCTGGCCTGCCGATCTGGCCGCGCGCTAGGGGATTTGGTCGGCGGGGTGCCCGCCGGTATATTGAGCGGAGTTGTTTTCCAGCCGGTGACGGCGGGAATACACCCGCATCGGGGCTATGGCGCAGCTGGTAGCGCACCACACTGGCAGTGTGGGGGTCACGGGTTCGAATCCCGTTAGCTCCACTCCACAACTCCATATTTTCCGCCGGGACCCCAGGTTCCGGTTCGGGGCTATGGCGCAGCTGGTAGCGCACCACACTGGCAGTGTGGGGGTCACGGGTTCGAATCCCGTTAGCTCCACCATGCAGGACCGCACGTACCGCATTCACCGCACCCCGGTGGGGGAGGTACTGAGCGTGTCCACACCGCGCGGGCTGGTTCGAATCGAGCTGGATCCCGCGCGGTTTTCGCTTGTCCAGGCTGGGTGCTCGGCTGAGGGCGGGGAAGGGGACGTCGGCACGCAACTGGCGCAATACTTCGCCGGGGAGCGCCGGGCGTTTGAGCTCGCGCTGGATTGGGGTGCGCGCGAGGGGTTTCGGCTGCGCGCGCAGCAGGCGCTGCTGGAGATTCCGTACGGAGAGACCGCGACGTACTCGCAGCTCGCGGCCCTGGCCGGCAATCCGCGCGCGGTGCGTGCCGCGGGGACGGCGTGCGCGACCAACCCGCTACCCATCGTTGTGCCGTGCCACCGGGTGGTGCGTGCGGACGGCACCGTGGGCAACTACGCCGGCGGCCCCGCGATGAAGCGGTTCCTACTTGAATTGGAGGCTCGACATGGCTGAAACGTTTCTCAAGCGCGGCTCCGGCCCGGGTTCCGCCGCCGCGGAGGCACACGGGTTGCGGTGGCTGCGCGAGGGTTCCGCCGCGGTGGTCAAGGTGCTCTCGCTTGACGACGCTTCAAATACCCTCACCATCGAACACGTCACCACCACGCGCCCCACTGCGGAGGCTGCCCGCGCGGCGGGCCGAGAGCTGGCCGCGATCCACGCGCAGGGTGCGGCGGCGTTCGGTGCACCGCCGGAGGGGTGGGACGGGCCGAACTACATCGGCCGCGCGCCCCAAGAATGCACGCCGACTGAGCGGTGGGCCGAGTTCTACGTCGGGCAGCGCGTGCTGCCGTTCGCGGAGAAGGCGGCCGCGGCAGGGAACCTGAGCGAGCGCGGCTTGGCGACGGTGCGACGCGCCTGCGACGCGCTGCTCGCGGAAGACGAGGACGCCCCGCTCGCCCGTATCCACGGCGACCTGTGGTCCGGCAACCTACTCTTTGGCGTCGACGGCCCGCGGTTCATCGACCCCGCCGCGCACGGCGGCCACCCGCTGACGGACATCGCGATGCTGGAACTCTTCGGCGCGCCGTACTTCGAGGAAATCGTGGAGGGCTACCTGGCCGCTGGCGGGGACCTTGGCCCCGGCGCGGATGGCCGCGGTGTTAGCGCTGGCTCCGGCCCCGGCGGCTGGCGCGAGCGCATCCCCGCGCACCAGCTCCACCCGCTTGCCGTCCACGCGTTCACGCACGGCCCGAGCTACGGCTCCGCGCTGGTTCGCGCCGCCGAAGCCACACTCAGCGCATTGGGGGAGCGCTAGCGCCACCAGGTCTCGGCCGGGCCGGGCGGCAGGTGCCGCTTGTGCTGGCCCACGCGCCACAGGTGCTCCAGGCGCTCGCGAGCGGCCTCGGGCACGTCCTTGCCCTCGAGATAATCGTCGATCTCGGCATACGTCACGCCCAGCGCCTCCTCATCCGGCAGCGCCGGACGATCTTCCTCGAGATCGGCGGTGGGGGTCTTCTCAAACAAGCGTCGATTAGCGCCCAAGTGCTCCAGCATCTGCGCGCCCTGCCGCTTGTTCAGCCCGGCGAGCGGCACAAGGTCCGCCGCGCCGTCGCCGAACTTGGTGAAAAAGCCGGTGATGTTCTCCGCTGCGTGGTCCGTGCCCACGACCAGCAGGCCGCGCTCGCCCGCAATCGCGTACTGCGCCACCATGCGCAGCCGCGCCTTGACGTTGCCCTTGTTGAAATCCCCCAGCTTCGGCTTGCCCAGCTCGGCCGCGACGGCCCGGTCCACCGCGTCCGTCGCCGGCTTGATGTCCACGGTCACCGTCTGGTCCGGCTGGATGAACTGCAGCGCGAGCTGCGCGTCCTCCTCATCCGCCTGCACCCCGTGCGGCAGGCGGACCGCGACAAACTCCGCCTCCGCCCCCTGGGCACGACGCTTTTCGACGGCCACTTGCGCCAGCCTCCCTGCCAACGTCGAGTCCTGCCCTCCGGAAATGCCCAGGACATACCCCTTGGCGCCGGACGTTTCCAAGTAATCGACGAGGAAGTCAACGCGCGCGGCAACCTCCGCCGCGGGATCGATGCTCGGCTTCACCCCGAGGGCGTTGATGATGTGGGCTTGGGTAGTTGGGTGCTGGGTGGTTGGTTCCGGGGTGCTGTGTTCCGGGGTGCTCTGTTCCTGCATGCCAGCCATGCTAGCCGGGTTGGTGCTGGCTAAAGTCGCAGGTTTGGAGCCGGGGAGGGGGGCGTGTAGCATGTATCGACGTGTCGCGACCCGGCGTGCCCGCCGCGTGTCGCTTGAATGAATCCGAGTAGAAAGGAGCGCCCGATGAAGGTCCGCAAGTCGCTTCGGTCGCTGAAGAACAAGCCGGGCGCTCAGGTTGTGCGCCGCCACGGCAAGGTGTACGTGATCAACAAGAAGGATCCGCGCTTCAAGGCCCGCCAGGGCTAGTCGGCGACCGCCGAACGCGTACCCGCCTCGCGATGGTGTCATGCCATCCGGGGCGGGTTTTCGCTTTCTCAGGAACATTTAATCCCACCGTTGTAAGCTTCGGTGCATTCGGGTGGACTACATGTGGGTAATTTCCTGTGCGTATCCTGCAATTACACTGGTGTAACTACTACATATAGTGTTGGTTGCCGAATATTTCCCCAAGGTATAGTGTCTCTGGTGTGCAGCCGAGGGGATCGGCGCAATCTGAAAAGTCCGGGGGAACCGCCACCCGAACTAGCTAATAGGAAGGCCGGAGAAGTTATGTCCATCACCGTTTACACCAAGCCCGCTTGCCAGCAGTGCCGCGCGACCACCCGCGCCCTGGACAAGGCTGGCCTGGAGTACAACCTTGTAGACATTTCCCTGGACGACAGCGCTCGCGACTATGTCATGGCGCTCGGCCACCTGCAGGCGCCCGTGGTTGAGGTAGACGGCGAGCACTGGTCCGGCTTCCGCCCGGACCGTATCCGCGGCCTTGCTGCGGCGTAGCCCGCGCTGAACCCTCGCCGAGTTTTGCGCCATGCTGGTCGTCTATTTTTCCTCCGCAACCGAGAACACGAAGCGGTTCGTAGAAAAACTCGGCCTCCCCGCCAAGCGTATTCCGCTGAAGCGCGGTGACGGGGATTTGGTGGTGGAGGAGCCGTACGTGCTCATTTGCCCCACGTACGGCGGCGGCGCCTCCACCACGCAGCAGCATTCCCGCCCGGTACCGCCCCAGGTGATCCGGTTCCTGAACAACGAGCACAACCGCGGCCTCATCCGCGGCGTGATCGCAGCCGGCAACGCCAACTTCGGGGCGGATTTTTGCCGCGCTGGGGACGTTATCGCCGCGAAATGCGGCGTGCCGTACCTGTACCGCTTCGAGCTCATGGGCGGCGCGGACGACGTGCAGCGCGTCCGCCAGCAACTTCTCACCCACGCGGAGCGCCTCGGCCTCGCCCCCGCCGGGGGTACGCCCGCGCTCGCTGTATCCGCTGATCCCGCGGTGGATGAGGCTGCTGAGCGCCTCGCCCGCCTGCGAGCCAAGTACGCTCGCTCTCGTTCCCGCAACCACGCATCCGTTTAGCCCTCTCTTCTTCGCGTCGACGAAAGGCCCACAACCGTGTCCACCACCACGCCCGCAACTCCCCACGGTAGAAGCGTCCCCGAGCCGGCCACGGAGGCCGCGCAGCTGGATTACCACGCGCTCAACGCGCTGCTGAACTTGTACGACGCTGACGGCAACATCCAGTTCGACAAGGACCGCGAGGCCGCCAACCAGTTCTTCCTGCAGCACGTCAACCAGAACACCGTCTACTTCCACGACCTGGAAGAGAAGATGGATTACTTGATTGAGAACAAGTACTACGAGCCGGGCGTTATCGAGCAGTACGACTGGGACTTTGTGAAGTCCACGTTCAAGCGCGCCTACAGCTACAAGTTCCGCTTCAAGTCCTTCCTGGGCGCGTACAAGTACTACACGTCCTACACGCTGAAGACGTTCGACGGCCGCCGCTACCTCGAGCGTTTCGAGGACCGCGTCTCCATGACCGCACTCTTCCTCGCGAACGGTGACGAGGGGCTTGCTACCGCGCTTGTCGACGAAATTATGACCGGCCGCTTCCAACCCGCTACCCCGACGTTTTTGAACGCGGGCAAGGCGCAGCGCGGCGAGCTCGTGTCCTGCTTCCTGCTGCGTATCGAGGACAACATGGAGTCCATCGGCCGCGCCATCAACTCCTCGCTGCAGCTTTCCAAGCGCGGCGGCGGCGTGGCGCTGCTGCTGTCCAACATCCGCGAGTCTGGTGCTCCGATCAAGCACATTGAAAATCAATCGTCGGGAGTAATTCCGGTGATGAAGCTGCTGGAGGATTCCTTCTCCTACGCCAACCAGCTCGGCGCGCGCCAGGGTGCGGGTGCGGTGTACCTCAACGCGCACCACCCGGACATCATGCGCTTCCTGGACACGAAGCGCGAGAACGCGGACGAGAAGATCCGTATTAAGACCCTGTCGCTCGGTGTGGTGATCCCGGACATCACGTTCGAGCTGGCGAAGCGCAACGACGACATGTACCTGTTCTCCCCGTACGATGTCGAGCGCATCTACGGCGTGCCGTTCGCGGACATCTCGATCACCGAGAAGTACGACGAGATGGTGGAGGACCCGCGCATCCGCAAGACCAAGATCAAGGCGCGCCAGTTCTTCCAGACCATCGCGGAGATCCAGTTCGAGTCCGGCTACCCGTACATCATGTTCGAGGACACGGCGAACCGGGCGAACCCGGTGAAGACCGGCCGCATCAACATGTCCAACCTGTGCTCCGAGATCCTGCAGGTCAATTCGCCTTCCGTGCTGAACGACGATCTGAGCTACGCCGAGATCGGCCACGACATCTCCTGCAACCTCGGTTCCCTGAACATTGCCATGGCGATGGACTCTGATAACTTCTCCCGGACCGTCGAAACGGCGATCCGCGGCCTGACCGCGGTGGCGGACCGTACCTCCATTGATTCCGTGCCGTCCGTGCGCGAGGGCAACAACGCGTCGCACGCGATCGGCCTCGGCCAGATGAACCTCCACGGCTACCTGGGCCGCGAGCACATCGAGTACGGCTCCGAGGAGGGCCTGGACTTCACCAACGCCTACTTCGCGGCGGTGATGTACGAGTGCATCCGCGCGTCCCACAAGATCGCCGTGGAAAAGGGTGAGGCTTTCGCGGACTTCGCCGAGTCCGAGTACGCGTCCGGCGAGTTCTTCGACCGTTACGATCCGGCCGACTTCCAACCGAAGACCGCCAAGGTGCAGGCGCTTTTCGACGCTTCCGATATCGCCGTCCCGACCGCGGAGGAGTGGGCGCAGCTGAAGGCCGACGTGGCGCGCGACGGCATCTACAACCGCTACCTGCAGGCCGTCCCGCCGACCGGCTCCATCTCCTACATCAACAACTCCACCTCGTCGATCCACCCGATTGCCTCCAAGATCGAGATCCGCAAGGAAGGCAAGATCGGCCGCGTCTACTACCCGGCGCCGCACATGGACAACGAGAACCTGGAGTACTTCAAGGACGCGTACGAGATCGGCTACGAGAAGATCATCGACACCTACGCCGAGGCCACCAAGTACGTCGACCAAGGCTTGTCGCTGACGCTGTTCTTCAAGGACACGGTGACTACCCGCGACATCAACAAGGCCCAGATTTACGCCTGGCGCAAGGGCGTGAAGACGCTGTACTACATCCGCCTCCGCCAGATGGCGCTGGAGGGCACCGAGGTCGAGGGCTGCGTGTCCTGCATGCTCTAGGCCTCCCGCCCAGCGACCACAGCAAGAAAGCCCGCACGTCGTGTGCGGGCTTTCGCCGTGCGGGCTCTAGCCTCGCCCGGTGCCGCGCTTGTTGTCCATGAACTCGTTGATGCCCTTGAGCAGGTTGCGCGAGGTGGTTTCGGAGGCTTCGGCGTCGCCACCCGCGATAGCGTCGACAAGCGCGAGGTGCAGGCGCATCGCTTCGAGCTCGGGTTCGTCCGGCATGATGCCGTAACGCGTGCGGCCTTCGAGGACGTTCATGATCGGCATCGCCAGGGCCGCAAACATCTCGTTGCCCGAGGCCACCAGTAACAGGGTGTGGAACTCTTTGTCGGTGTCCAGGAATTCGTCGGAATTGCCGGCCCCGTCCTCGGAGAGTTCCACGAGGCGGGTGGCCAGCTCTTTCAATCGCTGGATGTGCTCGGGCTCCGCGTTCTCCGCGGCGAGGCGCGCCGCGACGGGCTCCACCGCCGTGCGCAGCGCGTCAAGGGAGGCGATCTGCGCGGGACGGTGCTCCGCGCTCGCCAGCCGCCAGCCGATGACGGCCTTGTCGAACACCGCCCAGCGGCTCGCCGGCAACACCCGGATACCCACGCGACGAGAGGAAGACACCAGCCCAAGCTGCTCCAGCGCGCGCATCGCTTCACGCGCGACAGTCCGGGAAATGCCGAAACGATCCGACAGTTCCTGCAGGGTGAACGTGTGACCCTCGGGCATGACGCCCGAGACGATCTCCTCGCCGAGCTTGTCTAGGACGGACGCGAGCAGGGGTTCTGCAGACGACTCCCGCGGGGATGCCATGGGTAAACCTCCGTCAGTCACCAATGTTGAACATCAAAGTATTATCAGTCTAATGAACGGGGTCCCCACCCCCCACAATCGGACGTGGGTAATAATGGGTGCCATGAGCGACGCGGACTACCAGGATCACATCCAGGCCCACCCCGAGCCGATGCGGGCGATTAACTGGAACACCATCCCGGACGACAAGGACCAGGAAGTCTGGGACCGTCTAACAGGCAATTTCTGGCTTCCGGAGAAGATTCCGGTGTCCAACGACATTCCGAGCTGGAATACCCTTAATGAGGCGGAGCAGCTGTCCACCATGCGGGTGTTTGCCAACCTCACCCTGTTGGACACACTGCAGAGTTCCGTGGGTGCGATTTCGCTGCTGCCGGACGCGCGCACGCTGCACGAGGAGGCGGTGTACACCAACATCGCGTTCATGGAGTCGGTGCACGCGAAGTCCTACTCCAACATCTTCATGACGTTGGCGTCCACCCCGCAGATCAACGACGCATTCCGTTGGACCGAGGAAAACGCCGAGGTGCAGCGCAAGGCGCGCATCATCGAGAGCTACTACTGCGGCGACGATCCGCTGAAGCGCAAGATCGCCTCCGTCATGCTGGAGTCGTTCCTCTTCTACTCCGGTTTTTACTTGCCGCTGAACTGGTCGGTGCACTCGAAACTCACCAACACGGCGGACATCATCCGACTGATCATCCGCGATGAGGCCGTGCACGGGTATTACATCGGCTACAAGTACCAGGTGGGCCTGCGCGATGAGAGCGAGGAGCGCCGCGAGGAGCTCAAGGAGCACGCCTTCGACCTGCTCTACGACCTGTACGACAACGAGACCCAGTACACCGAGGACATCTACGATCCGCTGGGGTGGACCGAGGACGTCAAGCGCTTCCTGCGCTACAACGCGAACAAGGCGCTGAATAACCTGGGCTACGAGGGTCTCTTCCCGGCCGACGAGACTCGCGTGTCCCCGGCGATCCTCGCCTCCCTGGCACCGAACGCGGACGAGAACCACGACTTCTTCTCCGGATCCGGCTCCTCCTACGTCATCGGCAAGGCGGAGGACACCCAGGACGACGACTGGGACTTCTAACCCACAGGGGCTTTTTGCTTATCGACGTTCGCTCCAAACAACGTCGCCATCGCACCGTACGGGTGAAGCTGGTTTGCCACGAGGTAGCCGCGGGGTGAGCGCCAAATTGGCGCGCCGCCCTGCCTCACGATGCGGCCGCGGACGTTGATGTCTGGGTCGTCGTCGTTGGTGCCGTTGTGGTAGCTGCACAGCGGCGCCAGGTTGTTCATGTTGGTCTCGCCGCCATGCTTCCACGCGGTGATGTGGTGGATCTGGCACTGGTCCGCGCCGTGGCGGCACCCGGGTAGCGGGCAGATCGGGTTGGTGGCCCGCGCGAGGTCGCGCTGCTTCCGGTTGGCTAGGCGCTCAGTGCGGTAGAGGTTCACTGGGCCCTCTTGGGGGTGGAAGACGGCGGCCTCGAGGTGGTTCTCCGCAGTCGCGGCGGTGGAGTTGAGGAATTCGGCGCCGGTCATGGTGGTGCCGTCGGTAAGCCCCAGCGTTACATCGTCTCCATCGCCGCTCTGAATCTTTACCCATGCCGGCAGCGGGATGAGCAGAAGCGGCCGCGGCACAGCCTGTGGGATCCCGCCGCCGGGGCTGCCTGCACCGGGGCTACCTGCACCGGGGCTACCTGCACCGGGACTGCCGGCACCGGGGCTGCCGGCACCGGGGCTGCCTGCACCGGGGCTGCCTGCACTGGGGCTGCCTGCACTGGGGCTGCCTGCACTGGGGCTGCCTGCACTGGGGTCGAGTTTTCCGCGTACGAAAGCGATGAACCGCTCAAGCATGTGCTGCGACATGGCCTTGCCCTCGGGGTGTCCTTGGCGGAGGAAGTGTTCGACGTCGGCGAGGAAGCGCTCCGGCGCGTGCACCACCATGCGGCGCTTGCCGTTGCGCGAGCTGGAGAACCAGATCGAATCCTTCGGCGGATCCGCGGGCTTCTTCGGAATGATGCTCTTCAGCTGGCGCGCGAAGTCGCGGTAACGCCCCTTCAGCTCCAGCGCCGCTTTGCGGAGCTTCGCTTTTGTGCGTCCATGCTTGATGGGTTTCAGGCTGCGCTCGATCAGGCAAAGCTCATCGATCGACAATTCATTTCGCCTCGCTGCTTCAAGGGCGAGGCGCTGCTTTTGCGGTGATGAAGTGGAGCCGAAGTACACCTCGTGGGCGTGCTCCCAGTCTCGGACCCGGGCGGGGTCGAGGCCGGCATCGAGAGCGAACTCCCGATCGAAGCCCTTGAGGGAATCGACCGTGGCAACGGTACAAACCAGGGATCGGAATTCTGTCATGGCTCGCACAGTAAACCGCGATTCAAACCCACACAAGGAAAATAACCAAATTGTGGATAACGTAAATGGTGGCCGAAACTCATCCACAGGCCAGTTTCAATACGAACTGGCGTTTTTCATTAGCGGGGTAGGGACTACCCCGTACGGGTGAAAAGGGTGAGCGTCGTCAAGCAATGCTTTTGTGCAGGTGAGGGTGGGATTTCCGGGGAGTTCGTGTGCAAGCGTCCCATTTTGCGGGGCCCGGGGATACACTCGTCGCTGTAACCAGCCTGTGATGGCTGGTAATTCAATGAGCCTGTCAGTTATGATGACTCGGTATTAATACTGGCTTTCGTGCACTTGTCAGGAGGATCGCATGACCGCTGTGGCGCCTAGGCTGGACAATTACGTCCCGCCGACACGTCCGGAGCCGACGGGAACTGCCCGTCGCGGCTCCAAGATCTACAAGCAGATCACTACGACCGACCACAAAGAGCTGGGCATCATGTACATCATCATGTCCTTCATCTGGTTCTTTGTCGGCGGTTTGATGGCGCTGCTCATCCGTGCTGAGCTCTTCAGCCCGGGCCTGCAGTTCCTCTCCAACGAGCAGTTCAACCAGCTGTTCACCATGCACGGCACCGTGATGCTGCTGGCATTCGGCACTCCGATTGTGTGGGGCTTCGCCAACTACGTCCTGCCGCTGCAGATCGGCGCGCCGGATGTGGCGTTCCCGCGTCTGAACGCGTTCGGTTTCTGGATTACCACCGTCGGCGTTATTGCCATGCTCGCGGGCTTCATCACCCCGGGTGGCGCGGCTGACTTCGGCTGGACCATGTACATGCCGCTGGCTGACGCGACCCACACCCCGTCCGTGTCCGCGAACCTGTGGATCGTCGGCGTGGGCGCGACCGGTGTCGGCACCGTGGCTTCCGCCATCAACATGCTCACCACCGTGCTGACCATGCGCGCACCGGGCATGACCATGTTCCGCCTCCCGGTGTTCACCTGGACCGTCTTCGTCACCTCCATCATCGCGCTGATGATCTTCCCGCTGCTGCTTGCTGCGGCTCTCGGCGTGCTGTACGACCGCCTGCTCGGTGCCCACATCTACGACACCGCTAACGGCGGCGCGATCCTGTGGCAGCACCTGTTCTGGTTCTTCGGCCACCCTGAGGTGTACGTCCTGGCCCTGCCGTTCTTCGGCATCATCTCCGAGATCATCCCGGTGTTCTCCCGCAAGCCGATCTTCGGCTACATCGGCCTGGTCTTCGCAACCCTGGCTATCGCCGGCCTGTCCATGGCCGTGTGGGCGCACCACATGTTCGCCACCGGCGCCATCCTGCTGCCGTTCTTCTCCTTCATGACCTTCCTGATCGCGGTCCCGACCGGCGTGAAGTTCTTCAACTGGGTCGGCACCATGTGGAACGGCCGCATCACCTTCGACAGCCCGATGATGTGGGTCATGGGCTTCCTGTTCACCTTCCTCTTCGGTGGCCTGACCGGCATCATGCTGGCTGCTCCGCCGCTGGACTTCCACCTGCACGACTCCTACTTCGTGGTCGCGCACTTCCACTACACCCTGTTCGGCACCGTGGTGTTCTCCGCCATCGCCGGCGTCCACTTCTGGTTCCCGAAGATGACCGGCCGCATGCTGGACGAGCGCCTGGCCAAGATCTCCTTCTGGCTGGTGTTCATCGGCTTCAACATGACCTTCCTGATTCAGCACTGGCTGGGCAACATGGGTATGCCGCGCCGCTACGCCGACTACCTGGACTCCGACGGGTTCACTCTGCTGAACCAGGTGTCCACGGTAGGCGCCTTCATCCTGGGTATCGGCATGCTGCCGTTCATCTGGAACGTGTTCAAGTCCTGGCGCTACGGCGAGATCGTCACCGTGGACGATCCGTGGGGCTACGGCAACTCCCTCGAGTGGGCAACCTCCTGCCCGCCGCCGCGCCACAACTTCACCTCCCTGCCGCGTATCCGCTCTGAGCGCCCGGCGTTCGAGCTGCACTACCCGCACATGGTGGAGACCCTGCGCCGCGAGGCACACACCGGCCACTCCTCCGATACTCCGGCAACCTGGAAGGGTTCCACCCACGAGTTCGACAATGTGGACGGCCCCGCCGCCACCACTGCGAAGTAAGGCTCTCGGCCGAAGGCCACTCCTGACGGCCTGAAAGCTTCCGCGAAGCCCCCGCCCTGATGAACGGCGGGGGCTTCGTCGTGTTATGGTTTCGCCCATGCCCGCCATGGAGGTTGAACTGCAAGAAGGCTTGAAACCGGCCGTGATTACGACGTCTGGGCCGGATCGCCCGGGTGTCTCCGCCGCGTTCTTTTCGGCGTTGGCGCGCCACGAGGTGCAGCTGCTGGATGTGGAGCAAACGAACTTCCGCGGCCGCCTCATGCTCGCAGCGCTTGTGGGCATGGAGCCGCACATGCTCAGCGAGATTGAGCGGGATCTTCGCGTAGGCCTGTGGGAGTTTGGCCAGCGCGTCACCATCGAGACTGGCGTCGAGTCCGGCTCCGTTTCCCGCCCGAGCTCCACGCACGTGGTGGTCGCGCTGGGCAACCCGATTACCGCGGCAGCGGTGTCCAAACTGGGCGGGATCCTCGCGGCCTACGGTGCGAACATCAACGTGATCCGCGGCATTGCGCAGTACCCGGTAACGGGCCTGGAGTTTCGCGTCACCATCCCGAATTACACCCCGGGCGACGGTCAGGAGATCCGCAAGTCGCTGGCAAAGCTTTCCGCCGAGCTGGGCATCGACCTCGCGATGGAGCACGCGGGCCTGCACCGTCGCGCCAAGCGCTTGGTGTGCTTCGACTGCGACTCGACGCTGATCACCGGCGAGGTCATCGAGATGCTGGCCGCGCACGCAGGCAAGGAGGCGGAAGTCGCGGAGGTCACCGAGCGCGCGATGCGCGGCGAGCTCGACTTCGAGGAGTCCCTCCGCGAACGCGTGAAAACCCTCGCCGGGCTCGACGCTTCCGTGATCGACGAGGTTGCCGCCGCCATCGAGCTCACCCCCGGCGCGCGCACGACGATCCGCACGCTCAACTCCATGGGATACCGCACCGCGGTCGTGTCCGGCGGTTTCATCCAGGTCCTCGAGGGCCTTGCTGAAGAGCTCGAGCTCGATTACGTCCGCGCGAACACGCTGGAGATCGAGGACGGCAAGTTGACAGGCCGGGTGACGGGGAAGATCGTCGATAGGCAAGCGAAGGCGGATTTCCTCGCCGAGTTCGCTGCCGATTCCGGCTTGACCATGAACCAGACGGTGGCTGTGGGCGACGGCGCCAACGACATCGACATGCTCTCGCGCGCCGGCCTGGGCATCGCGTTCAACGCAAAACCGGCGCTGAAGGAGGTCGCGGACGCGTCGGTGAACCACCCGTTCCTCGACGAGGTGCTGTACATCCTCGGCATTCCACGCGAGGAAATCGACCACGCGAACAGCAGCGCCGGCATCGACGGCCGCGTGCCCCTGCCGTGACGGACTTTTTCGCCGCCGATCCGTGCGCGTCCGATCCGTTCGCGGCCGCGCACGCGCTGCTCGCCGAGCTGGTGGAACGCGATTACCGCGCCCGCAGCGAGGATTCCGCCGACCCAGCCACGGTGCAGGCGATGCAGCTCGCGCTCAACCTGCCGAAGCAGAACCCGCCGCCGCGCAACCGGGTGCTGGTGGAGGCAGCGCAGGCCGTCGTCGCAGTGTGTCTCGACGAGCGCGCCGGCACCGACGGCTTCTGGCGCGAACACCTGGCCGGCTGGTACTCGCACCGCATCCGTAAGGTCGCGCGTCGCGCGCGCAACAAGGCGTGGGACGACGTCCAGGCGCTGCCCGGGGTCACCGTCGGCGGGGTGCGCGCCTTCGTCCCCTCCGCGGTGGGTGAGGTCCCGCCCGCCATTGCCAAGCTGCAGATTAAGGGCACCGAGCTTATCGACGATTCCCCGAACCCTCTCAACGACCCATCCACGCCGACGATTTTGGTCGATGCGTCGCTAGGCATGACCTTGGGCAAGGCGTGTGCGCAGGTCGGGCACGCGTCGATGCTGTATGCGGCGAACCTGGACGTGGAAGTGGCGCGGGCGTGGGCGACGGCGGGGTTCCCGCTCACCGTGCGCGAGGAGGAGGACCCGGCTGAGTTCGAGACGGCGGTGCGGTCGACCGGTGCCGTGCCGGTCCGCGACGCCGGCTACACCGAGGTTGCGCCGGGCTCAGTGACGGTCGTCGCACTACCCCCAGCCTAACCCGCGCCGCGCCCGCCACCCCGGGGCGCCGCGCCCGCACCCCGCGCCGCGCCCGCCACCCCCGCGCCGTGCCCGCCACCCCGCGCTGCGTTAGCGGGTCTCGCCGGAAACTAGGCGTCGCAACGCCCCCAGCACCTTCTCCTTGTCGGTGGTCTGCCAGAAATCGAGGAGGGATTTGCGGAGGTAGGCGCCGTAACGTTTCGTCGTCAAGCGATTGTCCAGCACGGCAATGACCCCGCGGTCGGTGGGGGAGCGCAGGAGGCGACCCGTGCCCTGCGCGAGGAGGAGCGCGGCGTGCGCGGCGGAGACCTCCATGAACCCGGAGCGGCCGGCGGCATCGGCGGCCTTTGCGCGCGCCTGCGGCAACGGGTCGTCGGGGCGGGGGAAGGGAATGCGGTCGATGATCACTAGCGAGCACGCGCTGCCCGGTACGTCGACGCCCTGCCACAGCGTGAGCGTGCCGAAGAGGCAGGAGTTCTCGTTCTTGGCAAACCGGTCCACAAGCGCGCCGGTGGTGTCCTCGCCTTGGAGATAGATGTCGAAGGGCAGGCGCTCGCGCATCGCCTCCGCGGCTTGCTGGGCTGCACGGCGCGAGGAAAAGAGTCCCAGCGTCCGTCCGCCGGCGGCGGTGATGAGCTCCGCGATCTCGTCCAGCGTGGCATCGGCGAGGCCCTCGCGCCCCGGCGTCGGTAGGTGCGCGGCGGTGTAGAGAATGCCGCTCTTGCGCGGGTTGAACGGCGTGCCAGCGTCCAGCGAATCCCATGTTCCGGCGGGCAGGCCCCAATTCGCGGCCATCGCGTTGAAGTTACCGCCGACGGCAAGAGTGGCGGAGGTGAGGACGACGGTGGTGTCGTCGAAAAGCGTCTCGTGCAGGAGGTGCGCCACTGACAACGGCGCGACTGCGACCGAGTCGCCCCAACGGTCGGAGCGCTCCAGCCACACGACGTCGGAGTGCTTGGAGGGGTCGTCCTCGTCGAAAACGTCGAGGATGCGCACGATGGCGTCGTGCAAGTCACCGAGGTGGTTGCGCAAATTGGTGCGCTCGGCGAAGGTTTCGGGGTCGTTGTCGGCTTCGCCCTCGGGAGCGTCGGCAATCGCCGTGCGCGTGGTCCACAGCGCATCGCGCAACCCGGCGAACGCACCGCGCGCGGGCTCGGAGATGCGCTCCCAGCGCCCGGGCGGTTCGAGGTCGAGCACAGCGGTGAAGTCGTCGATGACGTCCTCGAGCGTGCCTTTCTTGGCACCGAGCTTTTCCGCGCGGCGCGCCGCCATGGTCAGCGAGCGTTTGGAAATGCCGTTGGTGGCTACGGACGTGACGCGCCCGTCGAGCTCGTGCGCCTCGTCGACGATAACCGCGTCGTGCGGGGGCAGCACGTCCACATCCGAAAGCGCGTCGATGGCCAACAGCGCGTGGTTGGTCACCACCACGTCCACTTTGTGTGCGCGCTCGCGCGCGAGCTCAGCGAAGCACTCCGCCCCGTGCGGGCAGCGCGTGGCGCCGAGGCACTCGCGCGAGGATGTGGACACGTGGGACCACACCTCGTCCGGCACGCCGGGGGCGAGGTCGTCGCGGTCGCCCGTTTCGGTCTCCTGCGCCCACTCGGCTACGCGCTTGATGTGGCGGCCCATCCAGGAGAGGTCGTCCTCCTCGATGAGCGCCTCCGGCACCTCGTCGTCAACGCTAAGTTTGTGCAGGCAGAGGTAGTTGTTGCGGCCCTTAAGAATGGCGAACGTCGGGCGGCGCTCCATCAGCGGCTCGAGCGCGTCCGCGAGCCGCGGCAGGTCGCGCTCAACCAGCTGCCGCTGCAGCGCGAGCGTGGCGGTGGAGACCACCACCGTGTTGCCGGCGGTTTGCGCGTGCAGCATCGCGGGCACGAGGTACGCCAGCGATTTGCCGGTGCCGGTTCCGGCCTGCACGGCGAGGTGCCGCTCCGACTCGAACGCGTGCGTCACGGCGCGCGCCATCGCCACCTGCCCGGGCCGCGGCACACCACCGATCGCCTCTACGGCTGCGGCGAGCAGGTCCTCGGTCGTTTGCGCGAGCGGCTGGTCGGCGGCCACTTACTCGGTCGGCTCGGGGAAGCCGACGAACTGCGTCGGGATCGCAGCCTCGCCGCGGGATAGCGCCAGGCCCTCCCACGGCAGCGTTTCGCGTGCGGCGCGGTGCGTTTCGCGCGCTTCCTCGAGGCTGAACGGCGCGTCCACGATCTCGCCGCCGCGGATCATCGGCACCGTGAGCTGGCGGTACTCCAGGTTCGGCTTGCGCGCGATCTCCGCCCCTTCCGGCCGCACGACCTCCGCCACGGCGACCCCGGACGCGCGGTACGCACGGAAGGCGGTTTTCGCACCGCCGTAGGTGGCTTTCCCGGAGCTCCGCTTGGCGACGGCATGTCCCTCCACCTCTACAAGCTTGTACACAAGCCCTGCCGTGGGGGCGCCGGAGCCGGTGACTACGGAGGTACCTACGCCGAATCCGTCGACTGGGTCGCCGCGCAGGCCGGCGATGGTGAACTCGTCCAGGTCGGAGGAGACGATGATGCGGGTGTTGAAGGCTCCGGCGTCGTCAAGCTGCTTGCGCACGCGGCGCGACATGATGCCGAGGTCGCCCGAGTCGATGCGCACGGCGCCGAGCTCAGTGCCCGCGACCTCGAGCGCGTTTTCCACGCCCTTGGAAATGTCGAACGTGTCCACCAGCAGCGTGGTGTCGACGCCGGCGGCATCGATCTGGGCGCGGAAGGCGGCGCGCTCGTCCGGCACCCCGTCCTCGTCGACGTGCAGCAGCGTCCAGGCGTGCGCCGCGGTGCCGGAGGCGGGGATGCCGTAGCGCAGGGACGCCTCCATATTGCTTGTCGCGTCGAAGCCCGCGATGTACGTCGCACGCGCGGCGGTGACGGCGGCTTGCTCGTGCGTGCGGCGCGACCCCATCTCGATGATCGGCCTGCCGTCCGCCGCGGACACCATGCGCGACGCTGCCGACGCCACCGCGGAGTCCGAGTTCAAGATGGACAGAATCACCGTCTCCAGAATCACGCACTCTGCGAACGTGCCGTGCACGGTCAAGATCGGCGAGAACGGGAAGTAGAGCTCGCCCTCGCGGTATCCGTCGACATCGCCGGAGAAGCGGTAGTTGCGCAGGTACTCTTTCGCCTCCTCGGAGAGGAAGTCGGCGCTGGCGATCTGCTCCTCGGTGAAGCGGAAATTCGAAATTGCGTCGATCACACGCGCGGTGCCCGCACCTCGAATGCGCACTTGCGGTGCGCGGTGCCGTCTTTCAGCGCCGCGTCGAGCATCGTCAGCTCGTACATGTCGGTGAGAAACGCGGTGGAATCGTGGCAGGCGTTGTTACGTGCGTCGCTCACGCGGGAGGGTGTGTCATTCATGCTGCCCAAGGATAGCCCCCGCTGCTCGGGTAAATTCATGCTGCCCAAGGATAGCCCCCGCTGCTCGGGTAAGGTGGTGCGCATGCAGTGTGAGGCGCGAATGGGCTCGCCGATGGCGTCGCCCGAGTTGGACGAGGCGATTGAGGTCGACGTTGCCACGGCCGAGAACCTGCCTTGGATGTGCATTGTGTGGGATGACCCGGTCAACCTCATGAGTTACGTCAGCTACGTCTTCCAAACCGTGCTGGGCTACGACCGCAAGCGCGCGAACGAGCTGATGATGCAGGTGCACACCGAAGGCAAGGCCGTCGTGTCCTCCGGCGAGAAGGACAAGGTCGAGGGCGACGTGAAGAAGCTGCACACCGCCGGCCTGTGGGCCACGATGCAGCAGGCGGGGTAGGGCAGATGCAGGAGTGGCGCCGCAAGAAAGGCCTGATGCGGTCGGGCGTGAAGTTTTCCACGCGCTTCGATCCGCTGGAGCGCGAGTTGATCGGGGACCTCACGGCGACGGTGTCGGAGGCGCTGATCGCCCGCGCGCAGTCCGCCCCGCGCGATGAGTTCGCGGAGATGTTGGGCGTGTCCACCGGCCACACGGAGGCGCCGACGGATCCGAAGCTGGCCCGCCTGCTGCCGGACTTCGAGCGCGAGGGCGACGAGGAGTTCGACGGGGACAACGGCCTGCTGCGTTCCCTCCACGAGAACGACATCATCAAGGCCAAGCTGATGAACCTGCAGGTGATCAATGAGAAGCTCGGCCCCACCGGGGGCGTGGACGTGACGGTGGATGAGGCGGAGGCGCAGCAATTCGTCGCCGCGCTCAACGACATGCGCCTTTTCGTCTCTGAGGAGACCGGCGGCGGCGAGCAGGCTGAGCAGCACCGCGCCATCCTCATGGACTGGCTCGCCGCGTGCCAGGACTCGCTGCTTCAGGCAATGCTGGACTAGGGGGCTTTCCTTGCTTGACGACGGCTGGGGGCTGCGCATCGGCCACACCTCCCTGGGCGATACCGGGGTGACCGCGCTGGTCGCCGACGATCCGGCCGGGATGGTCGCCGCGGTGGATGTACGCGGCGGCGGCCCGGGGACGCGGGAGACTGATCTTTTGGAGCCGCACAACACCGTCGAGCGCGTGAACGCGATTCTTCTCTGCGGCGGTTCCGCGTTCGGGCTGGCTGCGGCAGACGGCGCGATGCGTGAGTTGGAGCGCCGCGGCATGGGGTTCAAGGTGTTCGGCGATGCGTTGCCGGGTGGACCGATCGTGCCGATCGTCCCCGCGGCGGTGATTTTCGACCTCGCAGTGGGCGACCCGTCGCACCGCCCCGGGCCCGAAGACGGGGCGGCAGCCGTGGTGGCGGCGTTTGGGGATGGTGGTTCGGGGGAAGCGTCGTCAAGCGTAGGTGCAGGATGCGGGGCGACGGCGGGCGTGCTGCGCGGCGGTTTTGGCACGGCGCACGTGCATGTGGGGCCGCACACGGTGACGGCGTACGTGGTGGCGAACCCGGTGGGCAGCGTGGTCGATCCGCGCACGGGGCTGCTGTACGGCG
Source organism: Corynebacterium sp. CNCTC7651 (assembly GCF_021496665.1). Taxonomy (NCBI): domain Bacteria; kingdom Bacillati; phylum Actinomycetota; class Actinomycetes; order Mycobacteriales; family Corynebacteriaceae; genus Corynebacterium; species Corynebacterium sp. CNCTC7651. The sequence goes on along the minus strand of NZ_CP071246.1, from coordinate 1,813,537 downwards.
ATCCGACGTGGCCTGCGGTCGATGTCGAGGCGTTTCGCGCGTTGAAGCGCCCCGTGCCGCGGCTGAATACCACCATCGGCGTGATTGCCACTGACGCGCCGCTGACGAAGGCGCAGCTCAAGCGGCTGGCGATGACGGGCCACGACGGGATCGCGCGCGCCGTTGTACCTGCGCACTCGCCGCTGGACGGGGACACGCTGTTCGCGGTCTCCGTGGCTGAAAGAGCGGGCGGCGTAGATGACGTGCAGCTGCTGACCACGCTCGGTGCGGCCGGTGCCGGTGTGGTGCAGGCCGCGATCGTGGACGCGGTGGTCAACGCGACGAGCGCGGTCACCGCGTGGCGCGACATTGCCCGCTAAGCTTGGGCGACGATGACGAATAACCAGCACCCAACTCCGCCCGGCTGGGGCTACGGCGAGACCGGCCAGCCAGGCTACGGCAAGCCGTTCCAGCGCCCGTTTTCTCACCCGGAGCGGCAGCAGCCGGCGTTTCCCCAAGACGGCTACGGCCTGGGTTTCGGCAACGGTGCCGGGAGCGGCTACGGGCTGCAGCCGGGCCAGCCGGGCGCGTACCCGCAGCCGGGCGCGTACCCGGGCCAGCCCGGGATGCAGCCGGGCCTGGAGCCGGCGAGGCGCGGGGGGAAGCGGACGTCGAAACGCGTGGCCCAGCGCAACACCGGGTTGCGCTTCGCCGCGGGCTACGTGATCGCGATCTGGGTGGTCTACCTGGTCAACCTGTTCGTGTTCCAGGGCAACTTGCTGTTCTTCGGCATTCACCCGCTGGAAATTTCGTCCCTGCCGTTCATTTTCACCTCGCCGCTGCTGCACGGCAGCTTCGAGCACATTCTGTCCAACACCGTTCCGGGAGCGATCTTCGCGTTCCTGGTCGGGTATTCGGGCAAGCGCGTGTTCTGGGAGGTCACGACGTTTGTTGTCGTGATCGGCGGCTTGGGCACGTGGCTGGTCGGCGGCATTGGCACGAACCACATCGGCGCTTCCGGGCTCGTGTACGGCTGGCTGGCGTACCTGGTGGTGCGCGGATTTTTCAACCGCTCCGGGTCCCAGATCACGCTGGGCCTGACGCTGGGCTTCTTCTACTCCGGTTTGATTTGGGGCGTGCTGCCCGGCACCCCGGGCGTGAGCTGGCAGGCGCACCTTTTCGGTGCGATTGGCGGCATTATCGCGGCGATGGTGATCACGTCGGACGATCCGCCGCAGCTGGTTGCGCGTCGCCAGGAAAAGCAGGCCCAGAAGCAGCTCGGGCGGTAGCGCGGTGGGTGGCAATAACGCGCCGATCGGGCTGTTTGACTCAGGCGTCGGCGGGCTGACCGTGGCGCGTGCGGTGATGGACCAGCTGCCGGATGAGTCGCTGATCTACATCGGCGATACCGCGAACGCGCCGTACGGGCCGCGGCCGATCGCGCAGGTGCGGGAATTCGCGCAGCGCATTGGCGACGATCTGGTGGAGCGCGGCTGCAAAATGCTGGTCATCGCGTGTAATACCGCCACGTCCGCGTTCTTGCACGACGCGCGCGAGCGCTACGACATCCCCGTCGTCGAGGTGATTCAGCCGGCTGTGCGCCGCGCGATGGCGACCACGCGAAATGGCAAGGTGGGCGTGATCGGCACCGAAGGCACCATCAACTCCGGCGCGTACCAGGACCTCTTCTCGCTCCACCCGAACGTGGAAGTGCACGCGGCGGCGTGCCCGGCGTTCGTCGAGTTCGTGGAACGCGGCACCACCACCGGGCGCCAGATCCTTGGCGTGGCGCAGGGCTACCTCGAGCCGCTACAGGCCGCCGGCGTGGATACTCTGGTGCTGGGTTGCACGCACTACCCGCTGCTCTCCGGCGTGATCCAGCTGGCGATGGGGGACCACGTCACGCTGGTGAACTCGGCGGAGGAGACTTCGAAGGACGTGCTGCGCATCCTCACGGAACGCGACATGTTGGCGGATCCAGTGGCGCTGACCGGCAACGCTCCCACCCGCGTGTTTGAGTCCACGGGGGACCCGGAACTCTTCGACAAGCTCGCGGAGCGAATCATCGGGCCGCGGGTGCACGCGGTCGGTTCCAAGGTTTCGCAGTAACGCGCCAGCCCAGCGTTCGTGTTCGGGGCGATTCCGTGGCACAGTGTTTCCCATGAAGCTCACCATCCTTGGATGCTCGGGCAGTCTTGGCGCGCCGGGCAACCCGGGATCGTCCTACGTGGTTTCCACCGCGGGCAACCCGGATGTGATCATGGATTTCGGGCCGGGCGCGCTCGCGGCGATGCAGGAGCGGTTCAACCCTTCCGCCGCGCACGTGGTGTTCAGCCACCTGCACGCGGACCACTGTTCTGACGCCGCGTCTCTGCTGGTGTGGCGCCGCTACCACCCGCATGCGCCGGCGACTGGGCGCAACCGCATGCACGGGCCGTCCTACACCCCGCAGCATCTCGGCCGCCTGGGCGCGGATGGGCCGCACGATATGACCGACATTTCGGACACGTTCGACTTCGCGCCGTGGGTGAGCTACGAGCCGGTCGCGTTCGAGGGCGTCAGCATCACCCCACCCCGTTCCCGGTCGAGCACCCCGCCGTGGAGTCGCACGCACTGCGCGTCGCCGACACCGCCGCCGGCACCGTGCTCACTTATTCCGGGGACACGGGCTTCACACCCACGCTTATCGACGCTGCCCGGGACGCCAACCTCTTCCTCTGCGAAGCCGCTTGGGGGCCTACGTCCGACGGGCATCCGCAGGGCATGCATTTGTCTGGTGCTGAGGCGGGGATTGTGGCGCGTGAAGCGAACGTCGAAAAGCTTGTGCTCGTGCACATCCAGCCGTGGAGCGACGCGGAGGCGACGCTGGCCGCGGCGAAGTCCGAGTTCGGCGGGGAAGTGGTGCTGGGCCACGCGGGCGACGAGTTCGAGGTGTAGCTACCCTTGGTCGCATGACTGAGATTTTTTCCCGCGTTGACGGGCGCGCGTTCGACGAAATGCGCCCCGTGCGCATCACCCGTGGTTTCACCTCCAACCCGGCGGGCAGCGTGCTCGTGGAATTCGGGCAGACGCGCGTGATGTGCACGGCGACCGTGGAGGAGGGCGTGCCGCGGTTCAAGAAGGATTCCGGCGAGGGTTGGCTGACTGCGGAGTACGCGATGCTGCCGTCCGCGACGCACGAGCGCATGCCGCGCGAGTCCATGAAAGGCAAGGTCAAGGGCCGCACGCACGAAATTTCGCGCCTGGTGGGCCGCAGCCTGCGTGCTGCGGTAGACCTGGCACAGCTCGGCGAGAACACGATTCAGTTGGACTGCGACGTGCTGCAGGCCGACGGCGGTACCCGCACCGCGTCCATTACGGGCGCGTACGTGGCGCTGGCGGACGCGATCGCGGTGCTGAAGGAGCGCGGCGTGGTGCCGGGTGAGCCGCTGCTCGCGCCGGTGGCTGCGGTCTCCGCCGGCATCGTGGACGGGCACGTGTGCCTGGACCTGCCGTACGTGGAGGATTCTCGCGCAGAGGTGGACCTGAACGTGGTGATGCCAGGAGGGCGGCAACTTCGTCGAAATCCAGGGCACCGGCGAGCACGGTCTGTTCGGGCGCGAGGAGCTTGCCGCGATGCTGGACGTCGCCGAGAAGGGCTGCAACGAGCTCATCGCCGCGCAGAAGGCGGCGCTGGGGCTGTGAGGCTGCTCGTCGCGTCCGGGAACCCGAAGAAGCTGCGGGAGCTGGAGCAGGTCCTCACCGAGCTCGGCATTGCGGGGGTAGAGCTTGTTTCGCTTAACGACGTTTCCCCCTACCCCGAGCCCGCCGAAACCGGCCTCACGTTTGAGGAAAACGCGTTGATCAAAGCGCGGGCGGGTGCGGCGGCGACGGGGCTGCCGTGCGTTGCGGATGATTCCGGCCTTGCCGTCGCGGCGCTCAACGGGATGCCGGGGGTGTTGTCCGCCCGGTGGTCCGGCGCCCACGGCGACGACGAGGCGAACAACCGCCTGCTGCTTGCGCAGATGTCTGACATCGCGCAGCGGGAGGCGGCGTTCGTGTCCTGCTGCGCGCTCGTCGTACCGGCGGGCGCTAGCGCGGGCAAACCCGGCGCAGCGGCGGGCGAGGTTGGTGCCGCGGCGGGCAAACCTGGCGCAGCTGGCGGGGTGGCGCGGGAAGTCACTGCGGAAGGCCGCTGGGAGGGTCGCCTGCTGCGCGAACCGCGGGGCGAAGGCGGTTTCGGCTACGACCCGATCTTCGAACCCCTCGACGCTGGAGGCCGCTCCTCGGCGGAGTTGACCCCGGAAGAGAAGAACGCGCGCTCCCACAGGGGGAACGCGCTGCGTCAGCTCGCGCCGGCGATTGCGGAACTGCTCCGCTGATTCCGGATGGTGCCAGCTGGCACCATCTGTCGGGCTAGAGCTGGAATGTCTCCGTGACTTCCTTGCGGCGCTTCGCTTCCACCACGAAAGACAGGAACGGCACCACACCGGAGATTGCCGTGACCACCCAGGTGACGGCAGACCAGCGGGCTTTGAGGCCGAGGTTGAGGGACGTCATCAAGAACGCGATGAACGCCAGACCGTGCACGCGCGCTACCCACGCCAGGGCGGAGACATCCATGTGGAAGCCGTACTCCATCACCATGCGAGCGACAAGGAGCAGCAGAAGCACACCGGTCACCCACGCCGCGATGGAGAACATGGTCAGCGCCTGGCGCACGCGGCGCTGACGCTCCGGGTGGATCCGCGGCGCGCCGGGCTGGGAGGAAGCTGCGCCGGGCTGGGCGGAAGCTGCGCCGGGCTGGGCGGAAGCTGCGCCGGGCTGGGAGGAAGCTGCGCCGGGCTGGGAGGAAGCTGCGCCCGGCTGGTTGGGGGTCGCGTTCGGCTGGGTCATGGTTACTCGGTCCGGCCTTTCGTCTCGTCTACGTCCGCCACGCGCTGGCGGCGCGGGGTGAGGATCTCGTTATACGTCTCTACGTCGATTTCGGGGCGCTGGGGGAGGAAGTCCTCGTCGATCTCGGTCGCGGCGCGGGTGCCGTCGGCACCATAGCGGGCCAGGTCCGCCTCGTACATATCCGCGATCGCGTCGCCAGAGTTGATGGCGTCGATCTTTTCGTTCTCCATCTTGATGCCCATCCGGTAGGCATACACAAAGAACGCGCCAAAAAACGGCCACTGCAGCGCGTAGCCCAAGTTTTGGAACGTGCCGGTGCCGGACTGGTAGCGCTCCCACTGCCAATTCGCCAGCAACAGGCACGTGATCACGGCCGCGATCAGCAGCAGGATGTGCCACGCGCGAACTTTCACGCGGGCGCGCTGCGGCACATTGCCGCCTGGTGTCTCCCCGTTCGCCTGCTCACTCACAGTGCCCAAGCTTACCCCCGGGCCGCGCACGGCCAAACTAAAGTTTGAGTTGTGCGCCCGGAGAGACTTGAACTCTCACGTCATAAGACACTGGAACCTAAATCCAGCGCGTCTGCCAATTCCGCCACGGGCGCTTGCCGCACATCACTGTACACAGTGGGGCGGAAAAGCCGAACGTCGGCAAGCGTTAAATGCCCCAGTCGCGCAAGATGCGGTCCACGTGGCCGGCGGCGCGTACGTTGTACTGCGCCTGCTCGATGCGCCCGTCCGTGCCGACGAGGAACGTGGAGCGGATCACGCCCTCGACGATCTTGCCGTAGTTGTTCTTCTCCCCGAAGGCGCCCCATGCGCGGAGGGTGTCCTTGGATTCGTCGGAAAGCAGCTCGACCTTGAGGTCGTGGTCCGCGCGGAACGTGGCCAACTTGTCCACCGGGTCCGGCGAAATGCCCAGGACGGTGACGGAAGCGTCCGCGAACTGGTCGAAGCGCTCGGTGAAATCGCACGCTTCGGTGGTGCAGCCGGGGGTGTTCGCGCGCGGGTAGAAGTACACAATGACGCGCTGGCCGGCGTAGTCCGCGAGCGAAACCTGCTCGCCGCGGTCATTGGGCAGGGTGAAAGCGGGGGCGACGTCGCCCGGTGCAAGACGGATCTGCTCACTCATGGCCCCCGTTCTACACTGATTGCTCGGCTCTTTTCCACTACTGTGGGAGCGAGTACCAAACAAAGGAGTAGACGTGGCACGAGACATTCACGATATTGAGCGCGACCTCGAGCGCACCCGCAGCCAGCTGGCCAGCACCCTCGACGAACTGGCGGATCGCACCAACCCGTCCAAGCTCGCCGACAACGCGAAGGACCAGGCGATGGATTGGCTGCAGGATGAGACCGTGCAGAAGGTGCTTGGCGGCATCGCACTCGGCGTTGCGGCGCTGGTGAGCGTGAAGTTCTTCAACAGCCGCAAGCGCAAGAAGGAGCTCAAGGAGCTGCAGCGTCTGCTGTCGCGTCGCTAGGGGCTTTTGCTTTACGACGGTGAATTGTAAGCCACTTGGCTCCCCAGGGGTTGAGTGGCTTTTTCAGGTCTAGAAAGAAAGGAAAAGATATGACTATGCAGAGCGGCGATACGGATGACTTGGCCGGAGTGAAGCGCTCCCGGCAGAAACCGCTGTGGATTGCGGCGGCGGTAGTGGGAGCGATCGCACTTGTGTTGGCGCTGCTGGGGCCGACGTTTGGGCGGCTGGGGGAGACGTCGTCAAGCACGGCGCCCGAGGCGAGCACGAGTGCGGCGGGTGCCGCGGGTGAGGCTGGCGCGACCGAGCACAACGACGTGGACGTGCACTTCCTTGGCATGATGGTGCCGCACCACGAGCAGGCGATCGAAATGTCGGACGTGCTCCTCGCGTCCGACGTGCAGGATCCTCAGGTGCGGGATCTGGCGCAGCGCATCAAGGACGGGCAAGAGCGCGAGAACGCGCAGATGCGCGCCTGGGCGGACGAGTGGGGCATCCAGAAGGACATGGAGGGGCATTCCCGCCACATCGCAAACGGCATGTTCTACCCGGAGGAGCTGGCGAAGTTCCGCGAGCTGCAGGGCGACGAGCTGCGCACCACGTTCCTCGAGTGGATGCACTATCACCACGCCCACGTCATCCCGATGACCGAGGGCGAGGTGAACAACGGCGGGTACGCTCCGCTTAAGGACATGGCGCGCGAGATGATCGACGTGCAAACCGCGGAGATGCGGGAGATGGAGCAAATCCTGGGCTACACGCCGAAGTAACGCCCCGCGGCCGGGGGTTGGTGTATGGCGTGCCGGGGGCGCAGACGGCGTGCCGGGGGCGCCGCCGGGTTAGGCGATCTCGGCCCCAGCCGCCGCCATTTCCTCGAGGGCGGCGGCGCCGCGGGCCTCGTCGACGGGGGAGCAGAGGTCCGAGAGCACGCGCACCGTGAAGCCCTCCTTGCGCGCGTCCAGTACCGTAGCGCGCACGCAGTGGTCGGTGGCAATGCCGGCCACGTCGAGCGCGTCGACGCCGTTTTCGCGCAACCAGTCGGCGAGCAGGACCTCGTTGTCATCGCTGCCCTCGAAGCCCGAGTAGGCGGCGGTGTACGCGCCTTTGCGGAAGTAGTGGTCGATCTTCGAGGTATCGACAGGCTCACGGATCTCCGCGCCTGGCGAACCTGCCACACAGTGCACCGGCCACGAGTCCACAAAGTCGGGATTCTCGGAGAAGTGCGTGCCGGGGTCGATGTGCCAATCCTGGGTGGCCAGGATGTGGGAGTAGGTGGTCGAGGGATCGTCGATAAGCGCGGCAATCGCCTGCGCTACCTCGTCTCCGCGGGCGGTTGCGAGGGAGCCGCCGGGGCAGAAATCGTTTTGAACGTCCACAAGAAGCAGTGCGCGAGTCATGGCCTTACCCTACCCAACGCGAAAGCGGGGCCGGTGAATTGCCTCCGGCCCCGCTTTCGGGATTGTGCGCCACCAGGGAATCGAACCCCGAACCCACTGATAGGGAAACCTGGCGTTTGCGTCTCCGGCTAGTTTATTCTAGTGCCGAGTATTCCCAGCGTATAGCATCGGACGTGCTAACTATTCCGCTTAGGATTGCCAACTGTTAGCGACTATTTGGCCACTTTTTGGCCACTTTCAGATGGGAACAAGTGATCGTTGAGCACCTCTGCGACAGCCGGCCCGGCCTTCGGCCGCGATATGTAGTGGTGCTGTGTGACCGTGGTGTCAGCGTGGCCAAGTTGCTGTGTTGCCGCGTTGACGCTCACTCGCTCCGACAGCACCGTCGCGACATGCTTCCGCATCGTGTGGAACGTTACCCACGACACATCGGGCCGGCCTTTCGCTTCGTTGGCCTTCTCCCATTCGTGTCGCGCTTCGCGCATCCACCGCTCGGCAGTCGACTTCGAGATGTGGGTGCCGGTGGAAGTGGGGAAGAGCCAGTCGAACGTGCCGCCGGTGTCTCGGAGTTGGTCTCGCGCCGCATCGGCTGCGATCTTCGGCAGTTGTACGACGCGGGTTGAGGTGCCGCCGTCTTTCGTTGGCCGGACGATAGCTGTCGGCGTCTCGGCGTCCAGGTCGACGTCGCTCGCTCGAATCGAAAGCGCCTCGGAGAGCCTTACGCCGGTTCCAGCGAGGAAGCGTACTAAGCGGGGGAAAGCGGCGCCGCGGCCTTTGCGGCCGCTGGTGGTGTAGTGGTCGACCATCGCCAGAAACGTCGCGAGCTCGTCACCCTCGAAGGCGCGCACCTCGCCGCGTTTTTGCTTCGGAGGGAGTGTTTCGCGGATTGGGTTTGAGGTGATGAGGTCTTGGCGCACAGCGAGGCCGAATGCCGACGAGAGTATCGACCGGGCGCGCTTCGCAGTCGCCGGCATCTCTTCGAGCCGGTGGAGGAATGCTTGCATTGTTGACGGCCGCACTTCGTTGAGCCGAAGCTCTCCGATGTTGGGCGTGATGTGGTTGCGTGCAGTGCTTCGGTAGACGTCGACGGTGCCGGCGGCGCCGTCGTGGTGGTTTAGCCAGTGGTCGACTAGCTCAGCAATGGTGCTGTTGGTGCGCAGCTCATCGTTGTCGCGTAGGGCGACTGCGTTAGCGGCTAGCGCCTTCACTTTGCGGGTGGCTTCTGCCTTCGTCTTGCCCCGCACTCGGATGCGCTTCGTCTCACCATTGAGCAGACGCACGCGAGTATGAGCTTGCACCTTGCCGCCGTCGAGCTGGGTGAAGCTAATCTCGCCGTGTGTGCCGGGCGCTGTCGCTGGCCTACCCCTCGGCATCTTTGGGCTCCACTAGGCAATCGAACCAATGCGGAAGGCTGACATCGCCGTTGTATGAAGCTACGGCGCTGGCTTGTAAGCGCACCTGTGCTTTGTAGAATGCGGCGCCCTCTAGCTCGATGACGTCTCCTTCTAGGAGGAGGAACGGTTCAGCGTCTTGCATTGCCGGCAACTCCTCGATCGATGCAACTAGCTTGTGATATCTCTCGATCGCGCTGCGCAGCTCCAAGCTGTTTTCGTACTGCATCGCATGAGGCCCACCTTTAAGCCACAGGGGGACTTCCTCGAACTTAGGGCTTGATGTGAACCATTCTTGGGCGCGTTCACTAACCGTTTCGACCCGTTGAGTTGCAAAGTGCCGCCTATCGGGCAGGCCTGGAAAGATGAGGTCAATTGGGGCGACATGCAAAGCGGTCGCGAGAGTCAACACCTCAGCTACATCGACTTTGGAATTACGGCTGTTGCTCTCGATCTTCGCGATCGTGGCGCGCGTAATCGGATAACCGATCTCGCGTGTTCGGTTCGACAGCTCCACAGCAGTCAGCTCCATTTTTTCCCGCCAGAACTTGACCGCCTGGCCGAATTGCTCTGCTAGCTTGCTGGACCATTCCTTGGCCGCTTGGTCACCGCGAGTCTTCTTTTGGTCTCGTCGACCGGTTTCGTGCTCATAATCGGAAACTTTACACGGATTTCTTGCGCTTATTCTGAACAATCTGTAGTGTTCGGGATAGCAGCACAGATTGTGCTTACTGGGAAGGATTGATACATGACTGCCACTATCACGATCACGGAAGCGGCACAATTGCTGGGAATCAGTCGCAGCAGCGCCTATGAGGCTGCGCGTACCGGTAATTTTCCTGCGCCCGTTCTGAAGATCAACGGCCGCTACGTCGTGCCAAAGAAGCCGCTACTCGACGTGCTCGGCCTGGACGAGCTACCCGCCACCGCCTAGCTAGAAGGAACGCTCAATGCTTTTCATCCCCACCATCGAGAAGCGAGGCGATACGGCCGCAGTCTTCCTCGATGAGCCCCGCATATTCGCCGAAGGCATCGACCTGGACGCCGCTCGTGCAATCGCCGACGCCCTTAACGATCGCTTCGAGATTTACTCAATCGCGAACGAACCCGGCTATCTGGTCTTGATCTACGACAACCAAGAGCTCATCAAGTCGGAAAAGGTCGAAACTTGGGTGGCCGCGCTCGATACCGTCGTCGAGCATGCGGCAGACCTTGCGCCCGAAGGTTCCGCCGAAGAATCCGAAGGTGCCGAAGATTCCAAGATTCCCGCGAGCGGCGACCGCTCCACCTTCGGGGCCGAACCACTAGAGCACGCGCCCGTGAAATCATCTACGAGCTGCACCCCAGCAGACTCCCTTCGATATCTCCACCTCGACAGCCTGCTCAACGAAGGGCTCACCAAGCTCGATGAGCTCTTAAAAGACGGAAACCTGGCGCCCCACGAGCGGCGCAAGCGCAACCTCCGCACAGTCCGCAGCACCATCTCGAACGCGAGGGCACTCATTCGCGACGAGTACGGGTCTGATCGATCAGACGGTGAAGACCCGGCAGTCTACTCGAATGGTGTCCCAGTCACGACGGAACTGCCGCACACTGCCGGCGGCACCCGGCACTCGACGTCTTCCAAGGTGCCGCGCCAGAGAATCAACCACCCGAGCGCCGTTTCGCGGCCCTTAACCCGCTCTTCCGCCGTCGACCGCAGCTTCGACGGACTCGAGGACGGATACGTCGCATAGCGGGCTAGTGGCCTGCCAGAGGTGAAGCGAAATGCCAAAGAAGGTGAAGACCCGCAGAAGAGAAAAACATCGACACCGCCTGCCCAATGTGGCCACGCAGAAAGGCTCCTCTACGCGAACCGCACTGCTAGACGAGCCGTTAGCCAATCACACAAGCCACCACAAGGAGAAATACTGACCATGAACGCCAGGAATGCCGCCGTCCCCAAACTTCCGAACGGCGCCAATCTGACCAGCACCATCGACGTCACACTCACCACCGAGCTCAGTGTCGCCCTGGGCGAGTTCTTCGATGCCGGCATCTACGACAACAACCGGCTCGCAAAATACCTCGTCCAAACCGGCAACCTCGTCACCACCATCCGCGAACGACTTCTCGCCGCCGACCTCGACAGCTTCCGAAGGAAATAAGGAGCCTGAAATGGATAACGAGCTCGCCGACTCGGCCATTGCCGCGGGGAGAACTATCGCGCAACGCCTTCGAGCCACAGAAGCAATAACGGTCGCCGACTACATGGCCAAAGCGGGCGATAAGGAGCGGGCCGAGATGGAGCGCTTGCTCAGCATCGTCGCGATCTACGAATACCTGAAATGGACGGAAGGGAAATCCACACTATGAGACTCACAAACGACAGCACCCCGGTAGTCGCGCCAACGACCACCGGGGCGGAGGAGAAGCTTGCTGACGGCATCTCAACGGCCAACGCTACCCCAAAGCCGATTGCTCTACACCTACCCCACAAGCACGCTGGCCACCTCATCACATGGGGCAATTGCAATCTCGCGCCTCAGTCCACCCGCAGCTTGTTTGTTGACGCTGCCGAATACCTCGACCTTCGTGACGAAGGGCGCCCCGCTCAGCTTTGCCCCGAATGCGTGGGCGCCAAGATCGCCCACGCAGAGGCAGAGCAACGCAAAAGAGAAGAGCAACTTCGCCTGCAACAAGCGGTCGAACGAGCGTCTCGACGCCAAGCTCGCGAAGCAGAGATGCACTACGAGCTAGTAGACGCCTACCGGGCCGGCGACACCGAAACCGTGAAGAAGCTGCTCGACGCGTTTCTGGCCGAAGACGATGCCACGCTCGCCAAGCTCGGCATCTCGGCATGGGATGAGTTGAACGCTGATGAATGAGCTTCTAGACCAGGCAGACGCCCTCATTGTCGCCGACGCCGAAAATTTGCTCGCTCACCTCGATCTTACGAAGGGAGTTTTCGATGAACGGTAACGGAAACCGCGCCGCTGAAGAGCTGGCAGAAGCGCTCCGGCGGCACGACGAAGAAGTGCTCGCCCCAATTCGACGCGCGTACGCCGAAGAGCGCGAAACGCTCGTCCGAGAGCACAGATACAAAGACCTAGCTGTCTTCGACGCGCTGGAAACCCTACGCGACGTCGAAAGCTCTTGCACAGACGAATGCGCAGCTAGCCAAATCCGCGAGGTGATCGATCGACTCGAAGCCGTCTTCTAAACCTAAGGCGCAGGCCGACGAGCAGACAGGCGGGTGCGAGTCCCGCCGCGGCCACAGGGGGCAGTCCCCATTCAAAAAGCGAATCCCCGCGCGCTCGCGCAAAGACCACACAGGGCCACAGGAAGGAAAGCCACACAGTGACAGCCAACAAGAACGGCAGAAACGCATTCGAGCGAGTGCGCGACGCCGTGGAAGCCGAAGGGCTCGCGTGGATTGAGACTGAGAGCGGCCGGCGAGCACGATTTCAAACCCCGGGACACAGCCTTCGTCACGCGAACGATTTGGGCGGTTCAGCGCTCTACGACGGCGAGCAGGTCTCGCTTCACTTCTTCGACGAACCGGACGAGAAGCAAGTCAAAGATCGGATTCTCAACGATTTAGGCCTATCGTGGGCCGACCTGTTCGACAACAAAGAGGTTCGCTATCCGTACACGGATGGATTCGTGGTGCGCCGGCTACCCAACAAGGTTTTCAGGCAAGTCTGCAAGCACAACAAATCGCCCAAAAACTGCGCCGAGTGCAAGCACATCGCCGTCCGGGCGCTCTACGGGATCGAGACAATAAGCGGCACAGGGCCGGTCTATATCGTCGAAGGCGAGAAAGACGTCAACAGCGCCCGCGAGTTTTGGGGCGCGTCCGCCGTCTCCCAGGCACAGGGCGCTCAAACTTCACCCGACAAAGCCGACTGGGCGCCCCTCATCGGCCGCGACCTCATCATCGTTGCCGACAACGACGAATCTGGAAACAAGCGCGCCCGAAAGGTTTTCGACCATCTCGTCGCGATTGGGCAACCCGAAGCCAAGCTGTCACTCACCCACGCCGCAGCGGGCAAAGACCTTACCGATCACATCGCAGCCGGGCACGGCCCGGACGAGCTAGTCAGGTTGGCGGAGCGCCCTAACAGCCGCCGCGTCACCCTCATTCCGGCATCGAGCGTCAAAACCGAGCGCCTAGACTGGCTCATCCCCAACTGGATTCCCAAACGCTCCCTAACGCTGCTCGCCGGCCGCGAAGGTCTCGGCAAGTCCACGATCGCGTGCGATATTGCAGCACAGGCAACCCGCGGCGAGCTTGCCGGCGGACCTATGCGCGTGGCATACCTCGCAACTGAAGACAGCCCCTCAATTACGGTCAAGCCGCGACTGCAAGCCGCCGGCGCCAATCTGGACAACGTCTTCTTCTTCGAGGTGTCCACTGAAACAGGCGGTGCCGGCTCGCTCACCCTTCCCGGCGATACCGGTCTGCTTACCCGCGCTCTCGTCAACAACAACGTGCACCTCGTCGTGCTTGATGCCGCGAAGAGCGCAATGCACGGCTCCCTCGACGGTTACCGCGACGATGACGTGCGGCAGTTTCTCGAACCTCTCGCTTCAATGGCAGACAACATTGCCGTCATTGGTCTCACCCACTTCGGAAAACGCGAAAGCGCCGACCCCGGCAAACTCATGCTCGGTTCGATCGCATGGTCACAGATCGCGCGAAGCGTGCTATCCGTGGCACCCAAAGAAGACGGCACACTCGTTGTGACGAATACGAAGGGAAACCTAGCTCGCGAGACCGTCTCGCGCGAAGTCCGCATCGTTTCCGCCACCGTTCCCGTGGATCTGGGGGAGACTGCGGAAGTTGGACGCGCCGAGTGGGGAGGTGTCACGAGCATTTCCGCTGCTGACTTGCTTGCGCCTCGAGACGAAGCGAACGACGAGCGCGGCGAGATCGAAGCTGTGGTTATCGACTACCTCATCGAGAACGGCGGCAGCGCCCCGGCGAGCGACGTTCTCAAAGCAACACGTGCCGCCGGCCTCAACGACAGTGCAGTCAAGAAAGCCCGGAAGCGAATCGGAGTCAAAACCGAGAAGCGGGGCATGAAATCCGGCTGGGAATGGTCGATCGACTTCTCGAAGGTTCCCGAAGGCGCCCGCGCATTATTCCGGGAATCTTCGGCACCTTCGGGGGATTCTTCGCCGGATACCCGCGGCGGCAGCGAGCCCGGCAGCCCGGCCCAAGTATCAGATGCCATTGCCGATCTGTCCTCGCTCGAAGCGCTAAGCACCCCAATACTCGAAGCGCTAAGCGCCGAGAAGGGGCTCTCGCTCGCCCGGGTGCAAGCTTCACTTCCCAACAAGCTGCTCAACAAACACGACCCAGGGCAACACCTTCGAGACGCCCTCGACGGACTCATCCGCGCCGGCGCCGTCCGAAAAGATCGACGCGGCAAGTACTACCGGAACGAGATAGCGGCATGAAAGCACGGTTCAATCGCAGCGGGCGAGGGTGGCGCAGCGTCGAAGTCGTAGTCACCGCCCGCCATACCGAAGGGCACCATCGCGCCATCGTCACAGTGACGCAAAGAGACGGCACCCGCCACATCCTCGAACTTAACCGCACCCAGGCTTTCCAGTTCGCCGATGAGATTGTCGATGCCTTAGAGACGGGAGGTGATACCGTGACTGAGAGACAGCTCCGCGGGGTAGAGGGCGCGACGGAGAACTTCGCGCTCCGATACTTCGCAGCCCAAATACAACCGCACAAGCAAGACCTGGCCCGCGGCCTATGCGTTGGGCAGGCCCCGATGTTCGATCGCGGCCCCAACCCCGGCGAGACCAAAACCGAACAGCAGCACCGGATTGCCCACGCCGAAAACCTCTGTCGCAAATGCCCCGTGCTCGCGACGTGCTCCGCCAATGTCCCAAAGCGGGCGGATGGAGTGTGGGCCGGCGAACTCTACGAACTCGGGAAACCACGGAAGGAGACCGCATGAATCACGCTCGATTGCCGCCCCGGTCGCCACCCCGCGCGGCGAGCCCCGAAACCCTAATCCCCAAACTTCCAGAAAGGAAACCACAATGTCAGCTAAAGGCTTCGATTTCACCATCCCGGCCGCATCCGGATTTGAAGGGCAAATCCAACTCATCGAAGAGACCTGGGGCGTAACTCTCGACGCCCCACGCCCCGAAGCCCGCATCCGCCAGCGCCTCGAAGCATTCAACGAATGGGCCGATAGCGTACCCCGCCCCGACTTCGCCGCGATCTTCCTTCACGCTCCCGCCGACGAATGGGACACGCTCGTGCAGGCAGAACTGAAAAAGGAAGAGCACTGGCGAGTTGTCGCAGAGGTCTCCGACCTGGGGCAGGAGCTAGGCCGGCAGCAGCGCGCCCTCTTCACGAACGGGGCGGCATTCGACTGGATACTAGATCAACTCGACATCCAGAAGATGACGGCGCTGTTCATGAAGAGCGTGAAGGAGCTCGGCAACGTCCGTGACCTGGACACTGCCCTCGACACCAAACCCAAAGCCGCACTCGAGCTTCGCAAGTCTGGACGCGCGCTCGCGGCACTTTCGGCAATTGCCCCCACATCAGCAGGCCTCGGCGACCCGCGGCAGCGACAGCGATTCTTCGAGCTGCGCACCTGCGCCGCGCTCGCGCGGCCTACGCGAGAGTTTGACCCGCTCATCCGGCACCGGTACTCGTCCGGCTGGGTACACACCGAAGACACCTGGGAGCCAGCCGAGTACGACGCCCAACTTGAGGCGGCGGCCGCAGCTCAGCCGGGCAATGTCAGCGAGTTTCTCGTCAGCCTCGCGCGCGGCGACATAAAGCACTTCGAGCTCGCGCCAGTGACCTCGCTCAACGAACTGCGGCAGCGTCAACACGCGCTTCACGCACTCGGGACCATTGTTGAAGTCGACAAGGGCTTCGGCAGGGCGATCACCGCGGAAGACCGAAAAGAAGCGCGCAGTCAGAAGATCGCAGCGGCCAACAAAGTTAAGGCTCAACGCCCACTAGACCCCGACGCCTAGCGCTCACAGGGCAACCACAGGGAGGAAAGCATGCCCCCTAACCCCAACAGTGTCGCTGCCGAGCACCGGGGTCACAAGCTGCAAGAGCTTTCAGACCGCGTTGCAGAGCTCGAGCACGAACGGGACCGCTGGCGCGAATTCGCTCGAGAATGGGAGAAGCGCGCCAAGAGGGAAAGTCGAAAGCTCGAGCGCCAGCGGGCGGACCAAAGCCGCGAACAAAGCGACCGTGACAACGCCTGGCAGCGCCGGCTCCTCGCAGAGCGGTATGGCCTCAGTGCGAGTGACGCCGAGCTGTTCCTCAACCGGGATAGCCCGGAAGAGAACGAGCGCATCGCGGCCAGGCTCGCCACCCGCAAGCGGCACAGCCCCTCCAAGCTGCCGGAGTAAGCCCTACAAGTACGATGCCCGGAAACTACGGCTACAACAGGTCGCAGATGCCGGGCACACTGGCCAGCACCCCGCCGCCCCCAGCTCTGAACGGCGCCTCAGCTTCCGACGACGAAAGAAAGAAACGAACACACCCAAAAAGGCCCCTGGGGGAAACCCCCTGGTCAGAGGCCCAGGGCCGCCCCGATGGCAAAGGCGCTCGGGCTGGCTACGGGTCTGGCGTTTTCGCCCTCTGCAATAACCGTAACCGATTTGAGGTGTGATCGAACTAGGTTACGGGACGAAATGAGGCTGTCCGAAGGGCTAGTGCCTTGACTCTGGAAGCGTGCGCCAGGGGCTTCCCTTCGCGGTGTCCGCGGGCGAGTTGTGGCGCGGTAGTGCCGCCGCCCCCGTTCTGGCGCCACGGTCAAGCGTCGGGCGGGAACGGCGCCGCGAAGAACCGCGGGGAGTTAGAGGGCGACAGATTGGCTGCGGCGGCGGCAGAAGTCGCCTCTCGCGGCACGTCGCTCGTTTAGGTGGACTGCATTGTTGTCGCAGCGGGCGCCGCTGTCGCTAGTGCCGCCACTGGGAAGTCGGGGTGAACGTCCGCAAACGTAGCGCCAGCCGTTCGCGGCCCGGGCGGGGCGTGAGCTATGCAGCGAATGGCGCTCGGGGTGAGCTTTCAGGTGGGGCTTGAATTAGTGCCGGCGATTCGCCGGCACGGATGAAATACGGAAGAGGTCTGATGCTTTCAGAAAATGAGATGCGTGCAGCCGTCGCGTCGGCTGCACGGGATGCTCGACGCCTTCTAGGTGCGATCGAGGAAATGAAGACAATGCGCGGCCATTCTGATACCGCGCGAAAGATGAGGCCTACATTCGGGCCGACGGCGCCGGGGAACGATCGAGTCGTGGATACGACGCTATTGGTCGAGATTCGACTTCGTGAATGGTGCCGACACCTGCGAGACGAGATCGAGCCCGAGCATTCGTTAGGCGGGGAACCGTCGGGTTGGTGTCGCTGGATTGAGTCTCATGCGGCGGCGATCGCGAAACACGAAGAGGCTTGGCCGTTTCTTATCGCGATCAACGAAATGCGGCGCCGCATGAGTGAGATTGTGGATGGACCGGCGGAAGAGCAGCGCGCCGAGAACAGGGTTTCCGCCGCCACCGCGGCGCGCCGAATGCAGGTCAAACCGGATGATGTGCGGCAATGGGTGCGTGATGGACTCATTTCTGTCGAGCGAGACAGTAGCGGTTCGCTTTTCGTGCTCATGTCGGAGGTGCGGCAGTTTGTCGAGGAGAATTGCCTCTGATTGGCTTCTTGGGCGGGGGTAAGTTTCGCGGCCACATCGCGCACCTCGCGCGCATCGCCCCGCCGCAGGTGGGCGTGGTGCACAACGCGGGCTCCGCGCACCCTGGCCAAGGGCGAGCTAGTAGAGGCGCTGCCATCCGTTGCCGACGACCTGGTTGCCGCCATGGCCTCCCGCACCACCGCGCGGGTGGTCACGTTCTGTGCGGAGGGCCGCAAGGCGGAATACTTCGCCACGGACGTGGAGCTGGATGAGCTGGCGCGTGCCACCTTCACCATGCGCAGCCCGGCGGGCGAGCCGCTGCAGCGGTGCGCCCCGGCGTGCGCTCGGTGAAGGTGTCCGATCGCGGAAAGGAGTTTGTGCTTGCAGCGGGCGGGCTGAAGCGCGGGTTTCCCGGGGCCGATACTGGCTCCAGCGTCCGCGAGCACCTTTCTGGGTATCGAACTGCCACTAATCAATCACGGCGAGTACAGCGGTCTTCTGACGCGACGGTCGAGTCCAGGCCGAGCGTAACGATGGAGTGCGAGTCGGGTATCCACGCCGTGGGGCTCTGGGTTTCGCTTGCGCGAGCTAGAGTCATGCCGGCGATCGCGCGAACGGGGAAGACGTGTCGCGAGATGAACCGTGGTCGCCGGGCCGGCTCCTCGCAGGTTTGTCCGGGACAGTGGCGGCGACATTCTGGCCAATTTTTGGCCACTTTATGAAAATGGACCAGGCTAGAGAGTGGATTTATACCCTCTGGCCTGGCCCTATGGTGCGCCACCAGGGAATCGAACCCCGAACCCACTGATTAAGAGTCAGTTGCTCTGCCAATTGAGCTAGTGGCGCATTTTTCTTTTGTCTGTGCCCTGCTGGGCAACGAAGAAGAACTATAGCAGCGTAGTTTGAAAGGGTGAAATCGCCTGGTCGGGTGGGGAATTGAGCGTCGATAAGCAAGGTGCAAAGCGCGGTGCGGAAGGAAGGAGTTGTCGGGGCCATCAGCACCCGCCAGCAACGCAAAATCCCGGCCCGCACGATCTCGTGCAGACCGGGATTCCAGTCGGGGTGGCTGACGGTGTCTGGGTTCACGACATATTTGACACGGTGTGCCTGCGGCGATGGTTGTGATGCTTGACAGGTGAGCCGGGACATCCTTGACACTTAGGCCTGCCTCGCTTCGACGGGTGATGGTTGACAGGTGAGTCGGGACATACTTGACACTGCCGTCCGCATGTGTCTGATCTGATGTAGTTGGTCCAGTTCGTCTTGGGAAGTAGGCCGTGTTGGCGGCCTGTTTTGGTCCGTTTCAGCGCGGAAAATTAGGCCACTTCCCCATGTGGCTGTGACTGGTGTGGCTCCTTTTTAGAAAGGGAAGGGCCATGCCGATAACCACCCCCAGTAGGTTTCTGTTCCTGAGAAATGTCCCATCTTCGTTTGGCCGCGAGGTCCGGGACTTGGGTTTTCAGGAAGGGACCAGAAAGTAGATGACGATCAGCATGACCACGATCGAAACTATCAGACAGCTCGATGACGAGGGAATGTCCAGACGAGCGATTGCCAAGGCGGTGAACGTGTCGCGCGCTACGGTCGATAAGTACGTTAACCAGGACGATTTCAGCCCAACCGTGCCGGTGAAGACACGCAAACCAGGCTCAATCGTGCTGGGTGAGGCGTTGTGCGCTGTGATTGATGGTTGGCTCGAGGATGATCAGCGCATGCCACGCAAGCAACGCCACACTGCGCAACGCATCTGTGACCGGCTGATCAACGAGCATGGCTATACGGGCTCGTATTCACCGGTGCAGCGCTACGTCAAGCAGTGGAAACAGGACCATAAATCCCCGGGGGATGGGTTCATGGAGTTGGAATGGTCACCGGGGGTCATCCAGGTCGATTTCGGCCAGGCAGAAGTCATCATGGCGTCAGCCGCAAGGGTTGTGCACCTTCTGGTGGTGACGTTTCCGTATTCAAATATGAGGTTTTGCAGGGCCTTTGCCGGCGAAACCGCTGAGTGCGTCATTACCGGGCTTTTAGATGTCATCGACACCGCCGGCGGGGTGCCGACTGAGATGGTCTTCGATAACGCGACCGCCGTTGGGCGCCGTGTCGGCCCGAAAGTGGTGGAATCGGAGCTTTTCGCCGCGTTCAAAGCGCACTATAGGACGAAGGCTCGGTACTGCAATCCGTACTCGGGCCATGAGAAAGGCAATGTGGAAAACGCGGTCGGCTTCATCCGCCGAAACCTGCTTGTGCCTGTGCCGGAAGTAGCCTCCCTAGCGGAGTTGAACACCATCTTGGAGTCCGGGTGCGCCGCGTTTGCTACCCACACCCACTACAAGAAGGCAGCCACGGTCGCTGAACTGTTCAAACAGGATCAGCAAGCGCTCAAAGCGTGCCCGTCGGTGCGGTTTAACCCGGTGCGTTTCGACGTGCGCCGCACCGACAAAACCGGCGTTGTCACCCTAGACGGCAACCGTTACCTGGTCGGGCCTGCCTGGGCGAACAGGCAAGTCACGCTGGAGTTGTCCCACGACACCGTCACCGTTTTAGACGACGACACCAGACGCATCATCGCATTGCCGAGAGTTTTCGGTACCGCAGACTCGACGGTGATCAACCCGATGAGTTTGCTGCCTGGGTTAGCGAAAAAACCCGGGGCGTGGACGAACTCACCGCTTCGCCATCACCTGCCGGACGCTGTCGTGGGCTACCTCGACGGGGCGGATACCGCTACACGCCGGGAGTTTTTCACCCACGCGCAAACCACCGCCACAGAATGCGGATTCGACGCCACCGTCACCGCAGCCGCCGCACTCTTAGAGACCAACGCCCAACCAACCGGGCCTCATCTGGGTATCGCCGCACGCTACAGCTCCCCACCACCACCACAACACACACGAGCGAACCTCACCACCTATGACCAGCTCCTTGCCACCACAACCACCTCACAGCATGCGGAGGTGACCTCACAGTGAGCACCGATACCACCAACAACAAAGACCGCGTGGTGGCTCTTGGCCGCCAGCTCTACCTCACTACCGCCGTGTTACGCCAGTGCGCAGACCATGCCACCCCACGCCAATGCGACATCCTCATTGAGCTCTTCGAAGCGGAGCTTTCTTCCAGGGCCGCATCAAGAGCGCGGCGCCTGATGCACCGCGCGCGTGTCCCGGTACGCAAAACCCTCGACAGCTACGACTGGTCCCCGGTCACCTTGCCCGCCGACATCACCCGCGAACACCTCACCACACTCGACTTCCTCAACGGGTGTGAAGACCTCGTCTTCTACGGCGACGTCGGAACCGGCAAAACACACCTCGCCATCGCACTGGTCACCGCGGCATGTCTCAGAGGCATCCCGGCACGGTTTTTCACCGCCGCAGGACTCGTCGACCATCTACGGAACGCGAAACACGCAGGCAAACTCGACAAAGAGCTCGCATCCCTAGGCAAAAACGAACTCCTCGTCATCGACGAACTCGGCTACATCCCCATCGACACCGACGGGGCAAGACTTCTGTTCCAAGCAATCGCCGACGCGTACGAACAACGCAGCCTGATCATCACCACCAACCTTGCATTTTCCCAATGGGGCCAAGTCTTCGGAAACGACGACATGGCAGCCGCCGCAATCGACCGCATCGTCCACCACGGCCGCATGATCACCTTCACCGGCCAGTCCTACCGCATGGCAAACGCCCTCATGAAATAGCCCCGAAACCCCAGCAACGCTCACACGGCCCAAAACCGTGCAGACCTGGCCTAAAAAACCGAGCCGAAATGGCCTACTACAACTTGACAAAACACATCCGCATTTGGGCCCCGCACACAAACACCCAGACACCCTCTGGCCCGGGTGGGCGTGGCGCGGCAGGAAGACAGATCCGCCGCGCCATCGTTGGCCAATGAACAGCCCCAACCGCAACCTCGCCATCGTCAAAGCCGTGCGCGACCAAGGCGAACCCGTCGCTAAAGTCGCCGCACGATTCGGCATCTCCCGCCAGCGCGTCTACCAAATCCTGTACAAGTACGACGCTGGCGGGCCCGAGGCGATTGCGCCTAAAACCCGCGCCCCGCACACCCACCCACAAGCAGTGCCGAAAACGCTGCGCAACCACATCATCGACATGCGCAAAGAGCTGGTGAAATCCGGCCTAGACGCAGGCCCCGACACCATCGCCTTTCACCTCGAGCAGCAAGGAATGCGAGTGCCGTCCACATCCACGATCCGCCGCATCCTCACCGACGCCGGCCTCGTCACACCGCAACCGAAGAAGAAACCGCGCAGCGCCTACATCAGATTCGAAGCCGCCATGCCCAACGAATGCTGGCAAGCAGACATCACCCACCTCTACCTCATCGACGGCACCCGCATCGAAGTCCTCGACTTCCTCGACGACCACTCCCGCTACCTGCTATCCATCACCGCCAAACACGCCTTCACGGGCACCGCCGTCGCCGCCGAACTCGAGCGCCTCATCACCATCTACGGTCCACCAGCATCCACCCTCACCGACAACGGCCTCGTCTTCACCGCCCGCCTAGCCGGAGCCAAAGGAGGGCGCAACGCCTTCGAAAAAACCCTCAACCACCACCGCATACAGCAGAAAAACGGCCGCCCAGGACACCCCCAAACCCAAGGCAAAATCGAACGCTTCCACCAAACCCTCAAAAAATGGATAGCCGCCAAACCCCCAGCTGAAACCCTGCCCCAACTCCAGCGCTACCTCGATGAATTCGCCGACTACTACAACACCACCCGCCCCCACCGAGCACTCGGCAGAAAAACCCCCGAACAGGCCTACACCACCGGCCCGAAAGCCGAACCCAACGACAACCCCAAAGAAGAATGGCGAATCAGAAACGACATCGTCACCCCAGGCGGCAAAGTCACCGTCCGCTACGCCGGCAAACTCTACCAACTCGGCATCAGCCGCAAATACGCCGGCGAACCCGTCCTCATGGTCATCACCGACAACCACATCACCACATCACTGAAAGAAACCGGCGAGATCATCACCGAGCACTACATCGACACATCCCGCAACTACCAAAAACCATATTGGAAACACGGCCAACCAGGGTTAAACGACAGAATGTGTGTCCGGATTCGTCGGTTTGTTTGGGATGATCAGGGGTAATCCGGAAAGTATATGCTCCTGGGGCTTATATCTGCCCGAGGGCGGCGAAATACCGGGGTGTGACAGCAGCGTGTGGTAGTGGCCGGTGTTGGCTTGATCAATGCCGAAGAACCAACCCCGCTGCCAAGTGTGCGGCGGCGAGATGAAACGCAACGGAAAGACCTCCGCCAACCGCACCCGGTGGCGATGCAAAACCTGCGGCGCCTCCACCACCAAACAGCGCCCCGATATCACCAACGCCGCAGCCTTCGCAGCATTTATCACACACCTCACGACCGGTGCGAGCTTGAAAACCACTGCCACCGAAGCAGGGTGTCATCCTCGTACCCTCCAACGCCGGTTTAAACACTTCTGGCTAGTTGATGTCCCCGATCCCACGATCGGGCACGAAGGCCGGGTCTACGACCAGGTCTTTCTTGACGGCACCTACACCGCCGGTGGGTGTCTCATCGTGGCCGCCACCTTGGACCACGTCATTGCCTGGCACTGGTGCACACGTGAAACCACCCGCGACTACCAAAGGCTCCTCGAGCGTATCCCCGCACCCTTGATCGCTGTCATCGACGGTGGCCAAGGTGCCGCCAGCGCGATCAAAACATGCTGGCCTAACACCAAGATCCAGCGTTGCCTTGTCCACGCTCAACGCGTGGTGCGCCGGCACACCACCGCACGCCCGCGCACCGATGCAGGACGAGCGATCTATCAGCTCGCGCTCAACCTCACCAAGATCACCGATCTTGACGAGGCGGCCGTGTGGGGTGCGCAGCTGCATGAATACGGCACGATCTACCGCGACTGGATGAACCAGAAAACGTGGACAACCGACCCGGCGACACGTCAACGCACCTGGTCGTGGACACACGAACGCACCCGCAAGGCCTACAACAGCCTCAACCACCTATGGCGCAACAACCTACTGTTCGTCTACCTCGAACCACCCAACGGTGTCCTCGATGTCAGCCGAATCAAAGCCACCACCAACAGCCTGGAAGGCGGCATCAACGCCCAGCTGAAACTGCTGGCCCGCACCCACCGCGGCAGATCCGGTGAGCATCAGCGCCGGATGCTGGAGTGGTGGCTGTATCTGAAAACGGAACTGCCTGACGATCCAGTAGAGATCGCCAGGCAGTCCAACTGGGGCCAGGACCAACTCGCCAAAGTATCCACCCTGACCCCCAACGAGAACCAAGCCAACCACGAAACCGGACGACCAGCCCTCTACGACAACGCTATCGACACCAACTACACACACTCAATCGGCATCCAAAAAGGCCACATCTAACCCCACGACACGCCGAACCCAGACACACATTTTGTCGTTTAACCCGCCAACCACCCCTGACCTAAAAACAACAAAACCGGCACCCTGGAAAACCAAAAACCAGAGCGCCGGTTTGTCCACCATGTCGCGACTCACATGTCAAGCATGTCGCGACTGATGACATCGGGGTGGCTGACGGGACTCGAACCCGCGACACCTAGGATCACAACCTAGTGCTCTACCAGCTGAACTACAGCCACCATCGCTGCGAAAGCAGCGGGATTAACCTTAGTACGCGCTCGAACGTTTACAAAAACCGCTGGTAGCTCTCGCGCGCCTCGGCTGCGGCGGCGCGGGCATCCCCGTCCGGCCCCGGGGCGGGGGTGAAAACGGAACGTCGATAGTAGTCCAGCTCTTGAATGGACTCCACGATGTCCGAAAGCGCGCGGTGGCTCAAACCCTTCTCCGGCTGGTTCTGGTACGCCTTGGGGAACCAGCGGCGGGAGAGCTCCTTGACGGTGGATACGTCGATCATGCGGTAGTGCAGCGCGGCATCCAGGCGCGGCATGTGCGCGCGGATGAACGCGCGGTCGGTCGCGATCGAGTTGCCGGCCAGCGGCGCGGGGTGGGCGGGATCGCAGTGGCGCGCGATGAGCTCGAGCACGGCATCTTCCGCCTCCGCGACACTCACGGGCGACGCCTTGATCTCCTCCAGCAGCCCGTTCGACGTGTGCATCTCGGTGACAAACGCGTCCATCTCAGCGAGTTCGGCGTCGGTGGCGTGGATGACAAGGTCCAATCCGTCGTCGAGAAGCGTGAGCTCAGCGTCGGTGATCAGCGCCGCAACCTCGACGATGACGTGGCGCGCGGGGTCGAGCCCCGTCATTTCCAAGTCGACCCAGACGATGCGATTATCCTTCGCGGCGATCTCAAGCACGCTGTTCCTCTCCCATCTTTGCGTAGAACGACCCGATCAGCGGCGCGAGCGACCCGCGCGGGGCGTACGTGGACACCACGTCCATCGCCTTGGACAGCGGCCCCGGCACCACACGCCGCTTGTTCTCGCGCATCGCGCGCAGCGTGTCCTCGGCGCAGGACTCGTAGGTGGTCCACAAAAAATCGGGCACAAGCTTATCGACGAACGTTTGCTCCGCCTCGTCGATCTCCGCCTCGCGCACCGGACCCGGGGCCAGCAGGGTGCAGTGCACGCCGGTTGGTTTCAGCTCGTAGTGCAGCGATTCGGTGAACGTGTTCACGCCCGCCTTGGTGAACACGTACGTGGCGTTGTTCGGAATCGGCGAGTTGCCTGCTGCGGAGCCGACGTTGCACAGCGCGCCCGAGCCGCGCGCGACCATCTGGTCCAGCACCGCCTTCGTGATGCGGAACACGGCGGTGGCGTTGAGGTTGAATTGGTTCACCTCGTAGTTCCAATCCGCGGTGAGGAACGGGCCGAAACTTGCGATGCCGGCGGAGTTCACGCAGATCGAAATCTCGCGGCGCGCGATGTGCTCCAGCAGCGCGGTCACGTCGCGCTCCTTGGACAGGTCCGCGGCGAACACCTCCACGTTCACGCCGTGGGTGGTTGCGAGCACATCGGCGATGCGCATGAGCACTGCTTCGCGCCGCGCGACCAGGATCAGATTGTGGCCGGCAGCGGCGAGTTTGCGGGCCATCGCTTCACCGATGCCCTGGCTTGCGCCCGTTACCAGGGCATAAGCGCTTATCGACGGTTGTGGAAAAGCCATATCCTCAAACCTACCCGCGCCTACCCTTCGGCGATCTGCTGCAGCGCGGCGACGTGGCCCTCGAACGCGCGCACTCCAGCTGCCGTGAGCGTGACCCAGACGGTGTCCTTGCCGCGGGAGGAACCGTACTCGCGGAAACGGGTGATGTAGCCGTGCTCTTCCAGTGCGCTGAGCTGCTTCGAAAGGGCTGAGTCGGACAACCCAGTCGCGTCCTTCAGCGCGGTGAAGCGCATCTCTTGGCGGCTGGCCGCCGTTTCTGTTGCGCCGGAATGAAAAAGTGCGGCGCAGATCTTCAGACGACCCAGCGGGTGGATGACGGCGTCGAAACCGTCGCTGTTGCCGCCGGGCGCGCCGTCGTTGTGCGCGCTCATGGCTGCCGCCCGTTCTGCAGCTTCGTTTCGCGCCAGGTGGCGTACCCGGTGACCGCACCCGACACGGCACCCGCGCCCAGCGCGACGGGCAAATTACCGTGGGGAAGGATCGTCGCCACGGCGAATGTGATGATGGGGACGAGCACGAAAGTCCAGTTGGTAGTGCTCGTGTCCTCCTGCATCGGCTGCTTGTAGCTGGCGCGGACGGTCCGATAATCACGCCGGACCCCACCGCACCCGGTGACGACTTGGGCGCGTTGCTGTTTTCGATGGCATGGACCGCATCGAGTGCCTCGCGGGCTTCTTCACGCGAAATATCCTTGTTTTCCATACTGGAAAGCGTAGAAACCCGCGCACCGAGATGTCAAGGGTCTCGGGGCGCGGGTTGGGGAAGTGTACCGCTGTGCGGCTGTTTAGCGGGCGATGCCGTCGCCGTCCACGTCGGTGCTGTCAACCGCGGCACGGTCAACGTCGGCACGGTCAACATCGGTGCCTGCCGCGTCCGAACGGTCAACGTCGGCACGGTCAACATCCGTGCGATCGACATCGGTGCGGAGCTGGTCCGGGGTCGCACCGTGCTCACCGGTGGTCACGTCGCGCTGGCTGTCAACGGCATCCTGATCGGCCTGGTCGAAGTCGCCGAAAGAACCGTCGTCGTTCGGCTCGTTGCCGATGCGGCGGGTGGCGGCATCCAGCAGGCGATCGGTTTCGCTGCCCGGCTCAACGCCAGTGTTCTCGGTACCAGTGTTCTCGACACCAGTGTTCTCGATGCCGGTGTTGTCAACGTTCTCGGTGTTCGGGTTCGTCATCGCTACTTCTCCTCGGTGGCGTCGGATGCACCGTTGCCGGTGATGTCGGTGTTGTTCGCGGTCTCGTCCGCCGAGGCCTCTTCCTGGACCTGGTGGGTGGCATCCGGATCGCCCAGCTGGTCGATGCTGTCCTCGCTCTTCGGCGGGCGGCTGGTCTGCTCAGACATGTGGGGGTTCCTCCTCGGTTTCGTTGTGCTTACTTGGGTGCTACCGAGGGTACCCACTTCTTGGAGGGGGAGGTAAGAAATGTCCCCGTACCTGCGAAAACAATGGCGCCCCCAGCAGGACTCGAACCCGCGACACACCGGGTAGAAGCCGGTTGCTCTAATCCACTGAGCTATGGAGGCAGACGATAGAAAAGTGTAGCGCACCGCCGGTTATGCCCTAAAACGTCGCGAAAGTAGGGTGAGGCGTATGGGAGAGGCAGTGCGCACCAAGGCAGCGGCGCGTCCGTCGTGGCCGTTGTACCTCGCGGCGACATTGGTTGCGGCGGTGTTGGCGGGCGCGGTGGCGCAGTCTTTCGTCGGTGAATCGCTGGTCGCCCTCGGCATTCCGGATCCCGGCCCGGCCACCACGTTCGGTCTCCCGGCGCTGCGCGGCGCCGCGTGGATGTTGGCGGCGCTCGCTGTGGGGTCGTTTATGTTTTCGGTGTGGTTGATTCCGCCGTCGATAAGCAAAAATAGCTTGAACGGCGCGCCGCTGACGGTGGATGGCCACATCGCGTCGCGCACGGGGGCGGGGGCGAGCGCTGGGCTCGCGCTGATTGCGCTGGCGATGATTCCGCTGACGCTTTCCGACGTTTCCGGGCAGCCCCTAAGCACCGTATTTTTCTCCGTAGGTTCTTGGAACACGGCGTTGAACCAGGTCAGCGACGCGCGGGTGTGGCTGATTGTGGCGGCGTTTGCCGCGGTGGTGGCGCTTGGCGGATTCATCGCGTCGCATTGGTGGCCGCAAGTGGCGCTGTTCGTCGGCGCGATTGTGACGATTTTGCCGCTGGGGTTGTCCGGGCATTCCGCGACCGGCGGCAACCACGATTACGGCACGAACTCCTTCATCTGGCACCTCATGTGCATGGTGTTGTGGGTTGGCGCACTGATGGCGCTGGTGGCGCACGGGCGCAGGCTGGGGCCGAACCTGGAGCCGGCGGTGCGCAGGTACTCGCGCATCGCGCTGTTCGCGTACGTGGGGATGCTGCTTTCGGGCGTGATCAACGCCGCGGTGCGCGTAAGGTTCGAGGATCTCACGCAGTACCACTACGGCTGGGTGCTCATCGCGAAGGTGATCGGGCTGGTGGTGCTCGGCGGCCTGGGATTTTGGCACCGGCAGGTAACCATCCCACGCTTGTCCACCGACCGGCGCGCGTTCACCCGCCTCGCCGCGGGTGAGGTGCTGGTGATGGCGGCGGTGACGGGGCTTGCCGCGACCTTGGGGCGCACCCCTCCGCCCCCGCCGCGCGAAGTGAACCTCACGCAGATGCAGGTCCAGATGGGCTACAACCTCGCCGAGCCGCTGACGTGGACGAACTGGGTCACCGAGTGGCGCTTCGAGCTGCTCTACAGCGTCATCGCGATCCTGCTCGCCGCGTACTACCTGCACCTCGCGCGCCGCGTGCAGGGGTGGAAAGTGTCGCGCACGGCGTGGTGGCTGTTGGGTTGCGCGACAGTCGTCGTCACGCTGAGCTCCGGAATCGGCCTGCACATGCCTGCGTCCTATTCGGCGCACATGACGGTGCACATGATTCTCTCAATGGGCGTGCCCGTGTTCTTGGTGCTCGGCGCGCCGCTGACGCTGGTGCGCGAGGCGTACCCGGCGGGGGAGTTCAACCCGCGCATGTGGGCGGAGAGCTTCCAGCACTCGCGGTTCGTACGGATTATCACGTACCCGCCGGTCAGCCTCGTGCAGTTCCTGGTCTTCTTCTACGTGATCTACATGTTCATTCCGCTGTACGAGCTGATGATTTCGGAGCATGCCGGCCACGTGATCATGAACGGCGTGTTCATGGTCTCCGGCTACTTCTACTTCTGGGAGCTCATCGGCCCGGACGAGATTCCGGGCCGCTCCTCCGCCAAGGTGCGCCTGGCGTGGCTGTGGGTGTCCATGCCGATTCACCTGTTCATGGGCGTCTACCTCATGCAGCTGAACGTTGTCATGGCGGAAGAGTTCTACACATCGCTGCAGCTGCCGTGGAATCCCGATCTGCTGGCGGACCAGAAGGTGGGCGGCGGTATCGCGTGGGCGTCCGGTTCCTTCCCGCTGGTGATCGTCTTCGGCGTGTTGTTCTGGCAGTGGCTTGCGGAGGACCGCGCCGAGACCCGCGAAATCGACCGCATCGCGGACGAGACCGACGACGAGGAATGGCGCCGCTACAACGAGATGCTTTCCCAGTACACCCGCCACTAGCTGCGTTTTTTCAATAAGCTGTGGAATTCTAATCAGTTATCCACAGGCTTCTCGGCCGCGCCCTTGGCCGATCTTGCGGTTCGTGCCACGCTGCAGGTGCGTCGGGCTTTTGCTTTCCGACGCTCACTTGAACACCACTACCTTTCCAACGAACCGCAAAGGACTTTCACCATGGGCGCAACATTCGTGACCATCCAGGGCAACCTGACCGAGGACCCGACTTACAACAACTACCCGCCGTCAACCACGCAGCTCACGCGCTTCCGCCTGGCCGCCTCCAAACGCCGCAAGACCGATGACAAGGATGACAGCGGCAAGGAGATTTGGGTGGAATCGGACCACCTGTATATCGACGTGAAGTGCTGGGGCAAGCTGGCCAACAACTGCCGCATGTCCCTGCGCCGGGGCCACCCGGTTACCGTGACCGGCAAACTGATCACCGAGTCGTGGCAGGAGACCATCTACAACGCCGAGGGCAAGCAGGAAGCCGTGATGCGCTCGAAGATTGTGCTAGTGGCCTCGCAGGTGGCGTTCAACCTCGCCAACTTCCAGGTCAACAGCATTAAGACGGAAACGATGACGCACACGATTCCGGGATCCGAAGAGATGAAGGTTCGCGATTCCGCCACTTTCGACTTCGAAGCGGAGCGGCGCGAACGTGAGCAGCGCGAACGCGAGCTGGCCTCCGTGTCCGCGGCGGCGCCGTCTTTCTCGGACGAGGCGTACAACGCGATGGCGGGCCAGGAAGGAGGTGAGCAGGGGAGCGTCGACACCCCGTTCTAGCCGGCGCGGGCGGTGGTCGGACCGGCACTTGGGCGGTGGTCGGACCGGCACGCGGGCGATTGGCCGCGCCGGCGCGGGCGGTGGTCGGGCCAATCGCCCCGCAGCCCCCGCTGGGGGTGTGATGTACCCTGTGGAAAACTGTTCCAGCATTTCTCACAAGGGGATTTCACGTGGCTGAATTCATCTACACGATGAAAAACGTCCGCAGGGCTATCGGTGAAAAGGTCATTTTGGACAACGTCACCATGGCCTTCTACCCCGGCGCCAAGATCGGCGTCGTTGGCCCGAACGGCGCCGGTAAGTCGTCGTTGCTCAAGATTATGGCGGGCATTGATCAGCCGAACAACGGCGAGGCTTTCCTGCAGCCGGGTGCCACCGTTGGCATCCTGATGCAGGAGCCGCCGTTGACGGAGGATAAGACGGTCCGCGAGAACGTCGAGGAGGGCCTCGGCGAGATCTTTGAAAAGAAACAGCGCTTCGAGCAGATCGCCGAAGAGATGGCCACCAACTACTCGGACGAGCTCATGGAAGAGATGGGCAAGCTCCAGGAGGAACTCGACGCGGCTGACGCGTGGGAGGTTGACTCCAAGATTGAGCAGGCCATGGAGGCACTGCGCTGCCCGCCTTCCGATTCGCCGGTGACTAATCTTTCGGGTGGTGAGCGCCGTCGAGTAGCACTGGCCAAGCTCCTGCTCTCCGAGCCGGACCTGCTCCTGCTGGATGAGCCGACGAACCACCTGGACGCGGAGAGCGTGCTGTGGCTGGAGAAGCACCTGCAGACCTACCCGGGCGCCGTGCTTGCCATTACGCACGACCGTTACTTCCTGGACAACGTCGCGGAGTGGATCTGCGAGGTGGACCGCGGCAAGCTCTACCCGTACGAGGGCAACTACTCCACCTACCTGGAGAAGAAGGCGGAGCGCCTCGAGGTTGCGGGCAAGAAGGACCAGAAGCTGCAGAAGCGCCTGAAGAGCGAGCTGGAGTGGGTGCGTTCCTCCCCGAAGGCTCGCCAGGCGAAGAACAAGGCCCGTCTGGAGCGCTACGAGGAGATGGCGGCTGAGGCTGAGCAGTACCGCAAGCTGGACTTCGAGGAGATCCAGATCCCGACCCCGCCGCGCCTGGGCAACAAGGTCGTTGAGGTCAACGAGCTGGACAAGGGCTTCGACGGCCGTGTGCTGATCAAGGACTTGTCTTTCACCCTGCCGCGCAACGGCATCGTGGGCGTGATCGGCCCGAACGGTGTGGGTAAGACCACCCTGTTCAAGACCATCGTGGGCTTGGAGGAGCCGGACGACGGCACCGTGGACGTCGGCGAGACCGTCAAGCTGTCCTACGTGGACCAGAACCGCGCGAACATCGACCCGGAGAAGACGGTGTGGGAGGTTGTCTCGGACGGCCTGGATTACATCACCGTCGGCCAGAACGAGATGCCGTCGCGCGCGTACCTGTCCGCGTTCGGCTTCAAGGGCCCGGACCAGCAGAAGCCGTCCAAGGTGCTTTCCGGTGGTGAGCGCAACCGCCTGAACCTGGCGCTGACGCTGAAGCAGGGCGGCAACCTGATCCTGCTCGATGAGCCGACCAACGACTTGGACGTGGAAACCCTGGGCTCCCTGGAGAACGCGCTGCAGAAGTTCCCGGGCTGCGCCGTGGTGATCTCGCACGACCGCTGGTTCCTCGACCGCACCTGCACCCACATCCTGGCGTGGGAGGGCAACATCGAGGAGGGCAAGTGGTTCTGGTTCGAAGGCAACTTCGGCGACTACGAGAAGAACAAGGTTGAGCGCCTAGGCGAGGAGGCGGCGAAGCCGTCCCGCGTCACGCACCGTAAGCTCACGCGCTAAGCTGGCGGTCGACACTGTACAAGTTTCAACCGAAAGTGTGCATGCATGGCTGACATGGGCGCCCCCGACAACATCCACGTCCACCAGGTCCACCTGCGGTGGGGTGACTTCGACCGCAACGGCCACGTCACCAACTCCGCGTACATCGAGATCGCGCAGGAAGCCCGCATCGCGTTCGCGCGCGAGTTCCTGTACGCGGACGGGACGGAATTCACCGCGTTCGTGCGCCGCATCGAGGCGGACTATATCCGCCCGGTGCTGCCCAACACCTCAGCGGTGACGGTGGAGACCTACGTGTCCCGCATCGGCAACACCTCCTTCACCACTCACCAGGACGTGAAGGATGAACAGGGCCGCGTGTGCTGCTCCATCGAATGCATCCAGGTCACGGTGGACATGGCGACAGCGTCTCCGCGCGCGATCACGCAGAAAGAGATCGGCATTCTCACCCGCGTCGCCGCAAGCAACGAGCAGTAGCGCCGCATCCCGTGGAAACACTCGCGGTTCGTGCTGGGGCACCCAGCTTGACGACGTTCGTGGGGCGCGCCCTCGCAATAGACAACACCGCCACCGCCCGCATCCGCGTGGTGGATGAAGAGCAAGGCGCGCTTGATGTCTGTGTGAGCACCCCCTTTGACTGCGTGGCGGCCCGTCGCGTGGTGGGTGCGGTGTCCCGCGACGGTGCAGCGGTTGCGGCGGCGGACTTGCTCGCCGCGCTGCGCAGCGGATCCGCGGGGGAGCCTGACCCCGCGCCGATCGGCCCCGCGCGCGACGCGATGTGGCCCGGCGCGTTGCCGCCCGTGGTCGGGTTCGTGGAGCGCGACATCGTCCCGGTCTCGGTTGCGCGCCAGCTTGCGGACGACGGCCGCGCCCTCGCCCGCCAATTCTCCGGCCCGGCGGGCCCGCCGAAATCGCTGCTGGACAGCGTGGTGCTTACCGCGGATGCGGAATCGGCGGACCCGGTGGAGATTCCGATGCGGATGATCTTCACCTGCACCGCGCTGGGCCTCATCCCCGGCTTCGAAGCGCCGGCGGATATCCCGCGCCACCTGCGCGTAGCCACGGCGGGCAGGTGGGTGCGCCTCGATGCCCCGTTCGGCTCCGTCTACCGCAACGCCGGTCTGGGCCTGCTGTTCTAGCGGCCGAGGATGCGGCCGCTAGAAGGCGCGCGGGCCCTGGTTGATCATCATGTACGCCACGCGCTGCATGTGGTTCCACAGTTGCGCGCGGTAGGCCGGTGCCAACTCCTCGTCGCTGAACTGCTCGAGAGACTTCCCCATGAGCTCGAGCCAGCGGTCCGCCTCAGCCTCGCCGATGGGGAAGGGGAAGTGGCGTCGCCGCAGCATCGGGTTGCCGCGCTCCTCCTGGTAGGTGCGCGGCCCGCCCCAGTACTGCTCCAGGAACCAGCGCAGCCGGTTCTCCGCACCCTCCCAGTCATCCTCCGGGTACATAGGGCCGATCAGGTCGTCCTCTTTCACCTGGTCGTAGAAGCCTTTGACCAACGTTTGGAAGAAGGGGGTGCCCCCGACTCCGTCGTAAAGCGTGTGCTCCTGCGGGCTAGTCATGGGAGGCCTCCGGGGTGTCGTTGACGGTGATGATGCGGCGCGGCTCCAGCCCCGGCATGACAATCTGCGCATCCTGCAGGGCTTCGAGGATCTCCTCGTACATGTGGCGGCTCACGGCCCACTGCGCACCCGGCATGGTCTTCACGCTCACGCGGTAGGTGAGGTGGTCCGGCGTGAAGCTGGACATGCCCAGGACCTCGGGCTGGCCGATGACGGAGTCGCGGATCGTGTCGTCCTGCACGGCGGCGATGGACGCGCGCTCGATGACGGCGGCGGCATCGGACGGGTCGCTGGACAGGGAGATCGGCACCTCGAGGCGCGCGACGGAGTACACGTCGGACTGGTTGCCCACCTGGTCGATGTCGCCGTTGCGGATGTACCACAGCGTGCCGTCGATGTCGCGGACGGTGGTGATACGCATGGTCATGTGCTCGACGGTGCCGGAGATGTCGCCGATCTGCACCGAGTCGCCCACGCCGTACTGGTTCTCAATGAGCATGAACATGCCGGAGAGGAAGTCCTTGACCAGGGATTGCGCGCCGAAACCAAGCGCCACGCCGACCACGCCGGCGGACGCGACCAGCGGCGCCACGTTCACGCCCAGCTGGTCCAGGACGGCCATGGCCGCCCACACCCAGATAATGATGGCCACGGCGGAGCGCCCCACGTTGGCGAGGGTTTTGATCCGTGCTTGACGACGCTGCTCTTGCGAGCGCGCCTGCGGGGAATCGTCGTCCTGCTCGCCGCGGCGCAGCGCGATCGTGCCGCCAGGGTTGGCAATGGAGCGTTGCGCCGCGCGGTTGATAATGCGGTTGAGCACCATCTGCAGCACGATCGCGATGACGATAATCAGCAGGATCCACAGCGGGCGTTCCACGAAAAGGTTCCGCGTTTGCGGATCGTTGATCCACTCTTCCAGGTCATTCACAGCGTCATTCGCCGCGGCGCTGGCGGCGAGCATGGTCACGGTTTCGGTTCGCATCGCGGGCCAGTCTACGCGCCGGATATAAATCCGCCCTAACGCCCAATTCTGAACCGCTTGGTCTACTATGCGTCACATGACACACGCATCTCAGACCGGTCAGTCCGGCCCGTCCACGAAGGCCATCCACGCGGGCTACGCTCCGGACAGCCAGTACGGCCCGATCAACACGCCGATCTACGCCTCCACCACCTTTGCCCAGGACGGCCTGGCGAAGCTGCGCGGCGGCTACGAGTACACCCGCGTGGGCAACCCCACCATCACCGCGCTGGAAGAGACGGTGGCGGGCCTGGAGGGTTCGAAGTACGCGGTCGCGTTCGCCTCCGGCATGGCGGCGGTGGACACCGTGCTGCGCATTCTGCTCAAGCCGGGCGACCACATCGTGATCAGCAGCGACGCGTACGGCGGCACCTACCGCCTGATCCAGCAGATCTTCACCCAGTGGGGCGTGGAGAACACGGTGGTGAACATGACCGATACCGCCGCCGTCGCCGCCGCAGTGCAGGACAACACCAAGGTGATCTGGGTGGAGACGCCGACAAACCCGCTGCTGGACATCGTCGACATCGCCGCTATCGCCGAGGTCAAGGCCGGCGCCACGCTGGTGGTGGACAACACGTTCGCCTCCCCGTACCTGCAGCAGCCGTTCACGCACGGCGCGGACGTGGTGCTGCACTCCACCACCAAGTACATCGGCGGCCACTCCGACGTGATCGGCGGCGTGGTCTGCGGCAACGACCCAGAGTTTGAGGAGCACCTGCGCTTCTTCTTCGGCTGGGTCGGCGCGGTGCCCTCGCCGTTTGACACCTACCTCACCGCCCGCGGCCTGAAGACGCTGCCGGTGCGCATGGAGCGCCACTGCGACAACGCGGAGGCCGTCGCCGCATTCCTCGAGCGCCAGGATGCGGTGGCGCGGGTGTGCTACCCGGGCTTGGAATCGCACCCGGGCCACAAGATTGCGAAGAAGCAGATGCGCCGCTTCGGCGGCATGGTCTCCGTGCTCATGCAGACGGAAGAGCAGGCCAAGGCGCTGTGCCTGAACACCGAGTTCTGCCTGGCGGAATCCTTGGGCGGTGTGGAAAGCAGCCTCATCGAGCACCCGGCCACCATGACGCACTTGGCGGTCACGGGCTCGGCGCTCGAGGTGCCGCGCGAGCTGGTGCGCATCTCGGTCGGCATCGAGGATGAGGCGGACCTCATCGCCGACCTCGAGCAGGCGCTCGCGAAGCTGTAACCCCGAGCTAGGGCCGGACATACGGCCCCAGCTCGCAACCGTTACTGCGCGGCGGCGTCCACCGCGCGGTTGCGCACGGCCATTGCCACGCGGTCCTGGCCCTCGGCCAGGATGCGGCGCAGGCCGGCTGGAACGGAATCGTCGTTAAGCAGCGCATTTGCCTTACCGACGGCCGCTTCAGACACGTCCCACAGCGGGTACATGCCTTCGAGGGTGCGCTGCGCCATCTCGTTGGTCAGGCGGTCCCACAGGCCGGGGGCGACGCGGAAGTATTCGTCCGAAAGCCCCTCCAGCCCGGCAGCGTTGAAGTGCAGACCGTCCATGAGGTAGCGGGCCTCCAGGTTGGTCAGGTCCTCGTTGACCAGCTTGTCCCACGCCCAGCGCTTATCCACGGTCGCGCGTGCGCGCAGGCGGGAAATGGCGCCCTCGTTGGAGTCGTCCTGCTCCTCGTCCGCGGCCTCGACCGGAAGCTCACCCGCTGCGATGAGGCTGGTCAGCGCGAGCCAGCGCACCTCCTGGTTGGAGGCCGGCGCGGTCTCCAGCAGCTTCTTAAAGTAGGCGACGGTCTCCTCGTTCGGAGTGACGCGGGCCAGGGCGCGGTCGAAGATGGAGGCCGGCTGGGCGCCGCGGAACGCCTCGTTGAGCAGGTCGAAGCCCTCGCCCTGCCACGCCGGGTCCACGAACTGCTTGACGGCCTGGATGGCCTGGTGCAGCAGGCGCTCCTGCACACTCGGGTGGGTCTCATCCGGCGCGAAACGCGCCACCAGCTGCACGAACTTGCGGGCCGGCAGCAGGCCGTCGCGGGTCGCCTCCCACATGGCGGACCAGCACACGGTGCGCGCCAGCGGATCCTCAATCTCGCCCAGGTGCTCCAGCACGAACTCTTGGTGCTCCGGCGTGAGCCCCATCTTGCAGTAGGTGAGGTCCTCATCGTTCACCAATGCCAGGTCGTGCTCCACACCGGCAAACTCTGGAATCTCGGTGCGCTCGCCCTCGATGTCGGTGCGGAGGTTGTGGGTGCGCTGCACACGACCGTCGATAAGCGAATAAAGCCCGACGCCCACGCGGTGCGTGCGCTGCGTATCGGATTCCTGGACCACGGTGAAGCTGGAGTCCGTGATCTCCGGGTAGAGGCGGGAGACGCCCGTCGTGCGCAGCCACTGGTCGGCCCAGTCGGAGAGGTC
Source organism: Corynebacterium sp. CNCTC7651 (assembly GCF_021496665.1). NCBI lineage: Bacteria > Bacillati > Actinomycetota > Actinomycetes > Mycobacteriales > Corynebacteriaceae > Corynebacterium > Corynebacterium sp. CNCTC7651. Next base: position 1,776,443 of record NZ_CP071246.1, on the reverse strand, counting down.
GCGGCCGGAGGCCTCCTCGAGCGCGCCGAGCAGGTCGTCGAAGGTGGCGTTGGCGTAAGCGTGGTTGTCAAAGTGCTTGCGCACGCCGGCGAAGAACTCGTCGTAGCCCACGTACGCCTGCAGCTGCTTGAGCACGCTGGCACCCTTGGCGTAGGTGATGCCGTCGAAGTTCTGCTCTGCGGTCTCGATGTCCGGCGCGTCCGCCGCGATCGGGTGAGTGGTGGGGAGCTGGTCCTGGCTGTAGGCCCAGGCCTTCTCAATGGCGGCGAAGGTGACCCACGCGTCCGGGTACTCGCCGATGCCGGTCTGCGCGGTGGCGGCGGACCAGGTGGCGAAGGACTCGTTCAGCCACAGGTCGTCCCACCACTGCATGGTCACCAGGTCGCCGAACCACATGTGGGCCATCTCGTGGAGGATCGTGTCGTTGCGGCGCTCCATGCGGTGCGGGGTCGGCTCGGAGGTGAAGATGTACTCGTCGCGGTACGTCACAGCGCCGACGTGCTCCATCGCGCCCATGTTGTACTCCGGGCAGAAAATCTGGTCGTACTTGTCGCCGAACGGGTAGGAGCGGCCGAAGTTAGCGTGGTAGAAGTCGAAGCCGTCCTTGGTCTGGCGGAACAGGCGCTCCGCGTCCATGTGCTCGATGAGCGACGCGCGGGCGTAGAGGCCCAGCGCGATCTCGCGGCCGTCCTTCTCATCCACGTAGGTGTCGGTGACGTGCTCGTACTCGCCGGCCACAATCGCGATCAGGTAGGTGGACAGCGGGTAGGTGATCTCGGTGGACCAAGTGTTGCCCTCGCGCGTCACTGCCTCATTGAGCACCACGGTGTAGGACTCCGGCGCGACCACGTGCACGTTGTAGGTGGCCTTCAGATCCGGCTGGTCGAAGCAGCCGAACACCTTCATGGCCATCGCCGGCTCGAACTGGGTGTACAGGTAGTCCTTGCCGTCCTTCGGGTCGGTGAACTTGTGCAGGCCCTCGCCGGTGCGGTTGTAGGTGATCGTCGCGTCCACCACCAGCTCGTGGGAGCCCTCGGTGAGGTTGAGCGTGCGGCCGTCGGTCGCCTCGCCGTCCAGGGTCGCCGTGAACTCGTCCGCAACCAGGTCGAAGAACGTCTCGCCAGCCTTGGAATCGAAGGTGACCACGGTGTGGGAGGTGAACTGCTCCTTGCCGTTGACGTCCACGGTGATGTCGTAGTGGACGTTGTCGATCAGCTGCTTGCGTGCTTGCGCGTCTGCGCGAGTGAGGTTGGTCTTCATGCGGACCAACATACCGCCCGCGCCGGTGAGGATTTGAAGGTGCGTCTACAGTGGGGCGCACCTACAACAACCGCAAGAAAGGTAGCACTATGGCTGCGAGCAATGTGACTTTCTACTTCGACGTCTCCTGCCCGTTCTGCTGGCAGACCTCCCGCTGGATCAAGGAGGTGGAGCAGGTCCGCGACATTGAGGTGGAGTGGGTGCCCATGAGCCTTTCCGTGCTTAACGACGGTCGGGATTTGCCCGAATCCTACGCAGCAATGATGGAAGCTAACTGGGGCCCGGCACGGGTGTTTGCCAAGGTGAAGGCAGATGAGCCGGAGAAGGTCGACGAGCTGTACACGGTGATGGGCGAGATGGTCCACGCCCGCGGCGAGGGCGGCAAGCAGGGCTACGGCGCGTACGACGAAATCATCTGCGCCGCGCTGGAGGAGGTCGGCCTGCCGACCACGATCGCTGAGGTGGCGAACACCGAGGCGGCCGATGATCTGCTTCGCGGCTTCCACTCCCGCGCGATGGACGCGGTAGGCGACGAGGTTGGCACCCCGGTGGTTCAGCTCGGCGACACCGCGTTCTTCGGCCCCGTGATCACCCGCGTGCCGCGCGGCGAGGAGGCGGGCGAGCTTTTCGACGCTTCCGTGAAGCTCGCGTCATTCCCGTACTTCTTCGAACTCAAGCGCTCCCGCACCGAGGACCCGCAGATCGAACAGGGCTAGCTTGCCCGCCAGGTAGCATGGTCGGCATGCGTATTTACCTAGGAGCAGACCACGCCGGTTTCGAGCGGAAGAACCAGATCAAGGCGCACCTGGAGTCCAAGGGCTTCGAGGTCACCGACTGCGGCGCCCACGAGTATGACGCGTTGGATGACTACCCGGCCTTCTGCATCGCCGCAGCTGAGGCTGTGGTGGCGGACCCGGGTTCGCTGGGCATCGTGCTCGGCGGCTCCGGCAATGGTGAGCAGATCGCGGCCAACAAGGTCAAGGGTGCACGCTGCGCGCTGGCATGGTCCGTGGAGACCGCGAAGCTGGCACGTGAGCACAACAATGCCCAGCTCATCGGCATCGGCGGGCGCATGCACACCGAGGAGGAAGCGCTGGCGATCGTGGACGCCTTCGTTTCCCAGCCGTGGAGCGAGGAGGAGCGCCACCAGCGCCGCATTGACATCCTCGCCGAGTACGAGAACACCGGCGTCGCCCCAGAGCTTCCGGGCGCGTAACGACGTTCGGGATTTACGACTATGTTCGTAATTCCCGCCTATTCCTTCCCGATTTACGAGTACAGTCGTAAATCGTGAAAATTTTTCCGCGCCCACAGTACCTCGAAGAGCTCAAGGCTGTTGATAGCCCTGACCTCGTTCGACTGATTACTGGCGTGCGCCGTAGCGGCAAGTCGACGCTGCTGCAGCTGTACCGCGAGTATCTGGTGGGCAACGGTGCGGACCCGACTGCAATCCTCACGATCAACTTTGAGGATCTCGCTTTTGACCCGCTGCGGGACGCACACGCATTCCACGAGCACGTTGTGGAAGCAGCGTCTCGCGGGGTGACCCACCTGCATGTGGACGAAGTCCAGGAACTGGACCAGTGGGCCAGGGTGATTAACTCCCTACGAGCTTCCCAAGATCTTGAGATCTGCGTCACCGGGTCCAACGCATCCATGTTTGCGGGGGAGGGGCTGACTTATCTGGCTGGCAGGTACGTGTCCATTGAAGTCTTCCCTCTTTCGCTTCAAGAGTTCAGACAGTTCACGGGCACCGATGATGGTGAGCCGGTGGAGACCTCGTATCAGCGGTGGATGATCACCGGCGGTTTCGCGCGAAGCGTGCTTGCCACGTCACCCGAGCTGACTAGGCAGTTGAACCGCGATCTCTTCGATTCGATCTTCACCCGAGACATCGCGCTAAGAGGTGAGGTCCGCGATACCGCAGTGTTCCTGAAGGTCGCGGCATTTGTCCTTGACAATTCCGGTTCGCCGCTTTCCGCAAACAAAGTCGCGAACACACTGAAGTCTGCAGGAACAGCGGTGAGCACCGACACGGTTGACCGCTATCTCAAGCTCATGGCGGATGCCCACCTCATCTATCGATGCCACCGATACGACACCCGCGGCAGAGGCTGGCTGAAATCAACGCCCAAGTACTACTGGGTCGATGCAGGCCTGCGCGACGCCCTCACTGGGCGCCGCAACACCAATGCTGGCCATGACCTCGAGAATCAGGTGTATCTGGAATTGCTCCGTCAGCGCTACGAGGTGTTCACAGGTGTTGGGCCCGGAGGTGAGATTGACTTTCTCGCCCGCCGCGATGACTCCACCTTATTTATCCAGGTGGCGCTTACGGCTCTGGATGAACGCGTGCTGGAACGTGAGCTTTCCTCATTCGATGGGTTGCCACCGGGTGCGCGTTGCGTCCTCATGACAGGGGACCGGTTCGACTTAGACACCGGCCATGTCGAGCAGGTAAACGCCATTGGTTTTCTCGCGCGCCGGGTCGCGCTGTAAGCCGTGGCCCATATGAACCGCGGCTACCAGCCGGCGAAGTAGCGCTCCAGCTGCAGCGGCCCGGCCACAGGCGTGAGCCCGATGTCCTCCGGCCGCGCCGTCACCGGCTCCAGGCCAAGCGCCGCGGCGCGCCGGGTGCGTAGCATCGTGCCGTCCGGGCACAGCACGTGCTCGGCGGCGCGCAGCGCGTCCATGTCTTGCGGGGCCCAGCCGGCACCGACGGCCACGTGCACGCGAGCGTCCACCGGATCGGTGCCCACCCGCGGGTCCGCGGCGAAGAGCTCCGGCACCTCGGCGACCCGCACGTACGCGCCCACCTTCACCCACTCGGCGATCACGAACTCCAGCACGCCCTCGCCGTCGAGCTCCGGCACGGCCACGCTGACGTCGAAGTTGCTGAAGATCACGCCCTCCGGCCGCGCGAGCGGGTGCGATATGCGCCGCGCCAAGGCCAGCGACTCGGCGTTTTTGACGCGGATGCGCTGGGAGGGATCGTCGTAACGCGAGCCAAAGTCTTCCTCGGGGTGGACCGCAACGGCTAGGGGCTCGTGGACCAGCGTCGCGCCGGCGTTCCACGCGCGGAAGCCGAACTCCCAGTCCTCGCCGCCGTAGCCGACGAAGCTGCCGTCGAAACCGCCGACCTTGTCGAAAAACGCCTTCGAGCAGGTCAACACGGCGGAAATGACGTAGCGCCAGGAAGAGTGGTCGGCGGCGCGGAGGTTGTCGGTGGCCTCCCAAGCATCGGCAAGCCACTGCGGCTCCGAGCGCTGCGCTCCGGTGAGGCGGGTGCCCACGACCACGGCGCGCGGATCGCCCACGATGTGCGGCACCACCGCGGAGAGGTAACCCTGCTCCGGCACTGTGTCCGCGTCGAGGAAGGCGAGGACCTCGCCGCTCGCCGCCGCGGCACCGAGGTTGCGCGCGGCGGCGGCGCGAAAGCCCATGTCCTCTTGCTGCACCAATCGCACGCCGGGGATCTGGGGGAGGGATTCGGAGCCGTCGTCCGCCACGACAATCTCCACCTCGCCCGCGTAATCCTGCGCGCGCACCGCCTCCACCACACGCGCAAGCGAATCCGGCGCGTTGTAGTGGGGGATAACCACGCTTACATCAGGCCAGCGGAATGCCATGCGTCCTCCCATTCGCTCGCGACGTCGGCCCAGCCGTAGCTCGGCGGAGCCAAAACTTCGGGTTCAAAAGCCTCCACGGCGCTGCGCCAATCGCCGCTGACTAGGGTGATGCGGCCGGGCAACCACGCGTCGATCTCGCGGGTGTAGTCCGAATCTTTGGCCAGCACGGTACGGCCGGCGCCCAGCCACGTCATCAGCGACCCGGACGCGGAAAAGTGCCGGTGGGCGCACACGGGCACCTCGATGCGGCCCATCTCCTCGGCCATCTGCGCATCGGTGAGCCAACCGGTGATCTCCGCGTGGCGCGAAAGCTCCTCCGCCCACGCCTCGTGCCCCTTTGACACGGAGCCGAGGAAGCGCAGCCGCCGCCCGCTGCCATCAAGCGCCGCAATCAGGTCCTCGTGCCCTTTGCCGGGGTAGAGGAACCCGAGCACGCCGACGGTCCCGGGCTCCGGGGCAAAGCGGGACTGGATCACCGGAATCGGCAGGCGAATCACCGCCGGGTCGAACCCCTCGAAGAACCGCGCCTCATGCTGCGAGTTCACGCCTACCACGTCCGCCGCCGCAGCCAAGCGCCGGTACGCGCCCGAGCGCCGGGCATAGCGCGCCTCGCCCTCTTCCGGCTGCGGCACGTCGTGGAAGCTCACGGACAGCGGCCGCGCTCCCACCCGGGCAAGCAGCTTTTCGACGGACGCATCCGGGCCCGTTCCAAACAGATGGTCCGTAAACGCCACGTGGATCGGCGCGTCCGGCAGCGGCGCGTCGGTGAACGTCTCCTCCCGCACCACAGCGTCGTCGCCCGCGCCCAGCGCATCCGCGAGCTGCAGCGCGTACGCGGTCACGCCGTGGCCCGCGGGCCCAACGATCAGGTGGATCATGCCGGTACCTCCAGCAAGCCCAGGTTTGCAATGCGCTCAGCGTGGCGCACCAGGCCGTGCTCCACCACGTGGGGCCGGGCGCGGTAGTACTCCAGTTGGGCGTGGGCGATCTCGGAAGCGTCGATAAGCCCGGAGCTCCTGTCGCGCCACGCGTCGCGCGCGGTGAGCCCGGGGCGGTCCGCAACGCCCAGCGCCTCGGCCGCGGCCATGTCCACGGGCGCGTCGAGCTGGCCCAGCATCTCGTAATCCGGCAGCGCGGGGTCCGCATCGATGCCCAGCGCGCGCAGCACACGCGTGGCCAGGACGGCCAGCGTGGCGTTGTCCGGATGGTTGATGGTGTGCCACAGCGGCGCGGTGGCCAGGTAGTCGGACACCACCACGGAACCGTGCGCGCGCTCGCGGATGCTGATCTGCTCCACGGACATCGCGGCGGCGCGGCGCAGCGCCTCGTCCGAGGCCTCCGGGCGCACCGGTGCGTCCAGCCCGCGCGCGGCGGCGGCGAGGATCCGCAGGTCGTGGTACGGCACCACAGGCGGGTTTTCCGACGTGTCCTGCGGGTTGCGGATGATGGCGTGGTAGGGCATGAGCCCGTCGAAACGCATGACCGGCACCACCACGTGCCGCGCGCCGCGGGGGAGGTGCTCGCACATCTGCGCGGTGCCCACCGGCACGCCGCGGTAATCGTTGCGGATCGGCTGGGTGACCAGCACGTCGGTGCGCGCAAGGAGATCGGTGAACCAGCCGAGGTCGGCGGGTTCGATCTCGTGGATCGGTTTGATGCGTTCGGACTCGAATTCGCCGGTGGACATGAGCAGCCGGCGCGTGGATTCGGCCTGGCAATTGCCTACAACCGTGAGGATTGGCATGTGCTCACCCTAGCAACGGGTTAACCCCAGAACTTATTGATGCGCAAACGATTATATTAGTGGGGTGAACTTCAACCGTCGCGCCGTGCGGGTCCTCTCGATCCCGGCAGAACACCCCTATACGCAGGCAATTCGCCCTGCTGGCGTGGCGTATCTCCCGGACCCGGACATTGACGGTAACTGGTGGCCGCACCCCGCGTTCACCGCGAAATATTGGCGCGAGCTGGATCCCGCCCAGCGCCCCGACATCCTGCACGTCCACTTCGGCTTCGAGCACTTTACGACGGCTGAGATCAGCGCCATGGTCGCCGAGCTTCCGGTGCCGCTTGTGGTGACGGTGCACGACATTGACAACCCGCACCTGGAAGACCAGCGCGACCACCATGCGCGCCTGAAGGTGCTGGTGGACGCCGCGGCAGCAACGCTCACGCTCACGGACTGTGCGGCGGCCGCGTTGCGGGAGGACTTCGGGGTGGGTGAAGTGAACGTCGTCAAGCATCCGCGAATTGCTGCGGTGCCGGCGGTGGAGAAGCGCGGCGAGCGTGCGGCGGTGTTTGTGAAGTCCTTGCGCGGCAACGTGGTGGCGGACGCGCAGTTCTACCGCGACATTGCAGCAGAGGTGCCGCTGGATGTGTACGTGCACGATGTGCCTGCGACCGAGGACCTGCGAGAGGGGCTGGACGGCGTGGAGAACCTCGCGCTGCACGTGCACGAGCCGTTCGGCGACGCGGAGCTGCACGCAGCGGTGGCGCGCGCCGGCGCGTGCGTGCTGCCGTACACGCGCGGGACGCATTCCGGATGGTTGGAGATGTGCCGGGACCACGGCACGCCCGTCGCAGTGCCGGATATCGGCTGCTACGCGGGCCAGGCGGACACGCCTGAGGCGGTTGCCGTGTACCCTGCGTGCGACGGGCGCGCGGCGGGCCGCGCAGCGAAAGACCTGGTTGCGCGCGGCGGCGTGGCCTACCACGGGGACCGCGAGGCGCAGCTGCGCGAGGTCCAGGCCGTGCACGCGCGCGTGTACTCCGAGGTTCTCGGGAGCGCACGATGACGGCGATGGCGCAGGACGAGCGCCTGAAGATCGCGTTCATCGGCCCGGCGCGCTACCCAGTGCGCGAGCCCTACGCAGGCGGGCTGGAGGCGTTTTGCCACACCATGGTGAGCGCACTTCGCGGCTTAGGCCACGAAGTGCACTTCTTCGCCGCGGCCGGCTCGGACGGCAACGACAAGAGCTTTGAGCTCCCCGGCGTGGACTGGGGCGACCACCTGGATGACGCGACGGACACCACGTACCCGGAGGGCGGCAAGGAGCGTGAAGACGCGGCTTTTGTGCAGCTCCGCGAACTGCTGGCGCAGGGCAGGTACGACGTGGTGCACAACAACAGCCTGAACCCGCGCATCTTCCCGGAGAGCGCAGACGCGGCGCCGCTGCCGATGGTGACCACGCTGCACACCCCGCAGGTGGATGAACTGCAGGACGCGATCACGAACGCCGGCCCGCGCGCCGGGCGCTTTGTGGCCGTGAGCCACACCACCGCAGAGGATTGGGATCTGCCGGTGGATTCGCTTGTGATCCCGAACGGCGTGAACGTGACCACGTGGCAGCCGGGCCCGGGCGGCACACGCGCGGTGTGGTTCGGCCGCCTCGTGCCGGAGAAAGGCGCGCACATGGCCATGGACGCGTGCCGCGCCGCCGGGATCGAGCTGGTGCTTGCAGGCCGCAACGGGGACCACCACTACTTCCGCGAGGAGATCGCCCCGCGCCTCGCACCCGGTGTTGCCGAATGGCGCGGCGAGATGTCCCACGCGGAGCTGCGCACCCTGGTGGCGAATTGCCAGGTGGCGGTGGTCAGCCCGCGCTGGGAGGAGCCGTTCGGCCTGGTGGCGTTTGAGGCGATGGCGTGCGGCACCCCGGTAGCGGCGTTTGACCGCGGCGGCATGGGGGAGCTTTTGCGCCACGCACCTGTTGCGCTCGCCCCGCCGGACGACATCGAGGCGCTAGCCGCCGCCATCCACCGCGCCCGCGGCATCGACCGCGCGGCGGTGCGTGACTGGGTGGTGTCCAACCATTCGCTGACCCAAACGGCGCGCACCTACGTCGAGCTTTACCGTGAGGTGCACGCGAGCTACCTGCGGGAGGTTTAGGCCGTGACCGGCTTGCACATCGGCATCTACGCCCACCACCACGGCTCCGGCCACATCCAGCGCTGCCGCGAGATCCAGAGAGCGCTGGCCCGCCTCGGCCACACCGCCACCATCCTCTCCACGGACCCGAGCGCGGACGTCACCCTCGCCGACGACGCCGGCCACGGCCACTACGGCCGCGCCATGACGGCGGGCGGCACCCTCCACTACGCCCCGTACGGCAACGAGGGGCTCCGCTCCCGCTTTTCGACGATCGCTTCCTGGACCAACGACAACGCCCCCGACGCTTTCTACGTCGACGTGTCTGTGGAAGTAGGTGTGTTCATCCGGTTGATGGGTGTGCCCGTGATCGCCCATGCCATGCCGGGGCTTCGCGACGACGCCCCGCACCAACTGGGTTACGCCCAGGCGGACGCGCTGATCGCCGCATGGCCCGACTGGGTGCCGGTGCCGGATTTTTTGACGGCGCATGCTGATCGCCTCCACGCCGTCGGCGGCATTTCGCGCCTTACCCCGCTGCTCGGCATCGAGCGCGACCCGCGCCACGTAGTGGTAATGGCCGGCAAGGGCGGCTCCACATGGGAGCCGGAGGACTGGGAGGCCGTCCAGCGCGCCTGCCCGGACTACACGTTCACGTTCCTCACCGGCGACAACCGGGTGGAGGACCCGACGGAGCTGCTCCAGCGCGCCGGTGTGGTGGTGACGGCGGGCGGGCAGAACTCCATCGCGGACATCGCCGTCACCGGCGCACCTGCCATCTTGCTGCCGCAGCCGCGCCCCTTCATTGAACAGAAGCGCAACGCGCTCACCCTCAAGGAGGCCGGCTTGGCGCTGGTGCCGGACACGTTCCCGGACGCCAGCGAGTGGCCGGCGCTCCTCGCCGAGGCGGCCGCACTCAACCCGGACTGGTCCCGCTGGCAAACCGAGGGCGCGGCAGACCGGGCGGCGAAGGTGATCGAGGGGGTTGCTAAGGAGCCGTCGTCAAGCAAGATTGCCCTGGTTACGCTGGCAAACGCCAACCGTGCGGCGCACTTGACGCACCAGGTGAACCTGAAGCCGGAGGGCACGGACCACATCACCGTGGCGCTGGCGGACGCGGATGTGCTGCGCAAGGCGGTGCCGAAGAGCCACGTGGTGGAGCTGGGCGGGGACGGCACGAACCTGGCCGCGGCCCGCAACCTCGCCGCGCGCACCGCGATCGAGCGCGGCGCGGAGACCATCATCTTCCTCGACGCGGACTGCGTGGCCTCCGGCGACCTGGTCACGCACTACGTGCGCGCGCTCGCCGAACACCCCGACGCCGTGGTGGCGGGCCCAGTGACGTACATGAAGGAAGGCGAGCTGCGCACCGTGCGCCCCGACCCGCACCCGGCGCGCCCCAACCCCGCGCCGGGCGAGCTGGTGCTGGCCGACGATTACAACCTGTTCTGGTCGCTTTCCTTCGCCCTGACCGCGGAGACGTGGCGGCGCATCGAGCGCGAGTTCGGCGGCTTCGACACCGCGTACGCGGGCTACGGCGGGGAGGACACCGATTTCGCCTGGCAGCTGCGCGAACACGGCTTTGAGCTGTACTGGGTCGGCGGCGCGCACGCGTTCCACCAGTGGCACCCGGTGAGCTCCCCGCCGTGGGAGCACCTGGACGACATCCTGGCCAACGCCGCCACGTTCCACGCGAAATGGGGGCAGTGGCCGATGGAGGGCTGGCTGCGTGCGTTCGAGGAGGCCGGGGCAATCGCGCTTATCGACGGCACTTGGCAAGCGAAAACTCTCCAGCAGCCCTAATCTTCGGGGCATGTACTCCTACCTCACCATCGACGAGGGCGCGCAGGACTGCCCCGTGATTTTGCACGTTCCGCACGCATCCCGTTACATCCCCGAAGAGGTGGCGGCCGACTTCGTTGCCACGCCGGAGCAGGTCGAGGTGGAGTTGGACCGCGTGACCGACGTGGGCACCGACACCCTCGCCGCGGCGGCGCGCGAGCAGTCTGGGGCCCGCAGCTTCAGCGTGGTTAACGGGCTTTCCCGCCTAGTGGCGGACCCGGGCCGCTTCTACAGCCAGCGCGATTCCATGGACGCCTCCGGCCGCGGGGCGGTCTACACCCGCATGGCCGACGGCGGCCTGCTTCGCCCGCTGGGCTTCGATGATGCGTCGCTGAAGGCCACCTACTTCCACCCGTACAACGATGCGATGGCCAAATTGGTAGGCGACCGCCTGCGCGAGACCGGCGCGGCCGTGATTGTGGACATCCACTCCTATAACAACCAGCCGGAGGAGTACCGGATCCACGCGGGCAAGCTGCTGCCCGACGTCTGCATTGGCACCCACTCCGTCCACTCCCCGGCAATCCTGACCGACACCGCGGCCCGCATCTTCACCGAGGCAGGGTTCAAAGTGGAGCGCAACACCCCGTTCACCGGCGTGTACATCCCCATGGAGTACGAGATGAACGCCCGCGTGCTGGGCATCATGTTCGAGGTGCGCGACGATTTGCTGGAGCCGGGCAGCGAGGCGGCGTCGCGCGCCGCCGCGGCGCTCGCGGAGGTCATTCGCGCCGCCGAGGAGATCGCGGGCATGGAGATGGGCCGCCCGCACTAGGCTCCTGCGGGCTTAAAAGTCGAAGCCCCCGAAGTCGAACCCGCCGCCCCCAAGGTCGCCGCCGAAATCGCCCCCGAAGTCACCGCCGCCCATGTCGCCGGCACCCATATCCCCCATATCGCCAGCGCCCATGTCGCCCATGCCGTCGCCGAAATTGCCGGCCTCAAACTCTGCCGCGGACGGGGTGCCCGCCATGCCGGCGAACATGGCGGAGTAGAACATCATGGAGCTGGCGGCCCACATGCCGGTCATCATCGCCGGCGCCCACCACGCGGTGGAGTACCAGCCGGCCGGGACCGGGCGGCCTGCTACCACGCCGCCCGGGTAGTAGTGCGGCGTCTGCTCCGTCGCGCGCGGCGACGCGGTCACTACCGTGCCGTCCTCTTGGCGCACGGTGCGCTCCTCGGTCACGCGGCCGGCCTGGCGCTGGCCCTCCAGCTCCGGCAGCTGCGGGCCGGCCGGTAGACCCATGATCTCGCGGGCCGCGTTGACGTAGTGCAGACCCTCCAACGCGGACTCGCGCGCCAGCATTGCCTGCTTGACGGTGCGGGCGTCGGCCAGGCCCGCAGATGCGGCGTTGAAGCGCTCGGACGCATCTGCCATGGCCTGGCTCGACGCGGCATCGGTGCCGGAGAGGTTCAGCACCTGGGAACCCAGGCGGTCGGTCCAACGCTTGGCGTCCGCCAACGCGTCGTCAAGCTGCAGCTGCTCCCGCTGCGCGATCTGCTTCCGGGAGCCGCCGGAGCCGCCCGCGGAGAAGAGGAAGTACAGGCCGCCGCAGAGGGCGAGGAGGAGAAGAAGGTTCATGACCCCAAAGCATATACAGCGCGCGGGCCATGAGGTTTTGCCCGCCGGGTACTCGCTGCGCTACAGTTTTCTCCAGCTCTATGCATGTGGGAATGTCGTATAGTGGCTAATACCTCAGCCTTCCAAGCTGAAGACGCGGGTTCGATTCCCGTCATTCCCTCCAAGCTTTTTCGGAGAACCGGTCGCAGCACGCGGCCGGTTTTTCACGTTTCGGGGCCCGTGGCGCGAGCACTCTGCGGGCGTTTTACCCGCCCCTTTATTCCCGTCGTTTTACCGCCCGCTACAATTGGCCGACGTGAGTCACACAGGCTTCACGGGGCGTGGCGCAGTTTGGTAGCGCACCTGCTTTGGGAGCAGGGGGTCGCAGGTTCAAATCCTGTCGCCCCGACGTAGGTAGGCCTCCGGGCCTACCATTTTCAAACTTTAGGCAATCGAGATCACATACAGGAGTAATCCGTGAAGACTTCCGTCGATAAGATCAGCGACACTCGGGTCAAGCTCAACGTCTCTGTCCCGTTCGACGAGCTGGGCAAGGAAATCGACCAGGCGTACGCCGCTATTTCTCAGCAGGTCACCATCCCCGGCTTCCGTCGCGGTAAGGCTCCGCGCCAGCTTATCGACGCTCGTTTTGGCCGTGGCCCGATCCTCGAGCAGGTGGTCAACGACATGCTGCCTACCCGCTACGAGCAGGCGCTTGCAGAGCACGAGCTGAACCCGCTCGGCCAGCCGAAGATTGACATCACCAAGCTCGAGGACAACGACGTTGTCGAGTTCGTGGCTGAGTTCGACGTCCGCCCGGAGATCACCGTGCCGGACTTCTCCGCCATCTCCGTGACCGTGCCGGCCCTCAAGATCGACGAGGATGCGGTTGACGCTGAGCTGGACAACCTGCGTGCACGCTTCGGCGAGCTGAAGGACACCGGCCGCAAGTTGAAGAAGGACGACTTCGCAGTCCTGGACATCCTGGTTGAGATTGACGGCGAGAAGATCGAGGACGCTTCCACCGAGGGCCTGACCTACCAGGTCGGTTCGGATGACCTGATCCCGGGCCTGGACAAGGCCATCAAGGGCCTGAAGACGGGCGAAGAGGCCGAGTTCACCACCACCATCGAGCAGGGCGAGCACAAGGGCGAGGAGGCCACCGTCAAGGTGACGGTCCAGCAGACCAAGGAGCGCAAGCTGCCTGAGCTGGACGATGATTTCGCACAGCTGGCTTCCGAGTTCGACACCGTCGAGGAGCTGCGCGAGAACACCCGCACCATGCTCGAAGAGGACAAGAAGGCGCAGCAGGCTGCGGACATCCGCGATGAGGTGCTGAAGGCAGCCCTCGCACAGGTCGAGTTCGCGCTGCCGGAGTCCATCGTGGATGAGCAGGTGCACACCCAGCAGCACCAGCTGCTCGGCCAGTTCGCGCACGACGAGGCTGCGCTGGCCCAGCTGCTCGAGGCACAGGGCACCACCCGCGAGGAGTTTGACAAGCAGACCCGCGAGCAGGCTGAGGAGTCCGTGCGCACCCAGCTGTTCCTGGATGCTATCGCCGAGCAGGAGGAGCCGGAGGTTTCCCAGGAGGAGCTGACCGACCACATCCTGTTCACCGCGCAGTCCTACGGCATGGATCCGGCACAGTTCGTGTCCCAGCTGCAGCAGTCCGGCCAGATTGCCAACCTGTTCTCCGACGTGCGCCGCGGCAAGGCTCTTGCAGCCGCCATCTCCCGCACCACCGTAACGGACGACGAAGGCAATTCCGTCGACCCGAACGAGTACTTCGGCGAGATCGATGAGGACGTCGAGGAGACCACCGAGGTCGAGGCCGAGGCCCCGGTCGAGGCTGACGCCGTTGAGGCAGAGGCTGACGCCGTCGAGGCTGAGGCAGCTGAGGCGCCGGCAGAGGCTGACGAGCAGTAAAGCGAACGTCGTAAAGTAATCAAGCCCCGGACACCGCCCGCGTGCGGCTGCCGGGGCTTTGTTGCCCCAACCCCCTCCGCCGGCGAAGGAATCCGCAGATTTCCTCGCTGAGCCCCGGGTAATCCCTGGTCGGTGCAATTCCAGGACAATTCTTTCGCCGGGGCACGCCGGAGCGGGACATCGGGCAGGGCTGGAACGGGCTCCGGAGCACCCGTTAGCCGGCAGCGAACGAAGCCGGGTGGCGGGAACGCGCGGGTAGGGTGGGGGCGTTAATGATGCAGGACGAAAAGAAGGAGATAGACATATGACATCGCCGAACGGCATGAACCTGGGTGACTCGGTGTACGAGCGCCTGCTGCGCGAGCGCATTATTTTCCTGGGCCAGGAGGTTGACGATGAAATCGCCAACAAGCTGTGCGCCCAGATCCTGCTGTTGAGCGCGGAGGACCCGACCCGGGACATCTCGCTCTACATCAACTCGCCGGGCGGCTCCGTGACCGCCGGTATGGCGATCTATGACACGATGCGTTACTCCCCGTGCGACATTGCCACCTACGGCATGGGCTTGGCCGCCTCCATGGGCCAGTTCCTGTTGTCCGGCGGCACGAAGGGCAAGCGCTACGCGCTGCCGCACGCGCGGATTATGATGCACCAGCCGTCCGCAGGCGTGGGCGGCACCGCCGCAGACATTGCCATCCAGGCGAAGCAGTTCGCGCAAACCAAGCGCGAGATGGCGGAGCTGATCGCGGAGCACACTGGCCAGAGCTTCGAGCAGATCACCAAGGACTCTGACCGCGACCGCTGGTTCACCGCCCAGGAGGCGAAGGAATACGGCATCGTCGACCACGTCATCGAAGAGGCCGCCCAGGCCGGCGAGCACTCGATCGGCGACTAAGCAGCAGTTACGAGTTAAGGAGAACACAACTATGGCTTTCCAGATGCCCACTTCCCGCTACGTGCTGCCGCAGTTCTTGGAGGAGACCAGCTTCGGCACCAAGCAGATTGACCCGTACGGCAAGCTCTTCGAAGAGCGCATTGTCTTCCTGGGCACCCAGGTGGACGACACGTCTGCGAACGACATCATGGCGCAGCTGCTGGTGCTGGAGTCCCAGGACCCGGACCGCGACATCACGATGTACATTAACTCCCCGGGCGGCTCTTTCACCGCGCTGATGGCGATCTACGACACGATGCAGTACGTCCGCCCAGATGTCCAGACCGTGTGCCTGGGCCAGGCTGCGTCCGCCGCCGCCGTGATTCTGGCTGCCGGTGCGCCGGGTAAGCGCGCAGCGCTGCCGAACTCCCGCGTGCTGATCCACCAGCCGGCCACCGAGGGCACCCGCGGCCAGGTTTCTGACCTGGAGATTCAGGCGGCTGAGATCGAGCGCATGCGCCGCCTGATGGAGGAGACCCTGGCGCACCACACCGGCCGCACCGCTGAGCAGGTCCGCATTGACACGGACCGCGACAAGATCCTCACCGCTCAGGACGCGGTTGAGTACGGCATCATCGACCAGGTCTTCGACTACCGCAAGCTCAACGGCTAAACCCAGCCCCGCCGATAGCCGGGCTCAACGTCCCGGCTAGGCGCTACTGGCAGTACACGACGGCGTTCCGGATTGCTTCCGGGGCGCCGTTAAAGCTATCGCGGTTCCAGCACGCCTGGTTGTCGCGCTCCCCGGTCGGGTCAACGCTGACCCAGCCGGAGCCCTTGGCCACCCAGAAGTACTGCTGGCCGTCCAGCACCGTGCGCGCCCACTCGCGGTTGCAGTAGGTGGCAAACTCGCGGCCGTTCGCCTCAGCCTCATTCGGCCAGGCGCAGGCGGCACCGGGCTCGGGCTCTTGGCGACGGGTGGACTGTTCGGTGATCTCCCGCGTGCTCACGTGCGTAGACGTGCGCGTAATCGTGCGTTCGGACGAGGTCTCAGAGGAATCATCATCCTCATCCTCGGAGGTCTCCGTCTCGGTGTCCTCCGTGTCTTCCTCGTCCTCATTCAGATCCTCTTCGTCCTCGTCGAGCAGGTCTTCGAGGTCCAATTCGAACGTCGGCGTCGGCGTCGTGCTGGTGTAGGGGAAGTCCAGCTCGGGCTCACCCAGCCGAATCTCCTCCTCGGAAGCGCAACCGGCAAGCACCGTCGCGGACGCGACACAGGCGGCGAGGGCTGTCAGAACGCGGTTGCTTCTCACTCGCGTGACTTCCTTTCAGGGCAGTTCGCTTTACGACGTTTCTAGGCTAGCCCATTAGTCCCCGAGAAACTGTGTCAGGACCCGGATGAATTCCTCCGGACGCTCAACCGCCAGCTGGTGGGAGCCGGGGTCGATGACGTGCGACTCCACAGGGCCCGCGACACCCGCCGCGATCTTGGCCAACTCCTCCGGCGGCGTGCCCGGATCCTGGGCACCCGCGATGGTGCACACCGGGCAGGTGATCTGGTCCAGCTGGTCAGCGAAATCCCACTTGGCAAGTGCATCGCCGCACTGCGCGTACCCCTCCGCATCAACGCCGGCGGCCATGTCGCGGATGCGGCGCACCTCCTCCGGCTGCGCCTCGCGGTAGCCCTCGGTGAACCAGTTCTCCACAAAGCCGTCCGCCATTGCATCCATGCCCTTGCCGCGGGCGGTTGCGGTGCGCTCCGACCACTTCTCCTCGCCGCCGAGGTAGGTGGCGGTGCAGGCGAACACTGCCTTGGTGACGCGTCCGGACGTGGCGGCCAGGTACTGCGCAAGCGCGCCGCCCAGGGAGAGGCCGACGACGGCGAAGCGGTCCACGCCGACACCGTCGAGGGCTTGGAGGATATCGTCGCAAAGATCCTTGACCGTGGCCGAGCCGGGCTCGATCGGGGCGACCTCGGATGCCCCGTGCCCGCGGTGGTCCACGGTGATCACCCGGTAGTCGTGCTCGAGGGCGGGGATCACCTTGCTCCATGCCTCGTGCGTGGTACCGATGGAGCTCAAAAGGACTACTGTCTCCCCCTGCGGGGTGCCGTATTCATTGACTGCAAGCGTGGTCATAGCGCCTATTGTGCCGAATCCGGCGGTATGTCGCCGGAGCAGGTTTGACGCGGCCAGTATGCTTGGAAGACCACCACTACAACGCGGGGAGTAAGTCAGGTACATGGCAGGAACTCACGACAGCTCGGAACTGTTGAAATGCTCGTTCTGCGGCAAGACCCAGAAGCAGGTGCGCAAGCTGATTGCCGGCGGTGGCGTCTACATCTGCGACGAATGCATTGAGCTGTGCAACGAGATCATCGAGGAGGAGCTCGCTGGCTCCCAGCAGGGCAGTAGCGACGAAGACCGTCTGCCCCGCCCCTCTGAAATCACCGCGTTCTTGGATGAGTACGTGATTGGCCAGGACACTGCAAAGCGCACGCTGGCTGTGGCGGTGTACAACCACTACAAGCGCATCCGGGCGGAAACGAACGTGCTGGGCAGCCGCCGCCGGGATGAGGACGTGGAGATTGCAAAGTCCAACATTCTCCTCCTCGGCCCGACCGGCTCCGGCAAGACCTACCTTGCTCAGACGCTGGCACGCATGCTGAACGTGCCTTTCGCCATCGCGGACGCGACCAGCCTGACCGAGGCCGGTTACGTGGGCGAGGATGTGGAGAACATCCTGCTCAAGCTGCTGCAGGCCGCGGACTTCGACGTGAACCGGGCGCAGACCGGCATCATCTACGTCGATGAGGTGGACAAGATCTCGCGCAAGTCGGAGAACCCGTCCATTACGCGCGATGTTTCTGGTGAAGGCGTACAGCAGGCGCTGCTGAAGATTCTGGAGGGTACCGTCGCCTCCGTGCCGCCGCAGGGCGGACGCAAGCACCCCAACCAGGAGTTCATCCAGCTGGACACCACCAACATCCTGTTCATCGTCGCCGGCGCGTTCGCGGGCCTGGACAAGGTGATCGCGGAGCGCGTGGGCAAGAAGGGCATCGGCTTCGGCGCAGAGATTGACTCCAAGACGGAGCGCGATGAGGCGAACCTGCTTTCCCAGGTGCAGCCGGGTGACCTGGTGAAGTTCGGCTTGATCCCGGAGTTCATCGGCCGCCTGCCCATCATCGCCCACGTGAACGACCTGGACCGCGATTCCATGGTCCGCGTGCTCACGGAACCGAAGAACTCTCTGGTGAAGCAATACCAGCGGTTGTTCACCATGGACGGGGCAGACCTCACCATCACCGATGAGGCGCTGGGCGAGATCGCGGATAAGGCGGCCGAACGCAAGACCGGCGCCCGCGGCCTGCGCGCCATCATGGAGGAGATCCTGGTGCCGGTGATGTATGACCTGCCGGACCGCGAGGATGTCGCCGAAGTGGTGATCACGGATGCCGTGGTCCGCGGAGAGGCGGAGCCGGAGTACGTGGCGAAGAAGGAAAAGCGCTCCGCCTAGCCCGCTTTCACCTAGTAGATCTCCGCGTCGCCGAGGCTCTCGGCTTCGGGGGACACTAGGTATGAATCGTGCCCGGAGGGTGCGATGTTGGATGTGAGGAAGGCAAGCACGCTGTCTATCACCATGCGCCGCATGCCGTCCACGTTGCGGTCCTCGGAAAAGTCGACGCGGCTGATCGCGTAGATCGTTGCGGAGTGGGCGACGACGAACTCGCAGAGGGCGACGATGAGCACCAACACGTCCTCCGCGCCGATGCCCGGCCGGAAGGCACCCGCGTCCTGGCCCAGCAGCAGGAGCCGCTCCACGTGCAGTGCAACGTCGTTGTCGCCGCTGCCCGCGGTCATCTCCTCGATATCTACGATGCCGTCAACGTTTTCCCGCAGGATCAGGCGTACGCAGTCGGGGTTTTCCATGAATGTGTGAAACATTGCGTCCACAAACGTCCGCATGCCTTCGACGGGGACCGCGTAGGAGCGGTTGAGCACGTCATCGGAGGGGGAGATGCATGCCACGGCCCGTCGTAAAGCGTGCTCGTAAAGCCCCCGCTTGTCCCCGAAGGCGGCGGTGAGGGCGCGCTTGGGTACGCCGCTGTCCTTGACTACGTCCTCCAGCGTGGTGGCCTCGAAGCCACGGCTAGCAAACATGGCTAGTGCTGTGGTTAGGGCGGCATCGACAGCGTGGTCAGCCTCCGCGTGTGACACGAGCCGCCCCCTCTCCTTGCTTGAACCACTATCATCGTGCCCCATCCGCAACGGTCGCGGGGCGACAATGGTCTGGGGGGTGATATTTGTCGCCTAAACGGGGGTACGGACGGGCCTATACTGGCAGTACATGCTTCATACCCAAGGGTGAGAAGGAGATTGATATGGCACCCGCAAGCGCATCCGCAATCACCAAGACAAAGGCACCGGTCAAGGTCACGGTAACCGGCGCTGCCGGCAACATCGCGTACTCCCTGCTGTGGCGCGTGGCTAACGGCGACGTGTTCGGCCCGGACCAGCCGGTGGAGCTGACGCTGCTGGAGATCGAGCCGGCCGCACGGGCGGCTGAGGGCACCGCTATGGAGCTCGGGGATTCGGCGATGCCGTTGCTGAAGAGCGTGAACGTATCCACCGACCAGGTAAAGGCTTTCGAGGGCGCCAACGCCGCGTTCCTCATCGGTGCAAAGCCGCGCGGCAAGGGCGAATCCCGCGCAGACCTGCTGGAGGCGAACGGCCGCATCTTCATCGAGCAGGGCAGGGCTATTAACGACGGCGCAGCGGACGACGTCCGCGTGCTGGTAGTGGGTAACCCGGCCAACAACAACGCATACATCGCCGCGAAGGCTGCAGGTGACGTGCCGGCGGAGCACTTCAACGCACTCATGCGCCTGGACCACAACCGCACCCTGTCCAACCTCTCCCAGAAGCTGGACATCAGCTCCGAGGAGTTCTCCCGCGTAGTGGTGTGGGGCAACCACGCTGACACGCAGTTCCCGGATCTGACCTGGGCCGAGGTTCACGGCAAGAAGGTGCTGGACCGTGTGGACCGCGACTGGTACACCGAGGAGCTGATCCCGCGCGTGGCTAAGCGCGGCGCCGAGATCATTGACGTGCGTGGCAAGTCCTCCGCCGCCTCCGCTGCATCCGCCGCAGTGGACCACATGCGGGACTGGGTGCTGGGCACCAAGGGTCGTTGGACCACCGCTGCCGTGCCGTCTACCGGCGAGTACGGGGTGGACGAGGGGCTGGTCTTCGGCTTCCCGGTTGTTGGCGTGGACGGGCGCTGGCAGGTTATCGATGATCTTGAGATCAGCGACTTCCAGCGCGCCCGGATCGACGCGAACATTGAGGCGCTGCGCGAGGAAGCAAAGGTCGCGGACAGCCTGTTCTAGCCGGCTAGGCCTCAGCGCCTCCCTGGCGCGGGGGCGTGCCTACTACAATGATCAGGCGTGAGTGAAGCGAACGATCAACTGGTAGGCACCAACCGCGCAGACCTGCTCCCCAAGTCCTGGGAGCCGAAGGAGCACGAGGAAAAGCTCTACGAGGGCTGGGTAGACAAGGGCTACTTTGTCGCTGACCCGGCCTCGGAGAAACCGGCGTATTCCATCGTGCTGCCGCCGCCGAACGTGACTGGTCAGCTGCACATGGGCCACGCGCTGGACCACACCCTGATGGATTCGCTGATCCGCCGCAAGCGCATGCAGGGCTTCGAGGTCCTGTGGCTGCCGGGCATGGACCACGCGGGCATTGCCACCCAGACCAAGGTGGAGGCCAAGCTCAAGGCTGAGGAGGGCAAGGACCGCTACGACTACGGCCGCGAAGAGTTCATTGACAAGGTCTGGGAGTGGAAGCAGGAATACGGCGGCACCATTGCGAAGCAGATGCGCGCCATCGGCGACTCCGTTGACTGGTCCAGGGAGCGCTTCACGCTTGACGACGGTCTTTCGAGAGCCGTCCAGACCATTTTCAAGCAGCTCTATGACGCGGGCATGATTTACCGCGACTACCGCCTGGTCAACTGGTCCCCGGTGCTGGAGACCGCAGTGTCCGACATTGAGGTGATGTACAAGGATGTGGACGGTGAGTTCGTCTCCATCCGCTACGGCTCACTGAACGATGATGAGCCGCACCTGATTGTGGCCACCACCCGTGTGGAGACGATGCTGGGTGATGTGGCGATTGCCGTCCACCCGGAGGATGAGCGCTATGCGCACCTGGTTGGCCAGGAGTTCGACCACCCGTTCCGCGAGGACCTGAAGCTCAAGGTCATCGCGGACGATTACGTGGACATGGAGCTGGGTACCGGCGCGGTGAAGATCACCCCCGCGCACGACCCGAATGACTATGAGATGGGTCTGCGGCACGACCTGGACATGCCGATCATCATGGATGAGAAGGGCCGGATGGCCGATACCGGCACGCAGTTCGACGGCATGGACCGCTTCGAAGCCCGCGTGAAGGTGCGTGAAGCACTTGCAGAGCAGGGCCGCATTGTGAAGGAAGTGCGTCCGTACGTGCACTCCGTCGGCCACTCGGAGCGCTCCGGCGAGCCGATCGAGCCGCGCCTGAGCCTGCAGTGGTTTGTCAAGGTCGAGGAACTCGCCCGCATGTCCGGCGATGCCGTGCGCGAGGGCGACACCGTGATCCACCCGAAGTCCATGGAGAAGCGCTACTTCGATTGGGTGGACAACATGCACGACTGGACCATTTCGCGCCAGCTGTGGTGGGGCCACCGCATCCCGATCTGGTACGGCCCGGGGGGCGACGTCGTCTGCGTCGGCCCGGACGAGGAGCCGCCGGCGGGCTACGAGCAGGACCCGGACGTGCTGGACACCTGGTTCTCCTCTGCGCTGTGGCCGTTCTCCACGATGGGCTGGCCGGAGAAGACGCCGGAGCTGGCGAAGTTCTACCCGACGTCGGTGCTGGTCACCGCGTACGACATCCTGTTCTTCTGGGTCGCGCGCATGATGATGTTCGGCACTTTCGCCGGCAAGACCACGCCGGAGGTGCTGGGCGAGGGCACTGACGGCCGCCCGAGCGTGCCGTTCACGGACCTCTACCTCCACGGCCTGGTGCGCGATGAAAAGGGCCGCAAGATGTCGAAGTCCCTGGGCAACGGCATCGACCCGATGGACTGGGTGAACCGCTTCGGCGCGGACGCGCTGCGCTTTGCCCTCGCCCGCGGCGCCAACCCGGGCATTGACCTCCCGATCGGCGACGATCACGCGACGAGCGCCCGCAACTTTGCGACGAAACTGTTCAACGCCACCAAGTTCGCCCTGATGAACGGCGCCGCCGTGGGCGAGCTGCCGGCGCGCGACGCGTTGACGGACGCGGACCGCTGGATCCTGGACCGCGCGGAGGAAGTCCGCGCGAAGGTGGACGCGTACCTGGATGACTACCAGTTCGCGAAAGCGAACGAGGAGCTGTACCACTTCGCGTGGGACGAGCTGTGCGACTGGTATCTGGAGATTGCAAAGACTCAGATCCCGCGCGACGCGGATGCCGCCACGCCGGAGGAGGTGGAGCGCGGACGCACCACCCAGATCGTGCTCGGCCGCGTGCTGGACGTGGTGCTGCGCCTGCTTCACCCGACCATGCCGTTCATTACGGAAGTGCTGTGGACCGCGCTGACCGGCGAGGAGACGGTTACGCTCGCGCCGTGGCCGACCGCGGAGGACACCAACGGTGGCGCGGAGGCGGATCTGGA
Organism: Corynebacterium sp. CNCTC7651; assembly: GCF_021496665.1. Lineage (NCBI taxonomy): Bacteria > Bacillati > Actinomycetota > Actinomycetes > Mycobacteriales > Corynebacteriaceae > Corynebacterium > Corynebacterium sp. CNCTC7651. Next base: position 1,753,776 of record NZ_CP071246.1, on the reverse strand, counting down.
GGCCCGCCGCCGCATCGAAGATGCCGTGAAGCTGGTCACCGAGCTGCGCCGCTTCCGCTCTGACCAGGGTGTGAAGCCCAGCCAGAAGGTGCCGGCAGCGCTGGATTTCGCGGCGGCAGACCTCACGGAGCAGGAAGGCTTTGTCCGCTCCATCGCGCGGGTGGAGGAGCCGGGTGAGGGCTTTGCGCCGTCGGCAAGCATTGAAATGCGCCTGAGCCGTGCCACCCTGGATGTGGCGCTGGATACGTCGGGCACGGTTGATGTTGCTGCGGAGCGCAAGCGCCTGGATAAGGAGCTGGCGGCGGCGCAGAAGGAGCTGGATACGACGGCGGCGAAGCTGGGCAACGAGCAGTTCCTGGCCAACGCGCCGGAGCACGTGGTGGCGAAGATCCGCGAGCGCCAGCAGGTTGCGCAGGAGGAGTTCGACCGCGTGACCGCCCGTCTTGAGGGGCTCAATGGCTAACGACGATCAGATCGAGCCCAACGAGCTCAGCGAGGCGCATGAGTACGAGGTCGTGCAGAACGAGCACGGCCTGACGCTCAACCTGGGTCTGCCCGGTGGTGGCCTGCCCGGCGGCGGTGCCGAAGAGCAGGGCGAGGACGCAGCCGCACCCCGTGAGGTGAGCGAGGAGGATCTCGTCGCGCTGGCGCAGGTGGAGCAGGAGCTTACAGCGCGGTGGCCGGAGACGATCATCGACCCGTCGCTGGAGCGCATCGAGCTGCTCATGGATCTCCTCGGCGAGCCGCAGAAAGCGTGCAAGGTGATCCACGTGGCGGGCACGAACGGCAAGACCTCCACGGTCCGGATGATTGAGTCGCTCCTGCGCGCGTTCGGGCACCGCGTTGGGCGCACCACGAGCCCGCACCTGCAGATGGTGACGGAGCGCATCGGCATCGACGGCGAGCCGATCCATCCGGCCGACTTTGTGCGCCTGTACCGCGAGATCGAGCCGTACATCCAGATGGTGGATGAGCGCACCGGCACAAAGATGAGCTACTTCGAGGTCATGGTGGCGCTCGCCTTTGCGGCCTTCGCGGACGCGCCGGTGGACGTGGCCGTGGTGGAAGTCGGCATGGGCGGGCGCTGGGATGCCACGAACGTGGTGGACGCGGACGTGGACGTCATCATGCCGGTGGGCCTGGACCACACGGATTACCTGGGCGACACGCTTGAGGCGATCGCGGGGGAGAAGGCCGGCATTATCCGGAGCCCGGAGGCGATTGCGATTATCGCGGACCAGGAGCCGGGGGCGATGCGCGTCATCCTGGAGCGCACCGTGGAGGTCGGCACACCTGTTGCCCGCCTTGGCCAAGAGTTCGACGTGGCAGCTTCCGAGATTGCCGTGGGCGGCCAGATGGTCACGCTCACCGGGCTCTCCGGCACGTTCGAGGATGTGTTCATCCCGCTCGCCGGCCCGCACCAGGCGCGCAACGCCGCCGTGGCGCTGGCTGCCGTGGAGGCGTTTTACGGCGCCAACGCAGAGCGTCCGCTGGATGCGGACACGGTGCGCGCCGGGTTCGCCGCAGCATCCTCGCCCGGCAGGTTGGAGCGCGTGCGCGCCAACCCGACGACGTTCATCGACGCCACACACAACCCCCACGGTGCCCGCGCGCTTGCAGCGGCGCTGCAGCGGGACTTTGACTTCACCCGCCTCATCGGCGTGTTGGGCATCCTGGGAGACAAGGACGCGCGCGGCATTTTCGAGGCGCTGGAACCGGCGTTGACCGAAGTAGTGATCACGCAGAATTCCTCCCCGCGCGCCACGGATGCCTATGATCTTGCGGACATCGCGCGCGAGGTGTTCGGCGACGAACGCGTGCACGTGGAGGAGCACCTGCCCACCGCGTACGCGCTCGCGGTGGACTTGGCCGAGGAAGCACTCGCCGAGGTCGGTGTGGAATCCGGCTCCGGCGTGATCATCACCGGCTCCGTCGTCACCGCCGGCGAGGCCCGCGCCCTGTTTGGAAAGGACCCGCAATGAGTTCGAAAATCCAGGTTTCCCCGCTCGGCCCCGGCCATGATCCGGTGAAGGACCCCATCAAGGGCCTGCGCGGCGTGCTCTCCGGCACGCTGATCATGGAAGCAATCACGATCTTTTTGATCTTGCTCGTGGTGCTCAAAGTCAACGACGGCGCACTGTGGACCACGTTCAACTGGGTCTACATCACTGTCATCGGCCTCGCGCACGTGGTCATGGCGTTCCTGCAGCGCATGCCGGGAGCGCTGTGGATTGATCTGGCGCTGCAGATCCCGCTGATCTTCGGCTTCTTCATCCACTGGTCCGTCACCGCGGTGGGCATCATCTTCGGCATCGTCTGGTTCTACGTGGTCAAGATGCGCTCCGAGATCGTCCAGCGCATGCGCGGCGGCTACCTAGTTACGCAGCACATTGGTTCCTCCGCGGATCCCGCGCGTTAGGGAGGTATAACGGGGACCATGCGCTACTTCGCCTTTACTGTCGCTGCGGCTTTCTGCCTCGTTGCCATCGCCGGCACGTGGCTGGGCTGGGCTCTGCCCATCCGTCTTATCGCCATCTTCGCTGCAGGCATGTTCCTGACTTGGGGTTTCTACGACGTCTACTCCAAGCAGGAGCAGGAGCCCATCGTGCTTGACGACGAAAAGAAGGCGACCATCAAGCGCCTCAAATCCGAAGGCAAGACACACGTGGCTGTCCAGCAGGTGCAGCTGTGGTTTAGGAACTGCTCTCAGGAGGAGGCCGCGCGCATCGTCCGCGAGGTTTAAGTAAGGTAAACAACCATGACTGAACGCACTCTGATTCTGATCAAGCCGGACGGCGTTGCCAACGGCCACGTCGGCAAAATCATCACCCGCATCGAGCGCAAGGGCCTGAAGCTGGTGGAGATGGACCTGCGCACCGCAGACCGCGAGACCGCTGAGGCGCACTACGCCGAGCACAAGGACAAGCCGTTCTTCGGTGAGCTGGTTGACTTCATCACCTCCGCTCCGCTGGTGGCCGGCATCGTTGAGGGCGAGTCCGCTATCGCCGCTTGGCGCCAGCTTGCTGGTGGCACCCACCCGGTGGAGAAGGCCACCCCGGGCACCATCCGCGGCGACTTCGCACTGACCGTGGGCGAGAACGTCGTGCACGGCTCCGACTCCCCGGAGTCCGCTGAGCGCGAGATCGCCATCTGGTTCCCGAACAAGTAACGCCTCTCCAAGAGTTTCGCCCCGCCAGCCCGCGTACGGCTGGCGGGGCTTTTCTGTGCAAGAATGGTGAACCAAGTGCTGCCTCGCATCGGTGGCGCTGAAAGACTTTTGCACCCATTCGGGTCTTCATTGGCCCGCAGCACTGTGCGGCGGCGGCGAGGGTTCCTCGCCAGCGCCCGGTGCTTATGACATAGGAGAATATTGTGGCAGGTACACCTAACCCGTACGCCGACTTTGACCGCTCCCGGCTGAAGGACCGAATGCGTGTCTTCCAGCTGGCGAAGGAGCTGGGCGTGCCGTCCAGGGACCTCGTTGTCGCGCTCTCCGAGATCGGGCTGGTCAAGGTTGCGCAGTCTTCCCTCACCCTGGCGGAGAGCAAGCAGCTGCTCGACGCGTTGTCGGACGGCCACGCAACTGATCAGAACGCGGAAGATGAGAAGATCAAGCACCGCGTGCGCAAGGACGTGGCGAACGAGATCACGCAGATTGAGCGCAAGGTAGAAGCGGAACTCTCTGACCGTGCTGGGGAAGCACAGCCGCAGGAAGCATCTGCAGAGGCTGAAGAGGACGCCGAAGGCGTTGAGGACGACGAGGTTGAAGCCGACGAGATTGACGAAGACACCGACGCACTTTCGGATCCGGAGGACCTGCTGACGGATATCGAGCCGGAGGTGACCCCGGTGCCGGTGGATGACTTGTCGGAGATGCCGGCGTACGCGCCGGTGTTCAAGGCGCCGTCGAGAAGCAATCGCCGCCGCGCAAGCCGGCCGAGCGCAACGGTGCCCGCGGAGCGCGAGCCCGAAGTCCGGGAGTCCGAGGTGAAGGAACCTGCGCCGAGCGTGGAGCTGATTGAGGAGCCGAAGGCGATCAAGGGGTCTTCGCGCCTGGAGGCGCAACGCCGCCGCCGTTCGGAGCGGCGTGAGGAGGACAAGAAGCGCTCCCGCATCGTGTCCCAGGCGGAGTTTTTGGCGCGGCGCGAGTCCGTCACCCGCACCATGGTGGTGCGCGAGCGCGAGCGCCACGACGGCTCCGGCCGGATCACCCAGGTGGGCGTGCTCGAGGACGGGCTGCTGGTGGAGCACTTTGTCACCTCGGACAGCCAGGCGTCCATGGTGGGCAACATCTACCTTGGCCGTGTGCAGAACGTGCTGCCCAGCATGGAGGCCGCGTTCATTGACATCGGGCAGGGGCGCAACGGCGTGCTCTACGCCGGTGAGGTGGACTGGAAGGCCTGGCTTGGGCGGGCGCTCGCGCCGCATTGAGCACGCGCTGAAGTCGGGCGACCAAGTTGTGGTGCAGGTGACCAAGGACCCGGTGGGGCACAAGGGCGCGCGCCTGACCACGCAGATCTCGCTTGCCGGCCGCTACCTGGTCTACGTGCCGGGCGGGCGCAGCGCGGGCATTTCCCGCAAGCTCCCGGCGCCGGAGCGCAAGCGTCTGAAGGAAATCCTGAACAACGTGGTGCCGGGCAAGGGCGGTGCGATTATCCGCACCGCGGCGGAAGGCGTGTCCGAGGAAGCTATCGGCGCCGACGTGAACCGTCTGCACACCCAGTGGGAGGCGATCCAGGAGCGCGCCGCCAAGGAAAAGGCCTCCAAGGGCGCGAAGCCGGTGACGCTGTATGAGGAGCCGAACCTGCTGGTGAAGGTTGTACGCGACCTGTTCAACGAGGACTTCACCGCCCTTGTGGTGGACGGTAAGAGGCCGTGGAACACCGTCCACGCGTACGTGTCTTCGGTGGCGCCGGATCTGGAGGATCGCCTGGAGCGCTTCGACCGCTCCGCGCACGGCGGCAAGGACGCGTTCGAGGTGCACCGTGTGGATGAGCAGCTGCAGAAAGCGCTGTCTCGCGTGGTGTGGCTGCCGTCCGGCGGCAGCCTGGTCATCGACCGCACTGAGGCGATGACCGTCATCGATGTCAACACCGGCAAGTTCACCGGCGCGGGCGGCTCGCTCGAAGAAACGGTGACCTCCAACAACCTGGAGGCGGCCGAGGAGATCGTGCGCCAGATCCGTCTGCGCGACATCGGCGGCATTGTGATCATCGACTTCATCGACATGATCCTCCCGGAGAACCAGGAGCTGGTGCTGCGCCGCCTCAAGGAGGCGCTGGGCCGCGACCGCACCAAGCACCAGGTTTCCGAGGTCACCTCGCTCGGCTTGGTGCAGATGACCCGCAAGCGCCTGGGCACCGGCCTGCTTGAGACGTTCTCCGAGCCGTGCGAGACGTGCGGCGGCCGCGGCATCCTGATCACCGAGGATCCGGTGGACCACGACGAGCACATGGCGCCGCGCGAGTTCCGCCGCCCCGTGGGCGAGCACCCGGCCGCCAAGGCAATGCGCGTGAAGTCCACCGACGCGGAGCTGGACGAGATCGCGGCCTCGATCGTCGTGGATAAGAACGGCAACGACGCTGCCAACCACGCAGACAAGCAGGAGTCCGAGGCTGGGGAGGAGCGCGAGGAGAAGCGCTCTGCTTCACGACGTCGCGGTCGACGCGGCGGTTCCCGCGGCCGCGGGCGGAAGCCGGAGCAGCAGGCCCAGCCGGAGCAGCTCGAGCTTGTCGACGCACATTCTGAGCCTGAAGTAACGGCAGAAACGCCAGAAACGCCTGCAGTGTCTGAGGTATCTCAGCAGCCGCGGCAGACGTTCGAGGAAGCTGTCGCCGAGTTCGAGGCATCCCCGCGCCGCAGGCGCCGCACCCGCGGCAACTCGCGGTCGGATCACCGTCCGCGTGAGGAGGATTTCGTCGTCAAGCAGGAGCCCGAAGCGGACGCCGAGCCTGCTGCGGAGCGCGAGGCAGAAGCGGCGCCGAAGGCCGAGGCTGCTACCGCGACCCAGCGCCCGGACTCCCCGCGCAGGGGGCGCAGGCGTGCGAGCCGGAAGTCTCCGGCGAGTGCGGAGCAGCAGTCCCAGCAGGGCCAGACAGCGCCGCGCAAGGAGCGCAAGGAGCGCAAGGCGGAGACCAAGCGGGAGGCGCCGGCGGACACCGCGCGGCGCGGTCGCAGGCGTGCGACGCGGAGGAGCTCTACAAAGTAGCGCAAGAGCGGTTTGGAATTACGCTCCCACGCGGTGTAGTCTTTGACAGTCGCTGTTTCGGGGCGTTTTCCGCCTCGCTGCCTTTGCATGCGGGCACGGCGGGGGCAACATCAAGCCGCCGAAACATTGAAAAGCACTGTTCCAACGCCTTCCGTGGCATGCCGGGGGCGTGCGAGTTGAGATAAGGGGTAACCCTCTATGTACGCGATCGTCAAGACCGGCGGCAAGCAGTACAAGGTTGCCGAAGGCGACCTCGTCAAGGTCGAGAAGCTTGAGGGTGAAGCAGGCGACAAGGTCGAACTCACCCCGATCCTTCTCGTAGATGGCGCAGACGTCACCTCCGGCGCTGATGCGCTGGCCAAGGTTTCTGTTGAGGGCGAGATCGTCGAGCACGGCAAGGGCAAGAAGGTCGACATCCTCAAGTACAAGAACAAGACCGGCTACAAGAAGCGCCAGGGTCACCGCCAGCCGCTGACCACGGTCAAGATCACCGGCATCAAGTAAAACGACTTTATTCAAGGAGATTTGAACAATGGCACACAAGAAGGGTGCATCCAGCTCCTCGAACGGCCGTGACTCTGAGTCGAAGCGCCTCGGCGTGAAGCGCTTCGGCGGCCAGCAGGTCAAGGCCGGCGAGATCCTCGTTCGCCAGCGCGGCACCAAGTTCCACCCGGGCGACAACGTCGGCCGCGGCGGCGATGACACGCTGTTCGCACTGGCAGCAGGCGCTGTCCAGTTCGGCTACAAGAAGAACCGCCGCACCGTCAACATCATCCCGGCTGACGGCGAGGGTGTTGCAGTGGAGGTCCTCGAGGCAGCTGAGGCTGCAGGCGTTGTCGAAGAAGGCACCGTCGAAGAGGCAACCGCTACCGCGTAAGCAAACGTAGAAGCGCCTGGCGCACCAAGGGTTTCGGCCTGCGGTGCCCTTTTCGCGTTTTCTGCGCAGGTTAGGGCAGGGCGCTTGACGACGGTAGACTTCCCAACCATGACGCAATTCGTTGACCGCGCGGTCCTGCACCTGCAAGCCGGAGACGGCGGCCACGGCTGCGCGTCCGTGCACCGCGAGAAGTTCAAGCCGCTCGGCGGGCCGGACGGCGGCAACGGCGGACATGGCGGAGACATCGTGCTGGAGGTGTCCACGCAGGTGCACACCCTGCTGGATTTCCAGTTCCGCCCGCACGTGAAGGCGCAGCGCGGCGCGAACGGCGAGGGGGACCACCGAAACGGCGCCCGCGGCGAGGACCTCGTGCTGGAGGTGCCGGTGGGCACGGTGGTGCGCAATGAGGCGGGTGAGGTCCTGGCGGACCTCACCGTGCCGGGCACCCGCTTCATCGCTGCCGAGGGCGGCTTCGGCGGCCTAGGCAACGCGGCGCTGGCGAATGCGAAGCGCAAGGCGCCGGGTTTCGCGCTCAAGGGCGAGCCGGGCGAGGCGCACGACCTGATCCTGGAACTCAAATCCGTGGCGGACGTGGGCCTGGTTGGCTTCCCCTCCGCCGGCAAGTCCTCGTTGATCTCCGTGCTTTCCGCCGCGAAGCCGAAGATCGCGGATTACCCGTTTACCACCCTCGCTCCGAACCTGGGCGTGGTGGACGTGGGGCACGATTCCTTCACCATCGCGGATGTGCCGGGCCTGATCCCGGGTGCAAGCCAGGGCAAGGGCCTGGGTTTGGACTTCCTGCGGCACATTGAGCGCACGGCGGTGCTGGCCCACATCGTGGATGTGGCGACGATGGAGCCGGGCCGCGACCCGCTCTCCGACATCGAGGCGCTGGAGCACGAGCTGTCTACGTACGCGGACGCGCTGGACATGGATACCGGCTTGGGCGACCTGCGCGAGCGCCCCCGCCTAGTGGTGCTGAACAAGATGGACGTGCCGGAGGCCCGCGAGCTGGCGGACTTCCTCCGCGAGGACATCGAAGAGAAGTTCGGCTGGCCGGTATTCCAGATTTCCACCGTCACCCGAGAGGGGCTGGACGAGCTGAAGTGGGCGATGTGGGACATTGTGCAGGCATCCCGCAAGGCGCGCCCGAAGCCCACCCGCGAGCAGGCGGAGCCGCAGGTGATCCGCTTGCAGAGCCGTTCGCGCGATTCCGGCATCAAGGTGGAGCGCGATCCTCTCTACCCGGAGGGCTGGATTGTCACCGGCGAGAAGGCGGAGCGCTGGATCCGCCAGACCGACTTCGAGAACGACGAGGCCGTGGGCTACCTTTCCGACCGCCTGGAGAAGGCGGGCGTGGAGGATGCGCTGCGCAAGATCGGCGCCCGCGAGGGCGACGTGGTCACCATCGGCGAGATTTCCTTCGATTGGGAGCCGTCCCGCGGCGGCGACCCGACCTTGGCCGGCCGCGGCCAAGATGCCCCGCCTCGGCGGCACCAACCGCGCGTCTGCCCAGGAGCGCAAGCGCGCGTCCCAGGCCCGCCGCGGCCTGATCGACGAGTACGACTACGGCACGGGCGAGGCCGCCGACCGCGAGCGCTGGCAGGGGTAGCGCGTGTCCTCGCTAGAACTCCGCGCCCAAATCGCCTCCGCACGGCGCATCGTGGTCAAGCTGGGCACATCTTCGCTTGTCGACGCCACCGGGGCCGTCTCCCAGCAGAAGATCGACCGCATTGTGGATGCGATCGAGGCGCGCATCCGGCGCGGCACCGACGTGGTGGTGGTGTCTTCCGGCGCAATCGCCGCCGGCATGGGGCCGCTGGGCTTGAAGGTGCGCCCGCAGGATCTGGCGACTAAGCAGGCTGCGGCCGCGGTGGGCCAGATTCACCTGGCGCAATCGTGGGGGCAGTCCTTTGCGCGCTACGGCCGCACGATCGGCCAGGTGCTGCTCACGCAGTCTGACGCCGGTGTGCGCGAGCGCGCCCGCAACGCGCAGCGCACCATTCACCGCCTGCGCCAGATCGGTGCCGTGCCGATTGTCAACGAGAACGACACGGTGGCCACCTCCGAGATGCGCTTCGGTGACAATGACAGGTTGAGTGCGATCGTCGGCACGCTGATCAGCGCCGATGCCCTGGTGCTGCTCTCCGACGTGGAGGGGCTGTACGACCGCAACCCCGCGGAGCCCGGCGCGCAGCTTATTGATGAAGTGCGTTCCGGCAACGACCTGGAGGGAGTGCAGGCCGGCGACGGCGGCGTGTTTGGCACCGGCGGCATGGCGGCGAAGGTGTCCGCCGCGCGCCTGGCCACCCGCGGCGGCGTGCCGGTGCTGCTGACGGCGACGGAGTTGATTGAGCAGGCGTTGGACACCGCCGATGTGGGCACCGTGTTCCACACCCGCCCGGAGAGGCGCTTGAACGCGTGGAAGTTCTGGGCGCTCTACGCGGCGGACGCGGAGGGCGTGCTGCGCCTGGATGCGGGCGCGGTGAAGGCCGTGACGCGCGGCGGGACGAGCCTGCTGGCCGTGGGGATTACCGGCATCGAGGGCGATTTCCACGCGGGGGACATTGTGGAGATTCTCGGGCCGGAGTCGGAGGTCGTCGGGCGCGGCGAAGTGGCGTACGACGCGCACGAGCTCGCCTCCATGCTTGGCAAACACACTGCAGAACTGGCGGAGCACCAGCGCCGCCCGGTGGTGCACGCGGACTACCTCTCCAACTACGCATCGCGCCTGTAGACGTTTCCTTTCCGGTCCTGTTTGCAGATAATGGGGAGGAGTCCCCATCCAGGGAAGGAGTACGCGTGCGAGGGATTGCCTACACTTATGCAGGCTTTGCTGAGTGGCTAAGAGAGGATCTGCAGGTTAACGCTGATCCGCTTTTCGCTGTGCGTGCTCTGAAGAAAGTTGTCTCCGCCGTTCGGGACATCGATAGTGAAGTCGATTTCGAACAAGCCCACTCTTGCCCGGCATCCACCGGGGACGATGATTGGGATCGCGTGATCCGCGCTGCAGCCGAGATGACGTACGCCGAAAGGCGCCCGGGTGGCACAAGGCAATGGTTTGAGGAGTCCGTTCCTCCACCAGATGTTTGGTTTTATCCGACGAGCAGACCTTCCCGTTTTGCGTTCAACCTCGAGAGAACGCCGGCGCCGTTCTTGGATCGCCGCGTCTGCCTGGGGGAAGGCAACTTGCGTAGCGCAAAAGACCTCGACCGGCCATGGATCTGACTCGAGCGGAATTACTCGAAGCGCTCAAAGCTCTCGATTTCGAGTTACATGAGCGCGGACTCGCTGCAGAGCTCCGCGTCATCGGTGGCGCAGCAATCGCTCTGATGTATGACGGGACCCGCACTACAGCTGATGTCGACTCGGAATTCGATAACTACCCCGAAGTCCGCTCCGCTATTGAGGCCACGGCACGGAAAGTTGGATTGCCTCTTAACTGGATCAATTCCCAAATTCATGACCTAGCTCTACCGTTTGAGAAAGATCTAGAACCGAACGACCTGGTTATCGGCCCAAACCTGACGCTCCGCGTCGCCTCTCCGGAGTTTCTCCTGTACACCAAAATCATTTCCAGACGCCGTGCCGAGCAGGATTTTGAGGACGCACTACTGCTTGCTCAGAAACTCAACCTTCACGACGCGCAAGACATTCTGCGCGCTGTGGAGCACTTCGGGGCGATCGATGGGTCGTTGGAGCTCTATCTCGAGGAAATCGCAGAGGAGTTGCCTCGCCTGTAGGTACACTGCAGGGGCATGAAGTTTGCATTCCTGCCTGAACCTTGGGACGAGACGGTTGCTGATCTGGAAGAGGCCGGCCACGAGCTGGTTTCGCTCGACGACAACCCTGACATGCTGGTGTTCCGCGGCGGCCCGGATGATTTCCCGGAGGAGCTGCCGGATTCCGTCAAGGTAGTCCAGAACGCCTTCGCCGGCATGGACGCGCTGCGTGAAGCCGGCACGCTGCAGCAGCACGACGTGCGATGGGCCAACGCCGGCGGGCTTTACGACGATACGGTGGCCGAGTCCACCCTCGCCCTCCTCCTCGCCGTGCTGCACCGCCACAAGGCTGTTTCGCGCGAGTGGAACCAGCCGCAGCTGGCGGAGGATACCGACTTCCTCTTCGACAACAAGAAGCTTGCCTTGATCGGCGCCGGCGGCATTGGCAAGAAGTTCATCGAGTTCATCGCGCCGTTCGGTGTGGAGGTCACTGCCGTGAACCGCTCCGGCAACCCGGTGGACGGTGCCGCGCACACGGTGAAGATGTCTGAGGCGGATGATGTCTGGTCCAGCCACGACTACTTTGTGCTCCTCGCCCCGCTGACGGAGGAGACCAAGGGCATGGTGGACGCTGAGGTGCTGGGCAAGATGAAGCCGAACGCCGTGGTGGTCAACGTGGGCCGCGGCCCGCTGGTGGACACCGGCGCGTTGACGGACGCGCTGCAGTTGGGCACCATTGCGGGCGCGGGTTTGGATGTGACTGATCCGGAGCCGCTGCCGGCAGATCACCCGCTGTGGGACCTGGACAACTGCGTGATCACCCCGCACACCGCGAACATCCCGCGCTACATGGCAAAGCGCCTGGGCAAGTTGGCCGCCCAGAACTGGGAGGACTTTGAGGCGGGCAAGGACATGCGCACCGAGGTAGACGTCCAGGCTGGGTACTAAGCCGCGCGCGAGGCACTAGACTTTCGCGCATGACTGAGCTCACTGACCAGCGCCAGCTCGAGCGCGAAGAGGTGCTGGCGAAAGCCCGCGCCGCGAAGCAGGTGGCACCGCTGCTTGCCACCCTTCCCACCCCTCGCAAGGACGCAGCACTCACCGCTGCTGCTGAGGCGCTTGAGGCGCGTGCCGACGAAATCTTGAAGGCCAACGCCCAAGACCTCGAGGCCGGACGCGCTGCTGGGATGCCGGAAGCGCAGCTTGATCGCCTCGCCCTGAACCGCGATCGCATTGCCGGCATCGCTGGGGGCCTGCGGCAGGTCGCTGGCTTGCAGGATCCGGTGGGTGAGGTTGTGCGCGGCGGCGTTGGCCCGCTGGGCATGACTATGAAGCAGGTGCGAGTGCCGCTGGGCGTGATGGGCATGGTGTATGAGGCGCGCCCCAACGTCACCGTCGATGCTTTCGGTCTTGCGCTGAAGTCCGGCAACGTGGCGCTGCTGCGCGGCTCCAAGACCGCGCGCCACTCGAACGCGATGCTGGTGAGCATCCTCCAGGATTCCCTCGAAGCCCAGGGGCTGCCGCGCGAGCTGGTGCAGCTGCTGCCGTGCGACAGCCACGATTCGGTGCAGGACCTCATTACCGCCCGGGGCCTGGTGGATGTGGTGATTCCGCGCGGCGGGGCCAAGCTCATCGAGGCTGTGGTCACCGGCGCCACGGTTCCCGCCGTCGAGACCGGCACGGGCAACTGCCACTTCTACATCGACGCGGCCGCGGAACTGGACTCCGCGATCGAGATGCTGCTGAACGGCAAAACCCGCCGCGTCTCCGTATGCAACGCCACGGAGACGGCCCTCTTGGACGCGGCACTGCCGGACGAAGACAAACTGGCTGTTGTCCGCGCACTCCAGGACGCCGGCGTGACCGTCCACGGCAATGCCGCCGAGCTCGCTGCGTTCGGCGCGGCCGACATCGTGGAGGCCACCGACGAAGACTGGGGCGAGGAGTACCTCTCCATGGATATCGCGGTCGCCGTCGTGGACGGCGTGGAGGGCGCGATCCACCACATCGCCCGCTGGTCCAGCGGCCACACAGAGGCCATTGCCTCCAAGGACGCATACGTGCTGCAGCGCTTCGCCGCCGCCGTGGATTCGGCCGCCGTGATGCTCAACGCCTCTACCGCGTTCACCGACGGGGAGCAGTACGGCATGGGCGCTGAGATCGGCATCTCCACCCAGAAGCTGCACGCCCGCGGTCCCATGGCGCTGCCGGAACTGACCAGCACCAAGTGGATTTTGGAGGGCACTGGGCAGGTGCGCGGGTAATGGGAACGTCGAAAAGCATGCGCCTCGGCGTGATGGGCGGTACCTTCGACCCGATCCACCACGGCCACCTTGTTGCGGCGAGTGAGGCGGCCCACCGCTTCGAGCTGGATGAAGTGGTGTTTGTGCCCACGGGGCGGCCGTGGCAGAAGGCGGGGCGCAAGATTTCGCCGGCGGAGGACCGCTACTTGATGACGGTGATTGCCACCGCGTCCAACCCGCAGTTCAACGTGTCGCGCGTGGACATCGACCGCGGGGGGCCGACGTACACCATTGACACGCTGCGCGATCTGCGGGAGGAATACCCCAACGCGGAGCTGTTTTTCATCACGGGCGCGGACGCGCTGAGCTCCATCATGAGCTGGCACGACTGGGACAAGATGTTTGACCTCGCGCAGTTTGTGGGGGTGACACGCCCGGGCTACGAGCTGACGGAGGACATGCTGCCGGCCGATATTCAGGAGCGCGTGCACCTGCTGGACATCCCGGCAATGGCGATCTCCTCCACCGATTGCCGCACCCGCGCCGCGCAGGGCCGGCCTGTCTGGTACTTGGTGCCGGACGGGGTGGTGCAGTACATCGCCAAGCACGAGCTGTACGTCTCACGCGCGGGTGTGGGACAATAGCCGGAACACGCCCATAAACCCGCAAAGGACCGCATTTGTGACTGCTTCGCAGACTTCCATCGACCAGGCCAAGATCGCCGCGCGCGCCGCGGATGAGAAGCTCGGCGCCAACATTGCCGTGATCGACGTTTCCAACGTCATGGCGATCACGGACATTTTCGTGATCACCTCCGCCGAGACGGAGCGCCAAGTCGCCGCCATCGTCGAGGAGATTGAGGCTGAGCTTTCCGACGCCGGGGCGGAGCCGAAGCGCCGCGAGGGCAACCGCGAGAACCGCTGGGTGCTGCTGGATTACGGCAACTTTGTGGTGCACGTGCAGCGCGAGGCGGAGCGCGACTTCTACGGGCTGGACCGCCTGTACGCGGATTGTCCCGTGATTGCCGTCGACGGGTTGGAGGAGTACCAGCGTCCCGGCGCATTCACGGAGGGCACGCGTACCGCTGAGAGTCTGGAGGACCTGCCGCTGGCCGGCGAGGGCCCGGACGCAGACGAGTTCTAAGCCGTGGGCCGCCGCCTCATCCTGCTGCGCCACGGGCAGACGGAGTACAACGCCACCCGCCGGATGCAGGGCCAGCTGGATACCGAGCTGTCCGCAATCGGTGTGGAGCAGGCCCGCGCCGCCGGGCTGCTCATGCGTGAGCTAGGCGTGACCAAGATCGTCGCCTCCGACCTTCTGCGGGCGACGCGCACGGCGGAGATTGTCGCCGCGGTGCTCGGCCTCGAGTTCACGCAGGATGCCCGCTTGCGAGAGACACACTTGGGCGACTGGCAGGGCAAGACCCACGCCGAGGTGGATGAGACTGACACCGGCGCACGCGCGCACTGGCGCAACAACGCCGGATGGGCGCCGCCGGAGGGGGAGAGCCGCCTGGATGTGGCGCGCCGGGCCCGCCCGGTAGTGGATGAGCTGATGGCAACGTACGACGACTGGGACGGCGGCGCCGTGCTCCTGGTGGCGCACGGAGGCACCATCTCCGCGCTGACCTCGAACCTGCTGGGGTTCGGCGAGGCCCAGTACCCGCTGTTCAAGGGCTTGGGCAACACGAACATGTCCCGGCTGCAGGCGATGCCGAAGTACCGCGAAGGCGCAACCGGCACAGGGTTCGCGTCCACCGCGCCCGAAGACGTGCAGTGGTACCTGGAGGCATGGAACCAGGGGCTGAGCCTGTAATGCCGGTACGCGTTGTGGTGGATTCCGCGGCGGGGCTTCCGCGCGAGATCGCCGAGGAGCTCGACATCGCCGTGATTGACATGCACGTCATGGACGGCGAAGGCGATGAATCCACCTCCGGGCTCACCGCGCTGGAACTCACCGCATGCTACGCGCGCCAGCTGGAGCGCGGGGGCGACGACGGGGTAGTGGCACTCCACCTCGCGCGCTCGCTGTCTTCTACGTGGTCTGCTGCCGTCACGGCGTCGGCGGTGTTCCCCGGCACGGTGCGCGTGGTGGATTCGGACACCGCGGGCATGGCGATCGGCGCTGCCGCGATGGCCGCGGCGACGGTGGCGCGCGAGGGCGGGAGCCTGGACGAATGCGAGGCAATGGCGCGCTCCACCATCGAGCGCTCCGAAACCTGGCTCTACCTGCAACAGACGGAGGGCCTGCGCAAGTCCGGCCGCCTGTCAACCGGTACTGCGTTGTCCGCGACGCTCTTGGCCACCAAGCCGATCCTGCGGCTGCGCGGGGGCAAGTTCGAGGTGGCATCCAAAACCCGCACCCAGACGAAAGCCTTCGCCCGGCTGGCGGAGCTAGTGCAGGAGCGGGCGGGCGGCCAGCCCGTGTTCGCCGCGGTCCAGCACGCGGACGCGCCGGAGGCGGCGGAGCATATCGCCTCCACACTCGATGAGGTGCTGCCGCAAGGCTCCCAGGTGCTGGTGGAGCCGCTCGTGGAAGTCCTCGCTGTGCACACCGGCCCGGGGGCAGTTGGGCTTTCCGTGGTATTCAGCTCCGCAGAGCCTGCAGGCGAGCTGTGATCCCGTTATGCTCGCTGCGTGCGCAACACCGTAACCCTTCGCAACCGCGTCTTTGTTCTTGCCGCCGTTGCTGCGATGCTCGCGTCGCTGCTTGCAACCGTCGTCACGCCTCAGGCTGAAGCCCGCGAGCGCTGCCCTGCCGTGGCCGTGATCGCTGCCCGCGGCTCCGGCCAGAACGACCAGATCTACCGCACCAGCTACTCCCCGCAGGCACCGTGGGTGTCCAACGGCTGGGAGGGCCAGACCATGCGTGCGTTCTTCCGCCACGCGGAAAACCGCTACCGCGCCACCCACGGCGGTGCGTCCCTGATGAAGGACGTCGAGGTCATCGGCCTGGAGCCGAAGTACTACCCGGCGATCTACCCGGAGTACAACGCGCCGGAGGTCTCCATCCCCGCCACTATCACCCAGGGTGTGCTGCTGGCGCTGGAGTACTCGGTGCCCGCCCTTCGCACCGCCCGCCGAGCGGCCACGGAGTTCACGGATTCCGTGAAGCTCGGCCGCGTCGGCGTGATGCAGCAGATCAACGATTATGAGGCCGCGACCGGCTGCCGCCCCAGCTACATCCTCACCGGCTACTCGCAGGGCGCGATGATCCTGCTGGAGCACGAGCGTGAGCTTGCGCGCCGCGGCCAGCTCGCGGGCGTGGTGTACTTCGGCAACCCGAACACCGCGCCGGGCGATTGGTCCACCGTCGGCGTGGCTGGCGGCGGTGCCGGCGGCATCCTGGGCATCCTGCCGTTTAACACCCGCACCGCCGCGGGCACGTCCAACCGCGTGAATTACTGCTTGCCGCTGGACGGTGTGTGCGACCTGTCGGTGCAGACGCTCGCGGGCTCCGCCCAGTTCAACGGCGGCAACCACGGCCGTTACTACCTCTGGCCGTCCCAGTGGGACAACCAGGTGTCTGACTCTTTCGGCCGCTTCGTAGACCAGGTTCGCTACCGCTAACTCGCGGCGCCTGTGGATAACTCGCGTTGCGGGCCGAGTTATCCACAGCTTGCGGGAGGGGTGCTTTCGCTTCGGTTAGATGTTTCGTAGCCTGAGCGCATGAATGCTGCCGAACGACTCAAAGAACTCACCCGCCCAACTGGGGAGGAGGACATCCTCCCCGTCAACTACCCGCCCCCGCGCGTGCGCGTGGAGCCGAAACAAGCTGTCGCTGCCTCGGCTGTCGTCCTCGCACTTGTGGGCGGCTGGGCGTTTACCCGTCCGCCGTCTCAACCCGCGCAGGAGCCCGAGTGGGGCCAAGTCGCCGCCGCAACCGCCGTGCCGGAACAGGTAGTGGTTGCGGTTGTGGGGGAGGTTGCCCACCCTGGGCTGATCACCCTCGAGCAGGGAGCGCGCGTTGCGGACGCGCTGGACCACGCCCAGCCGTTCCCCCACGCGGACACCATCGCGCTCAACTTGGCGCAGGTGCTTGTCGACGGTCAACAGATCCACGTCCAAGCCATCGGTGCCGCCCCTCCGCCCCAAGCCGCTGCTTCCCCCGGTGCCGCAGCCGGCGGGCTGATCTCCGTGAACCAGGCCAGCGCCGCCGAGCTCACTGCGCTGCCCGGAGTGGGGGATGCCACCGCCCACGCGATCGTCTCCCACCGCGAGGCCAACGGCCCCTTTGCCACCCTGGAGGGCCTGATGGACGTCAAGGGCATTGGGCCGGCGAAGTTTGACGCGCTGAAAGACCTGGTCTGCCTGTGACCGAGCTGCGCTTGGTTCCGGCGGCACTGGCGGTGTGGGCGGCCAGCCTGGTGTGTGTGCTGGTCGGCCCCGCGGCCGCGGCGTTGGTGGTCCTCGCGTTAGCGGTGGGGTGCGCCTGCTGGCGCGAATGGGGCCAGGCCGTTCTGGTCGCTGGGCTGGGTGCGGCGGCAACCGTCGTCGCCACCGTGCGCATCCGCATCGCCGCCGCGTGGGACTTCGCAGAGCCTATCGTCGGCACCGTCAGCGGCCAGCCGAAGCAGCTTACCACCGGTTCCTGGCTCACGCGCATCACCCTGCCGGGGCACCCCTCCACGCTTGCGGTGTTCAGCACCTCGCTGGACGACGGCATTGTGCCCGGCGCACACGTCACCTGCACCGGCCGCCTTGGCGAATCCAGCATGCCGGGCGTGAACCCGTACGTGCTCAGCGGCGAGGTGGTCTTGAACGCGCCGCCGACCGGGTACGCCGCATTTGCCCAGCATGTGCGCGAGACGTTCGGCGCGGCGGTCGCACACCACGTTGGGCCTGCCTCGACCGGCCTCATCCCCGGCATGGTGCTGGGGGATACCACCGCGCAAAGTGCGGCGGAGCAGCAGATGTACATCGACACCGGGTTGTCGCACCTGTCCGCCGTGTCCGGTTCCAACGTGGCCATCGTGACCACCGCGGCCGTGGTCGCGGCCACGCTGCTGCGCCTGGGTTTGCGGGTCCGTCTGCTATCGGCGGCGGTAGCGCTCTTAGGATTCGCGGGTCTGGTCGGCCCGGAGCCGAGCGTGCTTCGCGCGTCCGTCATGGGCTTGGTCGGCCTGGTGGCGGTGTGCTCATCCACCCGGTCCGAACCGATTCACGCGCTGTGTCTGGCCACCATCGGCCTCTTGCTGGTGGATACGGACCTGGCCGCGCACTACGGCTTCGCGCTCTCAGTCGCGGCGACGGTGGGGATTGTGGCCATCAGTCCCCTCATCCACCGCGCCCTGGCCATGACCGGCTGGCCCGACATTGTGAACCGCGCGCTTGCCGTCGCCATCGCCGCAGACGTGGTCACCATGCCCATCGTGGCGCTCATGTCCGGCCAGGTCTCGCTCGTCTCTGTTGCGGCGAACGTGCTGGTCGCGCCGGTGACCGCCCCGGTCACGGTGCTGGGGCTCGCAGCGGCCGCCGCATCGCTTGTCCCCGGTGGCCTCGAGACACCCCTGCTCACCGTCATCGAACCGATGACGTGGTGGGTGCACGAAGTGGCCCTGCGCGGCTCTGCGCTACCGCTGGCCACCATTGCGGCGACGCCGGTGGTGGTGATGGTGGCGTACGGGTGGGTGCTTGCGGGGATCGTCGGCAAGCGGCCGCGGCTCACGGCAGCCGCAACGGCGACGGCCATTGCCTTCGCCAGCCTGCGCACCCCGCCCCCGCCGCCCGCGCCCGCGTACGCCGAGGGGCTCACGGTGCACGTCGTGGCCACGAAAGCAGACGTGGAACCCGTCCCGCCCGGCACCGAACTGGTGGTGGTGCTGGAGCAGGGCCGGCCGCCGCGCCGCCCCGTGCGCACGCAGGGCGGCATCGACGTGATCTTCCCCAACCGCGCCGGGCCGTAGAATGGTGCGCATGCTCAACCCCGTCCACCTCGTGCTTGGCGACGATGAATTTCTCGCCGAACGCGCCACCAAAGCGATCATCGCCCAGGCCGGCCCCGGCGCCGAGGTGACCACGCTGCGCGCCTCCGAGGTCACGGAGGGGGAGATCGCGATGGCCACCAGCCCGTCCCTCTTCGCTGAGGATCGCGTGGTGGTGGTGGACAAGACCGAGCTCGCCGGCAAGGAGCCGACCGAGACGCTGCTGGCTGCCTGCGTGGATCCCGCGCCGGGCATGACGCTGGTAATCAAGCACTCCGGCGGCGGGCGGCAGAAATCCTACGTGGCCAAGTTCCAGAAGATCGCGGAGGTGCACAACGCGGAGAGCCTCAAGGACCGCGACCGCCACGCGTGGGTCAGCGCGGAGTTCCGCAACCACGGCGTGCGCCCCACCCCGGATGTCGTGTCCGCGCTGCTGGAGTCAGTCGGCTCTGACCTGCGGGAGCTCGCCTCCGCCGTGAGCCAGCTGGTCGCGGACACGGACGGGGAGATCACGGTGGCGTCCGTGCGCGAGTACTACACCGGCGTGGCGGAGGTCGCCGGCTTCGACATCGCGGACCAGGCCGTCCTGGGCCGCGCCGACCGCGCGCTGGCATCCACCCGCCGCGCGCTGCAACTGGGCACGTCCCCCGTGGCCATCGCCGCGGCCCTCGCGCACAAGGTGGGCGACATTGCCAAGCTTTACGACGTCCGCGGAAACCCCGACCAACTCGCCCGCCAACTGGGTATGCACCCCTACGTGGCCAAAAAGACCATGCAGGTGGCGCGGCAATGGACGGCGGCCGCGGTGACGGAGGCGGTGATCATCGTCGCCGACCTGGATGCTGAGGTCAAGGGTCAGGGCGGCGACCCGGAGTTCGCCATCGAGGACGCGGTGCGCCGGATCGCTGAGCTGGCTTAAGTTTCTGGCTTAGATGTTCGCCAGCGCGAAGCGCACGCTCTCCTGCGTGGTATCCGGATTGGGGAACCAGTGGTGCAGGCCGCCGTCAATACGAATGAGCTTGGTGGGCTTCGCGCAGCCAGTGCCGTCGAAGGTGGTCACGGCGCCGTCGCGCCACTCGTTCACGTGCGGCCCACACGCGTTCTTAGTACGGAAGGTGTCGAACACCCGCGGCGCGGATTCGTACCCGGTGTTGTGGCGCACGCCGCCGTTGTATCCCACCACCTGGTCATTCGTGCCGTGCATGATCAGAGTTGCCACCGCGCCGGGTGCGCACCCGTTCACCGTGGGGCCGTAGAAGGCGCCCGCCACGGACACCACAGCGCCCACCATGTCCGGGGCGTGGCACGCAATCGCGGCCGCCATGCCGCCGCCGTTGGAGAACCCGACTGCGGCCACCCGGCGCGGATCCCCGCCGTGGTGGCGCGACACCTCGGCGATCACGCCGCGCACGTAATCGAAGTCCTCCACCATCGAGGTGGCGGCGTAAGGTGCCCCGCCCCACGCGTTTTCCACCCCGCGCGCGTACACCACGATGGCGTCGCGCCCGGCCGCGCTCTCGAGCCGCTGGTAGCGGCGCGCGTCCTCCGCGGTGTGCCGCCAGCCGCCGAACGCCACGATGATGGGGTAACGCTTCCCCGGCGCCCAGCCTTGCGGGCGCACGACATCGTAGGAGCGGCCGGGAGGCACAGCAGGAACCGCAGGTACAGCAGGCACTGCAGGGAGGTTGAGCTTGGGCAACATCGCCAAACCCACACCGAGCGCCGCCAACACACCCAGCACGATGCCCACCGTCTTCAGCACCTCCGAATCCAGGGACGAAGAGGAAGACTCGGTCTGCTCCACGGTCTCTACGGTGTCCGCGGCAGCGAGGACAGGCGCGACAACGGAGCAGGTCAACGCCAGCGCAGTTGCGGCGGCGCAGAGGGCATGGCGGGTGGTTTTCACATCGACACCATCGTTTCTTATGGCTAAGGCTGTTACTTGGGCAGGAAAAATCCCGCCGTCGAAAAGCAAAAGCTCCTCGGGGCGGGATGTGCGCGGACGCGAATTAGTCCATCTTGTTCAGGGCGTGAGCCATCTTGGACTTCTTGTTCGCCGCGTTGTTGCGGTGGAAGACGCCCTTGGTCACAGCCTTGTCCAGCTTGCGGGACGCGACGCGCAGCTGCGCCTCAGCCGCTGCCTTGTCGCCGGCCTCCACAGCCTCGCGGAACTTGCGGATCTCCGTGCGGGTGGCGGAGCGGATGGACTTGTTGCGCTGACGGCGCTTCTCGTTGGTGAGAACGCGCTTCTGCTGCTGCTTGATGTTAGCCATGATGCACCTCTTATGCAGTATCGACGATTGACTTCGATCGTCTTGCGGGGCAAGCAGCGCGGCGGCTTTGAAAGGACGCAGGCCCAAGGTCCTGCCTGCGTAGCGTCGCGCACCCCTGCGAGACAACTCCTCAAAGCTAGCAGCTCACGCGCGCGCGACCAAAACGCCTATCGGCTGCTATCCCCAGTCGAAGCGGTCCCGCAGCCGGCTTGCCACGCGCTCAAAACGCAGCGGCGGAATGATGGTGCCGCGGCGGTGCACGTCCGTCTCCGGCACGAAGAGGGTCTTATCCAGGCGCACCCAGCACGGCTCGCCGGAGGCCTCCCATTCGCCGGAGCCGATGCCCAGCCAGTGCTGCTCATCCGCGTGCGCCTTGACGGGGGAGATTAAAAGCCCCAAGACCTCGTGCTGCTCGCGCCCGACCACCAGCATGGACCGCTCCGCCGGCGGGTGGGAGGGCACGGTCACCCACACCACTTCGCCCGGCTCCGCGTTGCCGTCCATATCCGGGGCGTAATAAATATTGCGCGGAACTTTGCCCGTGGAGCGCACGCTGACGCGGGCGGCGCGTTTGCCTCTGCGTTCCGCCGCAGGGGCTGCGAGGCGCGCGTTGAGCAGCGCGAGGCCCTGGTCCAGCGACGTGGTGCGTTTGCGCTTGCGCATTGCAGCCATAGCAGCCCGACCTCCTCATGTGAGCCCTCTTGCGCTCACTTTAGGTCACTGGCCGGTAGGATGTGCTAATTATGGCTGCTCAAAAGAAGAACTTTGCGGAGGAGACGTTCACGGATCCCAGTCGCATCCGTAACTTCTGCATTATCGCGCACATCGACCACGGTAAATCCACCTTGGCCGACCGCATTCTGCAGCTGTCCAACGTGGTTGACGCGCGCGACATGCGCGACCAGTACCTGGACAACATGGACATTGAGCGCGAGCGCGGCATCACCATCAAGGCCCAGAACGTGCGCCTGCCGTGGACGGTGCAAACGGGCGAGCTGGCGGGGGAGGAGTTTGTCCTCCAGATGATTGACACCCCGGGCCACGTGGACTTCTCCTACGAGGTCTCCCGCTCCCTCGACGCGTGCGAGGGCGCGATCCTGCTTGTCGACGCCGCTCAGGGCATCGAAGCCCAGACCCTGGCCAACCTGTACATGGCCATGGAGAATGATCTTGAGATCATCCCGGTGCTGAACAAGATCGACCTGCCGGCCGCGGACCCGGAGAAGTACGCGCTGGAAATCGCCAACATCATCGGCTGCGAGACCGAGGACGTGTTGCGCGTGTCCGGCAAGACCGGCCAGGGCGTGCCGGAGCTTCTGGACAAGGTGGTGGAACTCATCCCCGCCCCGACAACGGAGCACCCGGAGGACGCGCCGGCCCGCGCCCTGATCTTCGACTCGGTCTACGACACCTACCGCGGCGTAGTCACCTACGTGCGCATGGTGGACGGCAAGCTCACGCCCAACCAGCAGGTGCAGATGATGAACACCGGCACCCGCCTGGAAATCCTGGAGATCGGCGTGGTCTCGCCCACCATGAAGAAGACCAAGGGCTTGGGCCCCGGCGAGGTGGGCTACCTGATCACCGGCGTGAAGGACGTGCGCGAAACCCGCGTGGGCGACACGGTGACGTGGGCCTCCAAGGGCGCCGAGGAGCCGCTCGAGGGCTTCGAGGAAGTCAAGCCCATGGTGTACTCCGGCCTCTTCCCGGTGAGCCAGGAGGACTTCCCGGACCTGCGCGAGTCGCTTGAGAAGCTCCAGCTTAACGACGCTTCCTTGACCTGGGAACCCGAGACATCGGTCGCCTTGGGCTTCGGGTTCCGCTGCGGCTTCTTGGGCCTGCTGCACATGGAGATCACCCGCGACCGACTGGAGCGCGAATTCGACCTGGACCTGATTTCCACCGCGCCGAGCGTGACCTACCGCGTGATCCGCGAAGACGGCACCGAGCAGATCGTGCACAACCCGTCCGACTGGCCGGGCGGCAAGATCCAGGAAGTCTACGAGCCGATTGTGAACATGACCATCATCGTCCCGCAGGAATTCGTGGGCACGACGATGGAGCTGTGCCAGTCCAAGCGCGGCACCATGAAGAACATGGAGTACCTCTCCGAGGACCGCGTTGAGCTGCGCTACATCATGCCGTTGGGCGAGATCATCTTCGACTTCTTCGACATGCTGAAATCCCGCACCAAGGGCTACGCCTCCCTGAACTACGAGGACGCGGGCGAGCAGCTGGGTGACCTGGTGAAGGTGGACATCCTCCTCCAGGGCGAGCCGGTGGACGCGTTCTCCGCCATCGTGCACAAGGATTCCGCGCAGTGGTACGGCAACAAGATGACCAAGAAGCTCAAGGAGCTCATCCCGCGCCAGCAGTTCGAGGTGCCGGTGCAGGCCGCGATCGGCTCCAAGATCATCGCCCGCGAGAACATCCGCGCCCTGCGCAAGGACGTGCTGTCCAAGTGCTACGGCGGCGACATTTCCCGTAAGCGCAAGCTTCTGGAGAAGCAGAAGGCCGGCAAGAAGCGCATGAAATCCATCGGCTCCGTGACGGTGCCGCAGGAAGCATTCGTGGCGGCGCTATCTACCGACGAAGCCACCTAAAGCCAGCCTGCATAATCCACACCACGGCGAACATGGCCACGAAGATGATCAGGCCCAGGCCGAGCATCCCGCCGAGTGTGGTTACGCCCGCCGCGTCTGCCCAGTCCGGGGCACCGATTGCGGCGGCGACGAAGCCTAGGACCAGGTTCATTGCCTCCGCGCGCTTCGACTCCTCCTCCGCGATCTCGCCGGAGAGCTGCTCGAAGCGGTTGCGGATCACGTCCTGGCGGGAGCGCACCTTGGAGTCGAAATCCTCCCGCAGCTGGTTGAACCCGGTGGCGCGCTGCAACCCCTGCAGCACGCGGGTGTCAATGTCGCGGCCCGGCACGGTGCGGAAC
Source organism: Corynebacterium sp. CNCTC7651 (assembly GCF_021496665.1). Lineage (NCBI taxonomy): Bacteria > Bacillati > Actinomycetota > Actinomycetes > Mycobacteriales > Corynebacteriaceae > Corynebacterium > Corynebacterium sp. CNCTC7651. Next base: position 1,729,589 of record NZ_CP071246.1, on the reverse strand, counting down.
CACAGCTTGTCGCGGATCTCAATGTGATCCAGCTGCAGCTTTTCCATCCGCTCCAGGTCCCCGCGCAGCTCGGCGTGGGAGGCCTCGCCGATGGAGGCCGCAGAGCGCTCGCCCGCAACCTGCAGCGTCTTGCGCAGGTGCGTCTCGCCAGCCTGCGCCCGCATCTGCAACATCACCAAGTCCACGAACCGGGTGTTGGCCATGGACCAGTAGCGCATGCCCTCGCGGCTGGCGGACTTGGTGCGCACCATGCCCACGCCCTCGTCCGAGGTCATGACGGTCCACGAGGACAACTGCGCGGCCAGCAGGTGCTCCAAGCCCTCCGGCGTCTGGTACGGCACCAGCTCCGGGTAGGAATCCGCGCCCTCCAGAATCTGCCACGCCCACTGCTCGTGCCACTTCCACTTGGAGTTGCGGGTTTGCAGCACTAGGGGCCCGCCGATGTCCTCCGGCACTGAGCCGTTATTGCCCTCGCTCAGCGTCTTCTGGTGGTCTTCCGGCGGCCGAGCCGGGTTCGGAATAGCCATGGCCACCCGCTGCGGCGCGGGCAGGGCGAAGGTGCCAGTGGGGCCGGGTGCCTCCGCCGTGGCGATCAGCTTGCCTTCAGACGACACCACCATCGACTGCTCCCGCCCCAACGCGGCATCGATCTGGGCCACCGCCAGGTTCACAAACTTGGTCAACACGTGCAGCTGCGGCGGGCTTTCCTTGTACTCCTCATCCACTTTGTAGAACTGGGAGCTGTTGCGCGGGCGCCGCAGCGCGGAGCTCAAGAACCCCAGCGTGGCGGAAGAAATGTTCTCCGCCGCCACGTTGAGGATCAAAAAATCGCTGGTCACGTGCGTCGCGGCCAGGTTCAGGTCGTGGAACTGCATCACCTCGGCGGAGAGCAGGCGCAAGGTGGCGGGCCCGTGGCTGTCTCGCTCGCCGCGGACTTGGTCCTCCCAGGGCAGCTGCTCGTCATAATTCACCAGGTAGAAAAACGTTTCGTTGCGCACGGGTTCGAAGATCAGGTGGTGGGCGAAGATGTTGGCGTCCCAGCCGGCGTCGATAAGCGAAAGCTCCTGCCTCACGCCGCCGTCCTCGAGGATGCGCTGCTTGCCGCGGTCCTCGTGCGCGAACTCCTCGATGCCGGCGGCGGCGCCTTCGAAGGAGGCGATGTCCACGTCGATGGAACGGGCACCAACGGAGGTGTCGATGGGGTCGACGAAGCGGATGCGGGCGTCGTTGTAATAGGGCTTGCCGCCCTCCACGATCGGGTGGCCGTAGTAGTTGCGCCGCACGTCCGGCTTGCGCCACACCTGCCGCTCCGCATCCCACGCCGGGTTTTCCACAATGCGCACGCCCTTGTCGCGCCCGTACGCCCAGCCGTGGGCGGCGAAGTCGAAGGGCTCATCCCCAAGGCCCGCCGCCGCGGGAATGGGCAGAACCAGCGAGAACGTGGCCAGGCGCCACTCCGGTAGAATCGGTGCCTCGAACGTGTCGGGCACCGGAAAATCGTGGCCGACCTCTTTGTAAGAGCGCAACTGCATAGTTTGGAGGCTACCGTGGCGCCCGCGAACTCCACCGTCTATCTCCCTGGCGTGACGCAGCGCGAGCACGAAATCACCGTGCCCATCGACCGTGCGGACCCCGCGCGCGGCGAGATCACGGTCTTCGCCCGTGAGCTGTACACCGACGCGAGCCTGCCCTACCTGGTCTACTTCCAGGGCGGCCCCGGTAAACCCGGCCCGCGCATGCTGATGGACTGGATCCCGGAGGCACTGAAACGCTACCGCGTCCTGCTTATCGACGAACGGGGCACCGGCCGCTCCACAAAGATCGACCGCACGACACCCGAGCGTATCGACGCTCACTTTCTAGCCCACCTGCGCCCGCCGGACGTGGCGGCGGATGCGGAGGCGATGCGCGAGTACCTGGGCGTGGAGCAGTGGGACCTGCTGGGTAATTCCTTCGGCGCGGCGTGCGCGGGGTCCTACCTGTCCTACTTCCCCTCGGGGTTGCGCCGCGTGCACCTGGTCGGTGCGGTGCCGGAGCCGGAGATGGACGTGGACGCGTTCAACCGGTTGACCTTCGCGTTGCTTCGCGCGCGGCAGGAGGAGCTTTTCGCGGCGGTGCCGTGGATCAAGGCGCGCGTGGAAGAGGTGGCGGACCACCTGGAAAACCACGACGTGCGGATGCCGACGGGGGAGCGGCTTTCCTCCACACGCTTCCGCATGGTCGGGGTGCTGTTGGGGGAGGAGGGCGACTTCGGTGCCCTGGCCACCCTGATGGAGATGCCGTTTACCACCTACCGGGGCGAGAAGCGCTTGCGCGGGGACTTCCTGGCGCAGGTGGGCAGCATCATCTCTTTGGAGACCATGCCGCTGTGGGCTGTGGTGCACGAATCCGTCATGGCGCGCCCCGGCCACCCCACGCGCTGGTCCGCGGAGCGGATCTACCGGGAGGAGTTCGCGGACCTGACCCTCTTGGGCAACCACTTCTTTGCCACCCACTTCGAGGAGGACCCGGCGCTTAAGCCCTTCTACGGGGCGGTGGATGAGGTGCAGCACATGGACACGCTGACCGCCCAGGCACGGGACCTCTCCGGCAACGAGGTGCCTACCGCGGCGTTGCTGTTCAAGCCGGACCTCTTCATCCCCTACGAGCTGACGGCGGACTCCGCTTCGCGCATTGGCAACCTCAAGTTGTGGAGCCACGACGAATGGTTCCACGACGGCATTTGGGTCCACGGCCGGGAGGTGGCGAAGGGCCTGTTCGAGATGCTGGACTGACAGGGTTCTTTTAGGCTTTTCGGTGTGAAAATGAACGTCGTCAAGCTTGGTGCCCTGTGTACCGCCGCCTCCCTTGTGTGTGCCCCCGCCGCTGGTGCGGTGACCCTGCCGCAGCTGCGCAGTGAGGTCACCGGGTCTTCCATCGGCGCGCCGATTGTGCAGCACCCGGACGGGCCAGTGCCTCGGCCGTTCTCGCCGGCGTATCTGACCGGCTACATCTCTGACATCTCGCCGTACAAGTACGGCATCTACGCCGAGGTGAACCGACTGTTCCCGCAGGTGAGGGACACCCAGCCGCAGACGATGGCGGCGAACATGGACACGGTGGTGCGCATCAACAACACCGCCACGCCGGAGCAGATTGCCACGGCGCAGGTAGACGCGGTGGCGTCCTCGGGCGGGCTGCTCACGGCGCTCTCTCCCGCCTTGGGCGCGGAGTTCGGGGACGCGTTCCGCGCGGCGCTGCGTGAGGGGCGTTTGCCCAAGACGTCCTACCTGCTGGACAACGGCTACCTGGCGCGGACCGGCGGCGTTGCGAACTCCACGCTGATTGAGAAGCGCATTTTCAACTACCCGCGCCCGCACATCGCGGCGCCGGAGCGCATCAACCGCTACAACACCCCGGAAACCGGGGACCTGTACCTCACCTCGCCCGCGTTCCCGTCCGGGCACACCAACCAGGCGACCATGACCACCACGCTGCTGGCGTACATGGTGCCGGAGCTCGCCCCGCAGCTGTTGTACCGCGGCGCGGAGGCTGGCAACTCCCGCATTGTCCTTGGCGTGCACTACCCGCTGGACGTGATCGGCGGGCGCATGTCCGGCTACGCGGCGGCTGCGGACCGTTTGAACGACCCGAAGATGCGCGATGCCCTGAACCAGGCAGGTGCGGAGCTGCGCGCGGAGATTGAGTGGCGCACCGGCAAGACCATCGGCGAGCTGGTGGCCACAGACACGCCGTACGTGACCACGCCTGAAGCCGTGCGCCGCATGGAGGGCTGGATGGGCTACGGCTTGCCGACGGTCTACGTCCCCGACGCCGCCATGGACGTCCCGCAGGCTGCCCCGGTGCTGCTGGCCGCGCGCTTCCCGGAGCTTTCCTGGGAGCAGCGCGTTGAAGTGCTGCGCCGCACGGCCGCGCCGGCCGGCAACCCGTTGGATTGGCAGGGCCCGGGCGGGTCCTGGCAGCGCATCAACTTGGTTGCGGCGACGGCAGCAAACGTTGCTGTGGGCGCAGACGGAGCGCTAGTAATCCGGTAACCGCCACCGTCACCGCGATGGACGTCGCGGCGAGCTGCGGGCTGACCTCCACCAAGACCGGCCTATTTGGGTGGAGGGCCTCCCCGCCGAACACCATGATGTTGTTCGCGGCGTGGAGCACAACCGCGGCCTCGATCCCGCCGGTGCGCCACGTGAGGTAGGCGGCGCACGCGGCGAACACCACGATGTCTAACAGCCCGAGCCAGTTGTAGATGTGCAGGAATATGAACGGGATCATGGGGATCCCGTAGGCCAGCCACGGCGAGCGGAGCCGCGCGCCGAGGATTTGCGGCAGGCTGGCGCGGAAGAGGAGTTCTTCCGTCGCGGCTTGCAGGGGTGTGACCAGGATGTAGACGACGAGCAGGCAGAGGGTGAACCGCGTGAACTGGGCCTCCCCGTCGGCCGCGTTAATTGCCAGCCAAATCGCGTACGGTGGCACGGCGATTGCGGCGGACTTGCCCACGATGTCCCACCGCACCCGCTTCGCCACCGAAATCAGCGCCGCCGGGTCGCGGCCCATGATCCGCGCCGCGAGGAACGGCACAGGGAGGACGGCGGCGAGGACGAACACGTCCGTCATCGTTTCGATGCCGCGGGGCGGGTTCGAGTACAGCGCCACGCCGAGCACCGCGAATACCATCAACAACACAGGTAAGAGGAGCAGCTCGAGGCCCAGCTTCCACAGCTGTTGCTCCTTAGCGAGGCGGTGAAACTCCACGCCGGCACTCCCTTTCCTACGCGGGCAGCATCGCGTTGCCGTCCTCGAACGTGTATCCCTCGGGGTTGACATCGTACAGCGGGTCGGGGCACGGCCCCTCGACCGGTTCTTCCGGCAGCGGCTCCTCCCACGGCAGTTCCGGCAGGAACGGAAACTCCATGTCGTACTCGCGTTCCAGCTGGTCAATGGCGCGAAGATAGTGGTCGAGGTTGTGGGTGGTTTCGTATTCGTCGAGAAGCGCGTGCCCCTTGGCCAGGAACTCGGCGGCCCGGTCCTTCGCTTTCTGGCGTTGCTCCACCGAGCTGCGCCAACGCGGGTTCACCGGTGTGATCTGGCTGCGCAGCACACCGGCGTCCTGGCGGATGGCGTACGTGCCGTCCGAGAAGAGCCAGATAATGTCGCCGGTCGACGGGTCCGGCACGTAGAATGCCCGACGATCGGTCTTCAAGTTGTGATGCGTCTGGCACAACGTGAAGAGATTGCTCGGCGTGGTGGGGCCGCCCTCATCGAACGGGATGCGGTGGTCTAGCTGGCACGTCGCCGCCGGCCGGCTGCACCCGGGGTATACGCAGCACCCGTCGCGCGCCTCGGCGTACGTACGCATCTTCGTGGTAGGCGCGTACCCGGGCACTTCCTGCTTTTCGACGTTCGAAAGATCCACCTCCTTCGCCTTCCCCCGCGCGATCAGGTCCTCCAAGATTGCGGTGCTGGTGGCGTCGGTCCAGCCGAAGCCGGGGACGTAGGCAGAAACACCTTCTCCTTCGCTGGAGGGGCGGAACACATTGATGGTGATTGTCGGCTCTGGCGCCACTTCGCCAGCTAGCAGCTTGAAAAATGCATCCGCTTCGGTGGTCTTCAGCTCTTTCGCTGTAGTCCGCACGCTTTCGCGGATGGTGGCAAGTGAGATCCGGTCGCCGCTGAATTGGAGTCCGGCCATGCCGTCCTCGCCCAACAGCACGTCGAACCACTGCAGCTCGCGGCCGTTTGCGTTGGCGGAGCGCTTCTTGCGCTTCTTCTCGTCAAAACCGACCTCCGGGCAGTGGGTGGTGATAAGCCTGTGCAGTCGCTCCGTGATAGCCCTTTGGCCCGGCAACTCTTGGGCGATGCGGGTGGGGGTGAAGAGGTTGACCAAGTAGTCGTCGATAAGCGCCAAAAGCTCCGGGTCCGGCTCCGAGCCGAGGATGGCCACAGCCGCGTCGACGGCGCGCAAGCGGGGGATGTCCAGGCGTTTTGTCTCGTCCTGCAGTGCGCGCAAGCGGGGGAGGTGGCGGAGGCGGTGGTAGCCGAAAATGCCGCGGTCGACGGCAGCCTTGGGCCACCCGGTGGCGGACTGGATGCGGGCGAGCGTGAGCTCATAATCCAGGGCAGAATCGCCTCCATGTGCGAGGCTTCCAAAGATCGCGTGCTCCGCTATACGTATCATTTGTGCTTCGTGGCACAACTGATCGCCGGGGCGCTCTGTGGCAAAGTAAGAACTGCTAGGTGGCATGTGACGCATCGTTCCTCTCACTAGAACGGTGTGACTAACTTTCGTTAGATTGATTTGAGTGCCATTATAAACCACGATCCCAACGGTGTGTCAATACGCAAATAAACGTTCGATAACGATATAATCCGCCGCTCGAATAAGGATCGAATCACGCGCCTGTAACTTGCGGGCTACAATGGCGGCATGCAGACACCGGTTCCCCGCGAGCAGGTCAAGCTCACAGACGCTGAAGTGCACGAATTTGACGCTCTCACCAGCGCTTTTGAGCGCGTGGAGGAGCACCTGTTGGATCAGTCCCTAATGTTCTACGTCACCCGCTAGCGGGTAGGACGGCTGCGCGCCGGGCCGGGTGACCGAAAACGCGCCCACGCGCGCCGCGAAGGCTGCGGCCTCATCGAGGCTGTCACCTGCAACGATGCGCCAGCAGAACGCGCCCGCAAACGCGTCGCCTGCGCCGACGGTGTCTACCGCGTCCACGCGCGGGGCAGGCACCGATCGGACACCCGAAGCATCGGCAACAAGGGCACCTTCGGCGCCGAGTGTGAGCACGACCGTCGTAAAGCCGGCAGCCACCAGACGCGCTGCAAGCTGAGGCGGCTCACCTGCGGAATCGTGCCCGAGCTGCGCCAGGATCAGCCCAGCCTCGTGCTCGTTGGCCATGAGCGGATCCGCAGCCAAAAGGGCTTCCCGCGGCACATCCACCACGGGCGCCAGATTCACCACAACTCGCCCGCGCGCCAACTCAACCGCCTGCGCGAACCCATCCGCGGGGATCTCGCCCTGGAGCAGCACGAGCTCCGCGGCCTCCACAGGGGCACGATGCTTCTCGACGAACACTTGATCCACCACCTCGTTCGCCCCCGGCACGACAATGATGGTGTTCTCCCCGGCGCGATCAACCGTAATCACCGCAAGGCCGGTCACGCCGTCCACCTCTTCGACGTGAGTCATGTCCACCCCGGCCTCGCGGAGTAGCGCGGTCGCGGGCGCGGCGTTCGCATCCCGGCCGACGGCGCCCACCAGCGCCACCCGCGCCCCGAGGCGCGCGGCTGCCACAGCCTGGTTCGCGCCTTTGCCGCCGGGCGTGACCCCGCCGCCGGTGCCCAAGAGCGTCTCGCCGGGGGAAGGGTGGCGGGCGACGTTGACGGTGAGGTCGGCATTAATGGAGCCGACCACGGTGATCTGCGGGGCCTGGGCGGTCATAGCCGCGATTGTATGAGCGTGCGCGTGTACTCGTGCTGGGGACCCCGCCAGATCTCCTCGGTATCCCCGTGTTCCACGATCCGGCCGCGGTGCATCACCGCGATGCGCGGGCAGAGCTCGCGCACCACGGCAAGGTCGTGGGAGCAGAAGATGAGGGTGCCGTCGCCCACGGTGTCGTCGATAAGCTCGAGCACCTGCTTGCGCACGGTGACGTCGAGGGCGGAGACCGGTTCGTCCGCGAGCAGGATGTCCGGGCGCGGGGCGGCGGCGCGCGCAATGGAGATGCGCTGGCGCTGTCCGCCGGAAAACTCCCGAGGCAGGCGTCCGCCCATGCCCGCAAGACCCACCCCGGCGAGCACGTCCTGGGCGCGCTGCGTATCGACGCCCGCTTCCGCCACCGAATCGATCACCCGCATGCGCGGATCCAGGGAGGAGTACGGGTCTTGGAACACCATCTGCATGGTGCCGCGCGCATCCACGGTGCCGGTATCTGGTTTCAGCAAGCCCGCGATGGTGTGCAGCAGCGTTGTTTTGCCGGAGCCGGAGCCGCCGACCAGGCCCAATCGTTCGCCGCGGCGCACGGTCAAGGAGACGTCGTCAAGCGCTTGCGTATGCCCCCGCGTGAGGGAAACGCCGGAGAGGGAGACGATGGGTTCGCCGAGCGGGGTGGGTGCCGCGGGCGGGCCGGGGTGCGAGGCCGCCGCGAGCGCGCGGGCGTACTCGGAATGGCTGTCCACGATGCGCCCGTCTTTGAAAGTGAGCACGCGCGAGGTCATGTGGTTGACCACGGCGAGGTCGTGGGATATGAAGATGAGCCCCATGCCGCGCGCCTCCACGAGGCGGTCGATGAGGTCCAGGATCTGGCGCTGGACGGTGACGTCGAGGGCGGTGGTGGGCTCGTCGCAGATCAGGTAGTCAGGGTTCTGGCTCAAGGCCAGTGCGATGAGGACGCGTTGGCGCTGGCCGCCGGAAAGTTGGTGCGGGTAGGCCTCCGGGCGGTCGACGCCCACCTCGGCGAGGAGTTCGCGGGAAACCAGGGAGCCGATTTTGCGCAGCGGGTCCAGGGCCGTCATCGGCTCCTGGAACACCATGCCGACCACCTTGCCGCGCACCTTGCGACGTACGCGGTCGGGCGTGCCCACCATCTCCACGCCGCTCACGGTGATGGAGCCTTCGGTGGGCACGTTCGTCAGCCCCATGATGGAGAGCGCGGTGAGTGACTTGCCGGAGCCGGACTCACCGATAATGCCCAGGCGGTCGCCCGGCGCGACCTCGAAGGTGATGTCGTGCAGCAGGCCGGGAATGGTGAGGGCATCAACGTGGATCACGGTGGCCTCCGATCAGGTTGAAGCCCAGCACCGTGAGCGCAATCGCCAGGCCGGGCCAGAGTGCCAGGTGCGGCGCGGTGGCCAGAAACGGCTGGGAGGCTTGGAGCATGCGGCCCCAGCTGGCGTAGGGCGCGGGCGCACCCAGGCCCAGGAAGGACAAGCCCGCCTCCGCGAGGATGGCCAGCGCCAGCGCCACGGAAGCCTGGGTGGTCAGCAGGTGCGCGATGTTGGGCAGCACGTGGCGGCGCGCAATCCGTGCTCGCGGCACCTTGGCCATGCGGGCGGCCAGGATGTAGTCCTGGCTCATTACCTGCAGCGTGCCCACGCGCGCCACGCGCACGAAGCCGGGGATGCCCGCAATCCCGATCGCCAGCACCACAATCCACATGCTCGCGCCGAACACTGCGGTGAACACGATGGCCAAGAGCAGCGCGGGGAACGCCAGCAGCAGGTCCGCGCCAGCCATGATCGCCTTGTCGCCGCGGCGCATGCCTGCGGTGATGCCCAGCGGAATGCCGATCAGCGCAGAGATCGCCACCGCGCTCAGCGCCGTGGCCAGTGTCAACCGGGCGCCCGCCATGATGCGCGAGGCCATGTCGCGGCCCAGCTCATCCGTCCCCAGCCAGTGCGCCCAGCTCGGGCCCTGCAGCCGCGCGGCGGGGTTCGCCTGCAGCGGGTCGTACGGCGTCCACACCAAAGACACCACAGCCAGCGCCGCAAGCGCGCCTACCAGAATCCAGCCGGCCCGCTTCATGCCCGCACCCTCGGATCAATCACGGCGTAGAGCACGTCCACCACCAGGTTCACCAGCAGCGTGAACGTAACCAGGAGCATCATCACCGTTTGGACGGTGGTGAGATCGCGGTTGCCCACGGCGTCGATAAGCAAAGAGCCCAGCCCAGGAATCGCGAACACCCGCTCAATCACCACCGCGCCCACAATCATGGTGGACAGCTGCAGGCCGGTCACCGTCAGCACCGGCAGCGCGGCGTTGCGCAGGACGTGCCCGTAGAGCACGTCGCTTATCGACGCTCCCTGGGCCCTACCCGTACGCACATAATCCTTGCCCATCTCGCTGGCCACCGCGGTGCGGACGTAGCGCGTCAGAATTGCGGCCTGCACCAGCGCCAGCGACGCGACGGGCAAAATCGCGTGGCGCACCGTGCCCCACCCGTTGGCCGGCAGCCAGCCGAGGCGCACCGAAAATAGCGCGACAAGGAGGATGCCCACCAGGAAGGACGGCACCGCGATGCCCAGCTGCGTGAGCACCTCCAGCACCGGGCCGGGGCGGCGGGCCAAGCGCACGCCCAGCGGCACCGCGGCGGCCAGCGCGACGACGACAGCGGCCAACGTCAGCGTCAGCGACACCCCGCCGCGCTCCAGGATGGTGGACGTCATGTTCTGGCCGCTGGCCAGTGAGACCCCGAAGTCCCCGGTGATTAGACCGGAAATCCAGCTGAAGTACTGCTCCACCAGCGGGCGGTCCGTGCCCAAGCGCTGCGAAAGCTCCGCCACGGCCTCCTCGGTCGCGTTCACGCCGAGGGCCACGCGCGCCGGGTCGCCCGGCACCGCGCGCAGCAGCACGAAGATGATCACGCTGGCGGCGGCGAGAAGGCCCACGAAGCGCAGCACGCTTGCGCCGATGGCTTTCATGAGACACCTCCGATCGTGTGCAGCGGCAGCGCGTCCGTGACCACGTTGGGGTTCACGCCGGTGATACCGGGGCGCACAAGCACGATGTTCGGCGCGTTGACCAGGGTCAAGGCCGCGGCATCCGCCATGATCTGGTCCACTGCCTCGCCGAATCGCTCCTGCGCGATGAGCTCGCGGGCGGCCGCGGAGTCGTAGCCCAAGTAGTACTCCGGGTTACCGAAGAGGTTGGCAACGTCGCGCGGCTCCACGTGCGCAATCAGCGACGCCTGGTAGTCGTGCTGCTTGAGCACCTGGTTGAGCCACACGGCGGGAAACTCCACCGTCTCCAAGCGGACCTCAAAGCCCACGTCACGCAGCTGGGAGAAGATGAGCTCGGACGCAGTCTGCGCGTAGGGCAGGTTGGGCACCGTGATGGTGATCTCCGGCGTGCGCCCGGCCAGAAGCTCGCGGGCCTTGTCCGGGTCGAAGGGGTAGTAGTCTCGGCCCGTAAACCAGGGGTCGCTCGGCGGGACGGGCGCGCCGCCGGTGTCCGTGGCCAGGCCGCCATACACCACCTGGTTCACGGCATCGCGGTCGATGGCGTAGGCCACGGCGCGGCGCACATCCGGGTCGTCGAACGGCGCGGCGTTGTTGTTCATGGAAAGCAGCACCTCGCCGTTGGTGGTGCCCACCTCCACGCCGATCTCCGCAGGCAGCGCACCGATCAGCTGCGGGGCCTGCATCGCCCACACCACGTCCACGTCGCCGGCACGCAGCGCGTTGACGGCGGAGACGGCGTCCGCGAAGTAGCGGATCTGCGCGTCGTGGCCCACGGGCCCGCCCCAGTAATCGTCGCGCGCCGTGAAATGCACGGCCGTGCCCACATCGAAGCGCTCCAGGGTGTACGGGCCGGTGCCCAGCGGGTCAGTGGCAAGCCGCTCCACGCTCGCGGGGCTCATCATCGCGCCGGTGAAGGTGCCCATAGACCAGAGCCAGCTTTCCGACGCTTTCTCCAACACCACCTCGAGCGTCAGCGGCGCGATCGCCGTAGCACTCACCACCGGATCCATCTGGTGCTTCAGGCCGTTGGTCCAGGATTCCTAGACGTAGGTGATGGAAAAGGCGGCATCGTCCGCGGTGAACGGGGTGCCGTCTGCAAACGTCACCCCCTCGCGGAGGTGGAAGGTGTACACGGTGCCGTCCTCGCTGACATCCCAGGAGGTTGCCAGGAAAGGTTGGGGCTGGCCCGCATCGTCGATACGCACCAGCGTCTCGTAGACGTTGCCCATGAGTGCCTGGGGTGCGGCGGCGCCGCCGGTGGTGGTGAAATCCAGGCTGGCCGGAGGCGCGGAGGCAGCCACGGTGAGCTGCCCCGCGGACGGCGTCTGTGCCGGGGCGCAGGCGGTGAGGGTGGCCGCGGCTACTAGCGCGCCGGCGAGCCGGTTGTGCTTCATCGCACAGAGGTTACCCCATTGCGTCAGCCACAATTTCCATGGAGCGCAGCGCCTCCTCGTGGCTGGGGGCCTGCAACGAGATCATCAGCTCATCCGCCTTGGCGTGGTCGGCGAACCAGGTGAGGTACTCCTTGACATCCCCCCCGGTGCCCTTGGCGGTGTAGCGCAGCATGTCAATGATCTGTTTGCCCTGGTAGGACTGGACGATGCTGTCCAACTGATCGTCGTTAAGCGGGGTGCCCCTGCGGCCCACGAAAGCGCGCACACGCTCGCGGTGCACGAGGTGTTCCTGGCGCTCCGCGTCCTCCGCGGTGTCGGAGGCGATGACGTTGACGGCGGCGATGCAGTACGGCTCCGGGTAACGCTCCGAAGGCTTGTAGTTCTCGCGGTAGTAGGTGGTGGCCTGCTCCAACGCCTGCGGGGCGAAGTGGGAGGCGAAGGAATACGGCAGGCCGAGCTGGGCGGCGAGGGACGCGCCGAACATGGAGGAGCCGAGAATATAAAGCGGGACGTTGGTGTCAAAACCGGGGGTGGCCACCACGCCCGGCAGCGGGGACTCGTTGGAAAGCCACGCCTGGAGCTCCTGCACGTCCTGCGGGAAGTTCTCGGCGGCGCGGGGATCGCGGCGCAGGGCCCGGCCGAGCGTCTGCTGGTCGGTGCCGGGGGCGCGGCCGAGGCCCAGGTCGATGCGGCCCGGGTACAGCTCCTCCAGCATGCCGAACTGCTCCGCGATGACGTACGGGGAGTGGTTGGGCAGCATCACGCCGCCGGCGCCCAAGCGGATGGAGTTGGTGCGGGCGCCGATGTGGGAGATAAGTACCGAGGGCACCGAGGACACGATGGACGTCATGTTGTGGTGCTCGGAGTACCAGATACGCGAATACCCCAACGCTTCCGCGGACTGGGCGAATGCGACGGAGCGTTCCATCGCCTCGCCCACGGTTTCGTTGGGGTAGCGGGTGCAGAAATCAATCAGTGAAAGCTTCATGCCTCCACGGTACGCCTGTTGGACACGTCAACGTACCTCGCCGAGCTCGCGCGCCGGCTTCGGGTTCATGAAGTCCAGCACAAGGCCGATGATAAAGGCGATGGCCACCGGCACAACCCAGCCGAGGCCGGCGCCGAAGAGCGGCGTCCAGGAGATGATCGGCTCCAGCGCGGAGGCACCCCAGCCCTGGCCGATGAAGGTCTCGATCAGGGAGTAGACCACCGCGGTCCACACTGGGATGATCAGGGCCCAGGTGAAGCGGGTCTTGGAACGGAACGCCGGCTCAATCAGCGTGACCAGGATCAGGGCAATCGCCGGCGGGTACAGGAAGCCGATCACCGGTGCGGCGATGGTCATGATGAAGCTCAGGCCCTGGGTGGCAAACACCATGGACCAGACGGTGAAGATGATGGCCCACATGCGGTAGGAGCCGAAGAACTGATCGTGGAAGTACTCGGACGTTGCGGTGATCAGGCCCACGGCGGTGGTCAGGCAGGCCAGCAGCACGACGAGGGAGAACACGATCTGGCCGATGTTGCCCATGGTCAGGTTGGACGCCTCTGCGAGCAGGCCCGCGCCGTTTTCGTACTGCGCGCCGTTGGGGATGACGCGGCCGATGCCGCCCAGGCCCAGGTAGATCAGGGCGAGCATGATGCCTGCGCCGATGCCGGCGATGATGGTGCCGTTGACCAGCTCGCGGCCGTGGTAGCCCTTGTTGCTCAGGGTGGAAATGACCACGATGGCGAACGCCAGCGCCGCGATGGAGTCCATGGTGAGGTAGCCCTCGAGCAGGCCGGCGGTGAACGCGCTCTCTGCGTACTCAGCGGCCGGGGCGGCAGCCTGGGCGTCGAAGCGGGTGAGGGAGACGGCGATCATGATCACCAGCAGCACCACCAGCGCGGGCACCAGGAACTTGCCCAGGGTGTCCATGATGCGGATCGGGTTCCAAGACAGCGCCAGCGCGATGCCGAAGAACACGATGTTGAAGATCGCGGATGCCGCGGTGCCCTGCACGCCCAGCAGCGGGGTGATCGCAGTCTCCATGGACACGGCGCCGGTACGCGGCAGGGCGTAGAACGCGCCGATGGACAGGTAGGCCAGGATGGGGAACAGGAGGCCGAAGACGGTGCCGGCGCGCTGGGCCAGATCGCGCACGTCTTCACCTGCCAGGGCGATGGCGATCACGGCCAGCACCGGCAGCAGGGCTCCGGTTCCCAGGAAGCCGAGGATGGCCGGCCAGAAGTTATCGCCAGCCTGGACGGCCAACATGGGCGGGAAGATCAAGTTGCCTGCGCCGAAGAACATGGAAAAGAGCGCGAGCGACGTGACCACGATTGTCAGGCCGGAACGCTTCGTCCCGCCCGACGTGACGGCTGTCGAACCCATCTGAGGGCCTCCTTGGGATTCACTGGAATGCAAGAGATTCATTCACAGTAGCCCCTCAGGCGGATTTTGGAAACTGGATCTCACCTATTGGGATCGGTGAGGTCCTTCACCGCTCGCAGCGGGATGTCGATCCAATCCGGACGGTTGTTCGCCTCATACGCAACCTCGTATGCCGCCTTGTCCGCGATATACGCGTTGAGCATTTGCTTTTCGACGTCCCCGTACCCCGCCAGCAACGCATCCACCTGCTCCTGCGGTGCAGACGCGTAACCGAAGGAACGCACCATCCCCGCCACATCCCGCAGCGGGCTGTCAGGGCGGCGGCGCTCCTCCAGGGGTCGGGCCGGCTCGCCCTCGAAGTCGATGAGGTACCAGGTATCCGCTGTCTTCAGTGTCTGGCCCAAGTGCAGGTCGCCGTGGACGCGCTGGACAGTGACGGTGGGGTGGGTAAAGGCGCCGTCGATAAGCGTGCGAAGCCCTGCCTCGTAGTCCTTGAGCACGGCGGCGCGCTCGATGTTGCGGTCCAGGCGGGCGTGGAGCTCGGCGCGCACGCCGTCTGCGTCAACCTCCTCGGTACCGAACGCGCTGGCCAGCGAGTCGTGGACGCTGCGGATGGCGACGCCGAGGGAGGTGGCGCTTTCCACAGTGAGGCCCTCGCTGGTGGCCAGCTGGTAGCCGTCGGTGCCGTCGATGCGCGCCTGCTGCATGGCCAGCGTCTGGTCGCCGCGGGTGACGTAGCCGTGCACGGCGGCGATGTGCGGGTTGTCGATGCGGCTGAGCAGCTCCACGTCCGGGTTCAGGCCGCCCTCGAGCTTGCGGAAGACCTTGAAGATGGTGTCGCCCACCACCAGCGACGTGTTGGATTGCTCCGCGCCGAGCGGGGTGGCGGGGCCGGTGGTGAGGGTGCCGTGGACCTCGCCCAGCTCGTGCGCGTGGGCGACGTAGGCGGTGGCGCCGGCGTCCGTGTTCAACACGTCCGTGTCGCCCTCCACCAGCACCTGGTAGACCTCGGTACCGCGCTGAAGCTCAACTTCGATGAGCTGCCAGGTGTATCCGCCTAGCGGGGCTTCATTGGCGACGCTGGTGCCGCCCACCGCCGCGGCTTTGGAGCCGAAAAAGCGTTCTCCGGTGATGTCGATCAAGGTAGGCCTCCTAGGAGATGTCGAACCAGAAGAAACCGTGCGGGGCAAGCGTGGTCAGCCACGGCAGCTCGCCGATCGTGGGGAACTCCACGCCGCCGGACAGCTCGCGCGGGGTGATGCCGGCAAAGTGCGCCAGCTGCATCATCACCGGCTGCGGGCGCGAGCTCATGTTGTGCACGCACAGGATGCGCTCGGTGCGGCCGTTGTCGTCGGTGTACTCACGGATGAAGGCCAGCACCTGCTCGTTGCCGTGCTCCACCTCGATGTAGGAGCCGCGGCCGAACGCCTTGTACTGCTTGCGGATATGCACCAGCGTGCGCACCCAGTGCAGCAGGGAGTTGTCCTGGTTCACCTGGGATTCCACGTTGACGATGTGGAAGCCGTACTGGTCGTTGCGCACCGGCGGCAGGTACAGACGCTCCGGGTCCGCCTTGGAGAAGCCGCCGTTGCGGTCGTTGGACCACTGCATGGGGGTGCGCACGCCGTCGCGGTCCGGCAGCCAGATGTTGTCGCCCATGCCAATCTCGTCGCCGTAGTACAGGAACGGGGAGCCCGGCAGAGAAAGCAGCAGCGCGTGGGCCAGCTCCAGGCGGTCGCGGTGCCCGCCCAGAAGCGGGGCGAGGCGGCGGCGGATACCAACGTTGGCGCGCATGCGCGGGTCGAAGGCGTAGGACTTGTACATGTAGTCCCGCTCCTCTTCCGTCACCATCTCCAGCGTCAGCTCATCGTGGTTGCGCAGGAAGATGCCCCACTGCGCGGTCTCCGGGATGTCCGGGGTCTCGCGCAGGATGTCGATGATGGGCTGCGCCGTCTCCTTGTGCAGGCCCATGAAGATGCGCGGCATGACGGGGAAGTGGAAGGCCATCTGGCATTCGTCGCCGGTGCCGTCCGTCCCCTCGCCGAAGTACTCCACCACCTCGTGCGGCATCTGGTTCGCCTCGGCGAGGAGGAAGCGGCCGGGGTACTCTTCGTCGAAAAGCTTGCGCACGCGCTTGATAAAGCCGTGCGTCTCCGGCAGGTTCTCGCTGTTCGTGCCCTCGCGCTCGAAGAGGTACGGGATGGCGTCCAGGCGGATGCCGTCCATGCCCAGGTCCAGCCAGAAGCGGATCACGTCCAGGACTTCTTCCTGCACCTTAGGGTTGTCGTAGTTCAAGTCCGGCTGGTGGGAGAAGAAGCGGTGCCAGAAGAACTGCTTGCGCACGGGGTCCCAGGTCCAGTTGGAGGTCTCCGTGTCAATGAAGATGATGCGGGTGCCGTCGTACTGCTTGTCATCGTCCGTCCACACGTAGTAGTCCCCGTAGGGGCCCTCCGGATCCTCGCGGGACTGGATGAACCACGGGTGCTGGTCTGAGGTGTGGTTGATGGGGAAGTCCGTGATAATGCGGATGCCGCGCTTGTGCGCCGCGTCAATCAGCGAGATGAAGTCCTCCACAGTGCCGAACTCCGGCAGCACCTTGCGGAAATCGCGGATGTCGTACCCGCCATCGCGCAGCGGCGAATCGTAGAACGGCGGCAGCCACAGGCAGTCCACGCCCAGCCACTGCAGGTAGTCCAGCTTCTCCTCCAGGCCCTTCAGCGTGCCGGAGCCCGTCCCGTCCGGGTCGTAGAACGCGCGGACCAGGACTTCGTAAAACACGGCGTCCTTGTACCACTGCGGATCGGGGCGCTCCCACGGTTGCTCAACCGGGGCGGGCGGGGTGAAATCTGAGGCCTGGGGGGTGTGCTCCATGAGGAACTAGCGTAGTTCGATCGCGCGCGCGATGCGCTCAACTGCCTCCGCCAGAATCTCGGGCGACGTGGCGAAGTTCATGCGCGCGCGGTGCTCGCCGCCGGGGCCGAAGTCCACGCCCTCATTCATGGCCACTCGAGCGTGCTCCAGCAGGTAGGCAGCAGGCTTTTCGACGTTCAATTTCGTCTCCGCAAAGTTCAGGAACATCAGGTACGTCGCCTGGGGGAGCTCGAAGCGGATGCCCGGGATCTTCTCCGGCAGCACCTCGGCGAGGTAATCGCGGTTGGCCTTGAGCAGCGCCACCTCCTCGTCCAAGAACTCGCGGCCGTCCCGGTAACAGGCCTCCGCGGCGATGATGCCGAGCGTGCCCACGCCGTCCTTGGCCACGGGGCTGACCTTGTCCCAGCGCTTCACGTCCTCATCGTTGGAGAAGATGATCTGCGCGCACTTCAGGCCCGCAACGTTCCACGCCTTCGAGGTGGCGGTCACTGTAATGCACACATCCGGGTTGCGCTGTGCGGCGCACACGTGCGCGCCCTCGTAGACCAAGGGCGCGTGGATCTCGTCCACAATCACGCGCCCGCCGTGGCGGCGCGCGATCTCGCAGATCTGGTCCAGCTCTTCCGCGTCGAACATCCAGCCGCCCGGGTTGAACGGGTTGGTCACGATGATGCTGCCCGCGCCGTTCTTGAATGCAGCTTCTACCTCGGCGAGGTCGAGGCCGCCTTCGGAGCCGACGTCGATACGCTTGCGCCCAGCCGTCTGCGCGATCTTGAGGAACGGGAAGTAGGAGGGCACGGGCACGATCACGTCGCCCTCGGTGAAGTACTGGATGGCCAGCAGCACGCCGCGCACCACGTCCGCCACGGGGAAGATGCGCGCCGGGTCCGGCCGCCAGCCGTAGCGCCAGTCGTAAAAATCGGCGAGCACCTCCGGTAGCACGGAGGCGTGCGGGGCGGGGGTGTAGCCGAACATTTCGCGCTCGCAGGCATCCAGAATCGCCTGCTTCACCGGCGGGGCGGTGGGGAAGTCGCTCTCCGCGACGAACATGGGGATGACGTCACGGTCGAACTGGGTCCACTTCCGCGTGCCGCGGGCCTGAAGGGTCTGAAGATCTGGGAACTGCATGGGGCCCAAGGGTACTTAGCTGTCCTCGCTGCCGTCATGAAAACCAAAAGCCTTCAGGCGCTCACGGTCCGCGGCGGAGGAGGAGGCGGTGAGTTGCAGTAGCTCGGAATAAATGCCGCCGGAGGTTGCCAGCTGGGCGGGGGAGCCGATCTCGTCGATCTCGCCGTCGCGCAGGGTGATGATGGTGTCCACGTCCGCGATGGTGGACAGCCGGTGCGCGATCATGATCGTGGTCCTCTCCTTCATCAGCTCATCCAGCCCGGCCTGCACCGCGCGCTCCGCCTTGGTATCCAGGGCGGAGGTGGCCTCGTCCAGCACCAAAATCGGGGCATCCTTCAGCATTGCCCGCGCAACTGCAACGCGTTGGCGCTGGCCACCGGACAGCTTCAGGCCGCGCTCGCCGATCACCGTCTGGTACCCATCCGCGAACTGGGAGATGAACCCGTGGGCGTTTGCCCGCTTGGCCACGTCCACCACCTCCTCCAATGAGGCATCCGGCTTACCGTAGGCGATGTTCTCCGCGATAGTTCCGGAGAACAACGCTGGCTCCTGGAACACCACGCCAATCGACGCTCGAAGCTCTTCAACCCCAAGGTCAGCCACATCACGGCCGCATACGATAAGGCGCCCCTGGCTCAGCGGGTAGAGGCCAAGCAAGAGGTTCACGATGGTGGATTTGCCGCCGCCGGATTCGCCCACCAGCGCGACCTTCTCTCCCTTGGTGGCGGTAAAGGAGACGTCGTGAAGCACGGGCTCCCCGGGGACGTAAGCGAAGCTCACGTCGTCGAATGCGATGGCCGGCTCCGCTACCGGCAGCGGTATGGGGTTGCTTGCGGTGAGTGCTAGCTCCCCGTTCGTGCGAGTCGCGGCCACAAGCTGCGCGTTCGCGGTCGGCTCCACCGGCTCATCCATCACCTTGAAGTAGGACTTGGAACCGGCAACGGCTCGCTGGGCGGAGTCGACGATCCAGCTCATCATGGTCACCGGCTGGCGCACCATGGTCACCATCTGCAGCAGCATGACCATCTCGCCGATGGTGAAGTGCCCGCCGAGCGTGTGCAGAAAAAGAATGAGGTAAATGCCCAGGAAAAGCAGGTTCATCACCAGCCCGCGCAGCGTGTCCATGCTGTGCCACCAGCGCGACTGCGGGCGGGTGATGTTCACGGTGGATTGGTAGTGGCCGCCAAATTTGTCTAGCTCGCGCACCTCCGCGACGTAGGACTTGGTCACCTTGACCTGCCCCACCACCTCGGCGAAGCGGCCGTTGCCTTCGTCGATGTGCCGGTTCTTCTCTGTCTCAAACTTCTGCCAACGCTTGGATGTCAGCGCCGTGAGCCAGGTGTAGAGGGGGAAGAGCAGCGCCAGCAGGATGGACAGCGGCCAGTAGTACGTTGCGGTGATGACCAGGATCGCGCCCACCTGCAGCAGCATGGGCAGGAAGCTGTTCGCCATGGATTGGATGAACTGGGTGACGTTGGCGATGGAGCGGTCCAGCCGGGCGATGATCGTGCCGGTCACCTGGTCATCAAAGTAGCGCTGGGGCAGCGCGAGCAACTTGGCAAAGTAGCGGGTGGACAGGATCTGCCTGATCCGCGCCACCATCACGTCGCCCAAGTACCCGGAGACGTTGCGCAGCATCGACGCGGCGGCCTCCGCAGCGAACAGCGCCACCGCCAGCCAGGCGACGGTGCGCGCCGCGTTCCCGCCGCCGTCCGGTAGCGCCGCCACAATGGTGTCGGTGGCGTGGCGCACGATGAAGGGGGAGACAAGGCTCAGCCCCGCGACTAGCGACGAGACCGCAACTACTCCGAGGTAGTACGGCCAGAGGGAGGAGGCGCTGCGCAGGACACGGATCATCGGCTGCATGCCGGCTCACTCTACGCGGGCTGTAGGATGACCAGGTACTGCACAATCGTCGATGTTGGGGGTTCACCTTATGTCTAACCGCCTCAAACTTGCCGCCCTCGCGCTGATCTTCCCGCTCGCGGCGTGCTCGGGGCCGGTTGACGGCGATAACCCCGAGGGCATGCCCGCAACCCCAACCGAGGACGCGGAGGTCTCTCCCACCAGCACGATCGGCCGACCGGAGCAGACGTTCGCCGCCGAAGAGGTTGAACCGAGCGTGACCAACGAGATCAAGGGCGAGCGCGTGGAGGACCCAGCGATGGAGCTGACCTACAAGTG
The DNA here is from genome assembly GCF_021496665.1 of Corynebacterium sp. CNCTC7651. Taxonomy (NCBI): domain Bacteria; kingdom Bacillati; phylum Actinomycetota; class Actinomycetes; order Mycobacteriales; family Corynebacteriaceae; genus Corynebacterium; species Corynebacterium sp. CNCTC7651. The sequence continues at coordinate 1,709,174 of NZ_CP071246.1, read as the reverse complement.
GCAGGGCACGTCCTACGCGCCGGGCGGCGGCACGGTGGTGGTGGTTGCCATCACTAACGAGTCGGACGCGCCAATGCCTGCCGATACCCTGCGCACCGAGCTGAAGTGGAACGCCGGCAACAAGGAGTACCGCACGGCGGACCCGATGACGGCGGAGGCCGCTGGCGTGGACATCGTCGGCCTGGACCTGCCGCTCGGCCCCGGCGCGACCGTGAACGCGAAATTCCCCTTCGACGTAGCCGCCGGCAATCTGTGGGACGCCAAATTCACCATCGGCAACGTCACGTTTGAGGGGAACCTGAACAACTAATGGAGCAGGTTGTGCTGCTTGACGCAGTTGCCAACCCCATCGGCACCGCCCCCAAGCTGGACATCCACACGGCGAACACCCCGCTCCACCTGGCCTTTTCCTGCTGGGTGCTGGACGCGCACGGCCAGCTTTTGCTCACCCGCCGCGCATTGAGCAAGCTCACGTGGCCCGGTGTGTGGACCAACTCTTTCTGCGGCCACCCCGCGCCGGGCGAGGCCGTGGAGGACGCGGTGTACCGCCGCGCCCAGACTGAGCTGGGTTTGGGCAGGGACTGCTTTTCGACGGTTGATTGCATCCTCCCCACCTTCCAGTACCGCGCCGTTGATTCTTCGGGCGTGGTGGAAAACGAGGTTTGCCCGGTCTTCGTCGCCCGCCTTGCACCTGGCGCGCAGCTGGACCCCAACCCGGATGAGGTGGACAGCGTCGCGTGGGCGGAGCCGGGCGAGCTTATCGCCGCCGCGGATGCCACCCCGTTCGCGTTCTCCCCGTGGCTGGTGGAGGAGCTGTCGGACCAGCGCCTCCGCGCCGCGATTACTCTCCCGAGCTAGCAGTAGTAAACGCCCCGCGCAGGTAGCCGAAGGGATCTTCGGCCAGCTCTACCTCGTTGAGCGTTCCGGCCACACCACCTGGGATCTCGCGCCGGGCGACCACCCTGCCTTCGCGGTACTCCGGCCACCCCACCTCGCCGGTGCGCACGAAGTCATCCAGCCACAGCGAGTGGAACATGGGAACAAGGTCCTCCGAGTGGCGCGCGCCAAGGTGCTCCGCAACCCACACCGGGCCCGGCGCGTGCTCCGCAACGTGGTCCACAAAGCGGCGGCACATCGAGTCGCTGAGCAGCTGCCCGCCAAGGTGGCCTGGCGCAATCTCTTTCACTGCCGCGAAGTAGCCCGCGGCAGCGTCGCGGCGCAGGTCGAAATGGCGGGCGGCCAGGCGGTACAACCCGGCGCGGTCCAAAGGTGCGCCGCTGTCGAAGAATTCGCGGTCCGTCGCCGTCACCACCACGGGCACCTCCGCCATTTCGGTGGCGTCGAGTGGGTGCGGCCCCAGCGCCATGTCGGTGGCGTATTGGGTGCGGAATCGCTGGTAGGCGCGTTCCAGCTTCGCCGGGTCACGCTGGAAGAGCTCGTTCATGCTCTCCCGCGTCAAAGGCTTGCCCACCGCACCGCGCGCGGCCCACTTGCGGGACTCGAAGCCGCGGCGCGGAAATGCCGGCGACATGGCCAGCGCACGGCGGAACTCGCCGCGGTAGTGGTCGCGCCGGCACAGCCACAACGCAATCGCGGCACCGGCGGATTGGCCCATCACGGTCACATTTGTCGGGTCGCCGCCGAAGGGCTTCGATGTTGCGCTGGGTCCAGGTCAGCGCCGCCGCGCAGTCCGCCACGGCGCGGAAATGCCCGGGTGGATCGGTGGGGAAGGGCAGTAACCCCGGGAACTTCAGCCGGTAGCCCACCTGCACCACAAGCATTCCGCGCCGCGCCACGGCATCGGGGTTGAAGAAGGTCTCTGTGTGGTCTCCCTCCTCGAAGCGGCCGCCGTGGATCCACACCAGCACCGGCAAATCGGTCAGCGTTTTCGCATCTGCCGGGGTGGTGATGGTCAGGGCTGGGATGCCGGGGCGCTTCGAAGTGGCGTCGATAAGCAAGCCCTGCTCAGCCCGCAGCGGGTCGTCGAAAGCGCGCGGAATGCGGGCGTACTCGATGGAGTGGAAGCGGCGCACGCCGCCATCGGCGGTGCCAACGATGGTGCCAGCGGGGCAGGTGACTTCGGTGTGCGGCATGGGGCGGATTCTATACAGTGTCCATATGTCTAACCCCTTGTTGAAGCCGTCCACCCTGCCGTACCAGCTGCCGGAGTTCGCAGAGATCCGCCTTGAGCACGTGGAGCCCGCGTTTGAGCAGGCGCTGCAGACTCACGCTGCGGAGATCTCCGGGATTCTCACGGAAGAGGCGCCGACGTGGGAGAACACCGTGGAGGCGTTTGAGCTGGCGGGCCAGGACCTGGATCGCGTGCTGTCCTGGTTCTTCAACCTGCAGGGCACGGACGCGACGGATGAGTTCGATGAGGTGGCGGACCGCATTGTGCCGAAGCTTTCCGCGCACGTGGACTCGATTTACCAGAATGAGGAGCTCTACCGGCGCCTGACCGAGGTCACGGCCCCGGAGGATGAGGAGTCCCGCCGCTTGCACGACCTGCTGCTGCGCCGCTTCACCCGCCGCGGCGCGCAGCTGGATGCGGCCGGCAAGACCCGCCTGCAGGAGATCAACCAGCGCCTGAGCGAGCTGTCGGAGCGTTTCGGCCGCAACCTGCTGGCGGACACGAAGGCGCAGGCGGTGACGTTCACGCGCGAAGAGATGGAGGGCCTGACCGACGCGCAGCTTGCCGCCTACGAGCAGGATGGCGCCTACGTGGTGCCCATTGAGCTGCCCACCACGCAGTCCCTCCAGTCCCAGCTTGCGCGGCATGAGTCGCGCCAGAAGCTTTTCGACGCTTCCCGCAAGCGCGGCCTGGAATCCAACCGGGACGTGATCCTGGAGTCGGTGAAGCTGCGCCAGGAGCGCGCCCGCCTGCTTGGCTTCAAAACGCACGCGGACTACGTGATCGCGGAGGAGACCGCCGGCACCGCCGAGGCCGCCCGCGCGCTGGTGGCGGACCTCGCCCCGGCAGCCGCCGCGAACGCTGAGGCGGAGCGCAAGCTTGCGGCCGAGATCGCCGGCCACGACATCGACGGCGCGGACTGGCCCTACTTCGAGGCCCGCCGCCGCGAGCGCGAGCTCAGCTTCAACGAGAACGAGCTGCGCAAGTACTTCCCGCTGGAGCAGGTGCTTGTGGACGGTGTTTTTCACGCCGCCAAGCTCCTCTACGGCATCGACATCATCCGCCGCGACGACCTTCAGGGCTACCGCGAGGACGTGGGCGTGTGGGAGGTCAAGGAAGAAGACGGCACTGGCATTGGTCTGCTTCTCACGGACTACTCCGCCCGCCCGTCAAAGCGCGGCGGCGCGTGGATGAACTCCTTTGTGGAGCAGTCCCGCCTGCGCGGCACCAAGCCGGTGATTGTGAACGTGATGAGCATCCCGGAGAACCTGCTCTCAGTGGACGATGTGACCACCATGTTCCACGAGTTCGGCCACGCGCTGCACGGCCTGCTCTCCAAGGTGCGCTACCCGTCGCTGGCCGGCACCAACGTGCCGCGCGACTGGGTGGAGTTCCCCTCCCAGATCAACGAGAACTACGCTTTCGCCCCGGAGATCGTGCGCAACTACGCCCGCCACGTGGACACCGGCGAGGTGATTCCGGACGAGCTGCTGGAGGCCGTGCGCGCCTCGCGCCAGTTCGGGCAAGGCTTTGCGACGGCTGAGTACCTCGCCGCCTCCGCCATCGACCTGGCCTGGCACTCCCTGACCGGCGAGGTGCCGGAGGACATCGAGGCGTTCGAGGCAGAGGCGCTGCGCGAGGTGGGCCTGGATGTGGACGGCCTGGAGCCGCGCTACCGCTCCAGCTGGTTCAACCACATCTTCGGCGGCGGCTACTCCGCCGGCTACTACTCCTACCTGTGGGCCGAGGCGCTGGACGCGGACGGCTACACCCTGGTCGAGGAGGAAGGCATCAACCGCGAGACCGGCCAGAAGTTCCGCGACACCATCCTCGCCGTGGGCGCGTCCCGCGATTACGCGGAGGCGTACAAGGCGTTCCGCGGCCGCGACAAGGACACCCGCCCGCTCCTGGTCCGCCGTGGCCTCGCGGGCTCCGAGCTCGCGGGTTAATCTTTCAATCATGCGCTCCCGCCTCGCCGCCGTGGCCGTCGCCTGCGCCACGGCCATCACCCCGTGCGTCATTGCGATCCCAGCCTCCGCAGCGCCCGCACCGGCGCTGGTCGCTCACCAGGGCGGCAAGGTGTTCATATCCAAGGATGTGACTCAGGCCGGCTCCGATTGCACCATCGGCTACAACGACGTGGCGGAGCGGAAGAGCTACACCGCGGCGCACTGCGGCGAGCCGGGCGACAAGGTGTACTTGACCAACGCCGCCGGCCAGGTCTATCCCACCCCCGCTGGCACGTTCTACCCGTCTGAGCGGCACGAGGGGGAGGAGCACTCGAACGACTGGGGCGAGATCGAGTGGAACGCCAACGTGAGCTTGGGCGGCAACCCCTACGGCGGCACCTACGTTGGACCGCAGGCGCTGGCCCCCGGCGATAAGGTCTGCTACCACGGCTTTACCACCCACGGATCCCGCGGTGTCGCATCGTGCGGCACGTACGTGGGCCGGGTGGGGTCCTCCTTTTTCTTCGATACCGCGAAGCCTTCGGACGAGGGTGACTCCGGCGGCCCGGTATACGTGCCCGGCAAGGGCGTGGTGGGCGTGCTCTCCGGCCTGAACTGGTTGCCGGATGAGTACGGCAATGAGCTGCTGAAGGTGGAGCGCGCCACCGGCCTGTATAACGGCCCGCAGCTGCGCAATTCCCAGGTCAGCGACTTGCTGGAGCGCCACCTGCGCCAGCGCTACGGCGTGAAGGTGGACGCAGGCGAGGCTGAAGCCGTGGTCCCCGGCGGGGAGATCAAAGACCTGCCGGTCCTGGCTACCCCGGCGAAGCAGGTGGGGGAGCGCCCAGGCGCTGCCGCAACCGGCATGGACACCACCACCATCATCGCAATCGTCGTCGGCGTGATCGCGGCGCTGGGGCTTCTGGCCGCGGTGCCTGTCATGCTCGGGGGTGGAGTACGGTAGCTAACCATGGCTAACCCGGAAGAGCTGCGCCGCCGCGATCAGGAGCTGCCCCGCCCGCAGCGCAAGTACCCCACCTCGCGCGTCACGCAGGTGATGTGGGCGCTGATCGCCCTGGTCATCATTGCCGCGATCGTCGGGGCGCTCTAGCGCCCGCGCTGGGAGGCTTCCGCCACGCGGTGGAACAGCTCCAAATCATCCAGGTGCTCGATGAGAACGGGCTGCCCGGAAGCGTCGGTAAGCGGGATGCACCAGTTGGAGTACTGCTCTGAGTTCGTGCCCGGCTGGTTCTGAATGCGCTCATCGCCCACCATGTCCACCAGGTTGGTGCAGGTCATCGCGGACGGGGTGGAGGCGATGAAGCGGGTCAGGCCCACCAGGAGCGCGTCAGTGTCCTCGTACTCGCCCAGGTCGCGGTCCAGGAAGTCCACGTGCTCCAGCGAGGTACCGCCGAACGCGCCCTCCGTCTGCGCGGCGCGCAGCACCTGGCTGATCCACACGGCGTCGTTCGCGTTGAGCTCCTCCAACGTCTCCTGCACTAGACCCAGCTCGTGGCGCAGCGCGTTGTGCGCGCCCTGGAGGTAGCCGGCGGTGGGGGGCAGGTCATGCGTGCCGACGGCAGTAAGGGACAAGTTGCGGTACTGTTCCGACGGCAACGGCGAGTTATCCCACGGGGTGGATTCAAACCACAGCACCGTGGTGCCCAGAATGCCCTTGTCCCGCAGCACGTCCTGCACCCACGGCTCGAAGGTGCCTAAGTCTTCGCCCACCACAACGGCCCCGGCGCGCTCCGCCTCGAGCACCAGCACGCCCACCATGGCCTCATAGTCGTAGTTCATGTACGCGCCGTCCATCGGCGTATCCATACGCGGTAGCCAGAAGAGGCGGAACAGGCCCAGCACGTGGTCCACGCGGATACCGCCGGAGTGGCGCAGCACGGTGCGCAGCAGGTCGCGCCACGGGCCGTAGCCGGCCTCCGCCAGCGCGCGCGGATCCCACGGCGGCTGGGACCAGTCCTGGCCCTGCTGGGAGTACTGGTCCGGCGGCGCGCCTACGGACGCGTCCGCAACCAGGACGTCCTTCATGGTGGTGGCGTCCGCGCCGTCCGGGTGGATGCCCACCGCCAGGTCCGTCATGATGCCGATGCTCATGCCGGCGGCCAGGGCCTTTTCCTGCGCGATGCGACGCTGCTCATCCGCGATGAACTGCAGCCACATGTAGAAGCGGGTGGCTTCCTCCAGCTCGCTGGCCACCCCGTGGCGGGAGGTTTCGGTTGCTACAGCCTGCTCGGCGCACCAGCGGGCGAATTCCTCCAGGCCCTCGCCCTCGTCCTGGATGAACAGCTCGAAGCCGCGGGTGCGCTCCTCGTCCTCGCCGGCGAGGTAGAACAGCTCCCGCAACACATCCAGCTTCACGGCGAACACAGTGTTGCGGTCCAGCGGCTCGGCCGAGTGGTTCATGGCCTTCAGCGGCTCCACCAGCCTGCCAATTTCGGCGCGGGTGGCGTCGTCCAAACGCAGGAACTCCGGCACCGCCTCCACGGAGATGTAGATCGGGTTCACAAACCTGCGCGAGGTGGGCAGGTACGGCGAATCCTCCACCGGCGGCACCGGCTGGGCGGCGTGGACCGGGTTGATCAGCAGGTAATCCGCGCCTTCGCGCGCCACCACTTCGGCAATGCGGCCGAGATCGTCGAAGTCGCCGATGCCCCAGGAACGCTCGGAGCGCACGGAGTAGAGCTGCGCCATGACGCCCCACACCGGGTTGTGGATGTACTGCTCGTTGGAGGAGAGCATCTGCGGCACCACGATCAGCGTGCAGGTCGCCTCAAAGTTGTCGGACTCCAGGTGCAGCTCGTGCCAGCCCGCCGGCAGGTCCCCCGGCACGTGGAACGTGGCCTTGCCCCACACAGTGCCGTCCTCCGCCGTCACCGGCGCGGCCCAGTTCTCGTCCTGGTAGGCATCGCGCGAGGAGCCGTCCTCCAGGCGGATCCAGCAGTGCGCCGGGTGCCCGTCGTGCACGTGCACGTTGAAGTGGCGCTCCTCGCCCTCCGTGGCAACCACCGTGGCGGGCAGCGGGCGCGTCGCCTGCTCCAGGCGGCGGGCTTGGAGGTGGAACTGGAGTTCCTCGTCCGAAGGATCGTCCCCAAGCGGGATGCCCATGGCTCGCAAGAGCTTGATGTAGGAGCGCTCCGGCGGGGCCGTGATCAGCCCGTTTGAGGCGCGGTAGCTGGTGCCAAAGCCGTACGCTTCGGCGAGCTGGAGCAAAATTTCCGCGTTCGTCACAGAACGCCACCTTAGCCAAACTCCGGGTGGCTGCGCGCGTTACCAGGGGTAAAGTGACGCATTATGCCGTCCCAGAGCTACTCCACCGAACTCGGTTTCACCCTGAAAGACACTGACCACTGCTTGAGCCGCCTTGTGGCGCTGTGCGAGGAGCAACCGCACATCGTGCTCTTCTCCCGGCCGCGGAACTACGAGTGGGTCAACGTCACCGCCGGCGAGTTTTTGGCCGAAGTGTATGAGGTGGCGAAGGGCTTGATCGCCAACGGGGTGGAGCCGGGGGACCGCGTGGCCATCCTCTCTAACACGCGCTACGAGTGGCAGCTGGTGGATTTCGCCATCTGGGCCGCCGGCGCCGCTTCCGTGCCCGTCTACCCATCCAGCTCACTGCACCAGATCCAGTGGATCCTGGAGGACTCCGGCTCCACTATTGCGTTCACCGAAACGCGCGACCACACCCAGCTGATGAGCCCCTTCCTGCTCGGCGAGGACGGCAAGCCGCAGTTCACCGACTCTCCCTCCCAGCTGCGCCGCATCTTCGAGTTCAACGCCGCCGGCGTGGAGACACTGAAGTTCGAGGGCAGGGACATTCCGCAGGCGCGTGTCGACGAAAGGGTGCAGGCCACCAAGCACGAGGACCTCGCCTCCATCGTCTACACCTCCGGCACCACCGGCCGGCCGAAGGGCGTGGAGATCAGCCACGCCAACTGGGCGTACCAGGCGTGGGCGCTGTTGGAGAACGAGATCGGCCGCGTGTCCTACCCGGGCCAGCGCATGGTGACGTTCCTGCCGCTCGCGCACGTGCTGCAGCGTGCTGTGACGTTGGCGTGGACCATCTCTGGCGCGACGCAGTCCCACTGGTCCGACACCTCCACCCTGACCGTGGAGCTGCAGCGCGTGCGCCCGCACCTGGTGCTGGGCGTGCCGCGCGTGTTTGAGAAGGTGCGCGACGGCGCGTACAACAAGGCCGCGGACGGCTCCGCCGTGGGCAAGCGCGTCTTCCTCGCGGCGGAGAAGGCCGCGATCGAGTACTCCCAGGCACTGGACACGCCGGAGGGGCCGTCGCGCGTGCAGAAGGCCAAAGTCAAGGTGTTTGAGAAGCTGGTGTACTCCAAGATCAAGGAGGCCATCGGCGGCTCGGTCTGGTACGGCATCACCGGTGGCAGCGCCATGAGCTCGGACCTGAGCCATTTCTACCGCGGCATGGGTGTGGCGATCTATGAGGGCTACGGCCTCACCGAAACCTGCGCCGCCTGCTGCGTGAACCACAAGGGCGCCCAGAAGATCGGCACCGTGGGCCAGCCGGTGAACGGCTACTCGGTGCGGATCAACGATGACGGCGAGATCGAGTTCGCCGGACCCGGCGTGTTCACGCGCTACTGGGGCAACCCGGAGGCCACCGAGGAGGCCTTTGACGGCGAGTGGTTCAATACCGGCGACTTGGGCGAGGTGGATGAGGAAGGTTACGTCCGCATCACCGGCCGCAAGAAGGACCTGATTGTCACCGCCGGCGGCAAGAACATCTCCCCGGGCCCGATGGAGGAGATCATCCGCCAGGATCCGCTGATCTCCAACGCGCTGGTGGTGGGCGACGGCAAGCCGTTCATCGGCGTGCTGGTCACCTTGGATGAGGAGGAGCTGAAGCGCTGGAAGGCCAACCACAACATCCCGGCCAACCGGAAGATGTCCGAGTTGGCGCAGGACCCGGCCCTGCGCGCGGAGGTGCAGGACGCGATCAACATGGCCAACGCCACCGTGTCCCGCGCCGAGGCAATCAAGAAGTTCCGCATCCTGGACCGCGACCTTTCGGAGCAGAACGACGAGATGACGCCGACCATGAAGGTCAAGCGCAACGTGGTGTTCCAGCGCTTCCAGGAGGACATCGACAAGCTGTACCAGCGCTAGTTGCCGCGCTCGTTCGTGCCCGCCCGTGCTATCGGCGTGGCTGCGAGGCCACTGCGCGCGGGTGCAATAGCATTGCGCCTCGGAGCTCTAATTCAGAGTTTGCTCACAGAATCCTGGGAAGGGGGACAACGCAGTGCATAAGACAGCAGCGATGTTGCGCCACCGCGAACTCACCCAGGAGATCTACAACATCGGCGACGAGGTTGCGGAATACACCGAGCACATCGCCGAAGCCATCGCGGACTACGACGGCGAGCTGGCGGACGACTGCCTGGCCGAGTTCTCCGAGATCGTGGACGATGCCCGCCAGGACGCCCGCCGCGTGGTCGGCGAGTTGATCGGCCTGCGCCAGGCGCTCACCTCCGGCATGCGCGCCGGCGTGCTCTCCGCCTCTGCGGGCCCCGAGGAGAAGATCCCGGAGCCCGAGCTTCTCGACGCCTCCGGCCTCGAGGACCTCTTCCCGCTGCAAGCGCCGTTCTCCGTGCAGACGATGCACGATGCGCTGACCGGCCGCACCGACCTTGTGGTCCAGCACTTGGGCGAGCTGGTGGAATACACCCTGGAGCAGACTGAGATGGTGGCCCGCGAGCTGGGTGCGGTGAGCCTGCCGCACCTCTACGCCAGCGTGGGCGAACTGGTGGAGGCCGCCGTGGACGGCTGGATTGAGACGGTGTGCGAGGACCACCCGGCGTTCACCCGCACTATGCGCGGCGGCAACCCGCCGGAGTTTCTCAAGGAACGCGCGCGCATCGACGCCGTGGTGGCCAAGGTGGCCGCGAAGCGCCGCCGTCGCGGCGCGTAACCTAGCCCCCGATGGATTCTTTCGGCGTTTACGTACACGTCCCGTTCTGCGCCACGCGCTGCGGCTACTGCGATTTCAACACCTACACGCCCACCGAGGTGGACACCTCCCACGCCGCGTACCTGGACGCGCTGGAGCGCGAGCTCGCCCTTGCAGCCCGAACGCACGAGCTCCCGCAGGCGGACACTGTATTTATCGGCGGCGGCACCCCCAGCCTGCTCGGCGCGGACGGCTTAGGCCGCATCCTGGGCGCCATCCGCGGCAGCATCGGCATCGCGCCGGGCGCGGAGATCACCACCGAATCCAACCCGGAATCCACCAGCCCGGAATACTTCGCGGGCCTGCTCGAGCACGGCTTCACCCGCGTGAGCTTGGGCATGCAGTCCGCGTCCGCGCCGGTGCTGAAAGTGCTGGACCGCCGCCACACGCCCGGCCGCGCCACCGCCGCCGCGCAGGAAGCGTTGCGCGCCGGTTTCGACCACGTGAACCTGGACATGATTTACGGCACGCCCACCGAGACGGACGATGACGTGCGAAAAACCCTGGACGCCATCCTCACCACCGGCGTGGACCACGTCAGCGCGTACTCGCTCATCGTGGAGGACGGCACCGCCATGTCCCGCAAGATCCGCCGCGGCGAGCTTCCCCCGCCGGAGGAGGAGGCGTACGCGCGGCGCTACGAGCTCATTGCAGACACCCTCGAGGCCGCAGGCTTCGGCTGGTACGAGGTCTCCAACTGGGCGCGCCCGGGCGGGGAGTGCCGCACAATCTCATCTACTGGCGCGGCGGGCGCTGGTGGGGCGCGGGCCCCGGCGCGCACAGCTACATCGGCACTTCCCGCTTCTTCAACGTCAAGCGTCCGGAGCGCTACAACGCCATGCTCGCTGAGGGCACCTTGCCTATCGACGGCACCGAGGAGATCACCCCCGACATCGACCACTTCGAGCAGGTCATGCTGCGCCTGCGCCTCAAGGAAGGCATCCCGGCTGGGATGGTCGAGGGCGTTGAAGGAATCGTCGAAAAGCATGTGCGCGCAGGGCTGCTCACCGCAGGCGAGCGGATTGCGGTGACGGACAAGGGGCGTTTGCTTATCGACGGCATCATTACCGATCTCCTCGCTGCCGAGTAACATCGATTAGCAGTCGACGGAAGGGAGTGCCAATGAGCGCGGCGGATGCCAGGCGCCGGGCGGTGCTGCGCGCGATTGTTGCGGACTATATCGCCAGCCAGGAACCGGTTGGCTCGAAAGCACTCGTCGAGAGGCATGGGCTCAAGGTGAGCCCGGCGACCATCCGGAATGACATGAGCGTGCTGGAGCAGCAGGGCTACATCGAGCAGACCCACGCGAGCTCCGGGCGCATACCCACCGAGGCGGGGTACCGCGCGTTCGTGGACGCGCTGCATGACGTGAAGCCGATTTCCGCCGCCGAGCGCCGCGCCATCCTGGAGTTTTTGGAGCACGGCGTGGACATGGAGGACGTACTGCGCCGCTCCGTGCAGCTGCTCGCACAACTGACCAACCAGGCGGCGGTGGTGCAGCTGCCCACGCTGAACGTGAGCCGGGTGAAGCACTGCGAGGTGGTGGCGCTGTCCCAGACGCGCCTGCTGTTGGTGCTGATCACGGACGCGGGACGCGTGGACCAGCGCAACGTGGAGCTGGCCGCCCCGATCTCGGACGACGGCGTGGCCCAGCTGCGCACCCTGCTCAACGACGTGCTGGTGGGCAAGACCATGCGGGAGGCTGCGGATTCGTTGAGCCTGCTCGCCTCCCGCGCACCGCTGCAGCTGGCGCCGGCTGTGGAGCGGGCGACGGCGGTGCTGATTGACACGCTGGTGGCCACCACCTCGGACCGGCTGCTGATCGCGGGCGCGGGCAACCTCACGCTGCACGGCGCGGGCGACCTGCAATCCGTGATCGCCGCGCTGGAGGAGCAGGTGGTGGTGCTGAAGCTTCTGGCCAGCGCGCAGGAGTTGGAGCACGTCTCTGTGCGCATCGGCCGGGAGAATGAGGACGAGGAATTATCGCGCGCCTCAATTGTTACTACTGCATATGGCGCAGGCGCGGAGGCCCTGGGAGGCCTTGGCGTTGTGGGGCCGACGCATATGGACTATCCGGGTACCATGCAAAAGGTTGCCACGGTGGCCAGGTACATCAGCCGCATCCTCAGGGGCGAATAGCGCGGCGGCCTGCAGGGTTTTCGTGCAGGGTTTAGCGCCGCCGAGATTAGAAGAAGTGTGAAAGGTAAGTAGTTGGCCAGGGATTACTACGGCATCCTCGGTGTGGACCGGGAGGCGACCGAACAGGACATTAAGAAGGCGTACCGCCGCTTGGCGCGCAAGTACCACCCGGACGTGAACCCGTCCGAGGAGGCCGCGGCGAAGTTCGCGGAGATTTCGCTGGCGCAGGAAGTGCTCTTGGACCCGCAGAAGCGCAGCATTGTGGACCGCGGCGGGGACCCGATGGAGCAGGGCGGCATGGGCGGCGCCGGCGGTTTCGGCGGCGGCCTGGGTGATATCTTCGAGGCGTTCTTCGGCGGCGGTGGCGGCGCGGCGCGTGAGCCGCGCTCCCGCGTCCAGCAGGGCAATGACGCGCTGCTGCGCACCTCCATCACGCTGCAGGAGGCGTACGAGGGCGTGAAGAAGCACGTCGCCGTTGATACCGCCGTGCTGTGCGAGAAGTGCCACGGCACCGGCTCCGAATCCGAATCCAAGCCGGTCACCTGCGACCACTGCCACGGATCCGGTGCCGTGCAGGAGGTGCAGCAGTCGTTCCTGGGCAACGTCATGATGTCGCGCGAGTGCCCGAAGTGCCGCGGGTACGGCGAGATCATCACCGACCCCTGCCGCCAGTGCGGCGGCGACGGTCGCGTGCGCGCCACTCGTGATCTGACCGTGAACATCCCGGCCGGCATTGCCACCGGCATGCGCATCCGCATGGCGGGCCAGGGCGAGGTAGGCCACGGCGGCGGCCCGGCGGGCGACCTGTACGTTGAGGTGACCACGGAGCCGCACCCGTACTTTGTGCGCGACGGGCACGACCTGCTGCTGCGCCTCAACGTCCCGATGTATGACGCAGCGCTGGGTTCCCAGATCACCGTGGACAACCTCGCAGGTGGTACAACCACCATCGTCGTGCCCGCCGGCACCCAGCCGGGCGACACGATCGTGCTTGAGGGCGAGGGCATGCCGCTGATCCGCACGGACCGCTTCGGTGACCTGATCGCCCACGTCCAGGTCACCGTGCCCACTGCGCTGAGCAACCAGGAGCGCGCCGCGTTGGAGGAGCTGCGCGACGGCTGCCCGGATAACACCGAGGTCCACACCGAGGACGCCGCTGCCAACGAGGGCTTCTTCTCCCGCATGCGCGACAGGTTCCGCCGCTAGTGTCCCTGCCGTACTTCCTCACCCCCGACCCGCTCGCAGGCGTGCTCACCGGCCCCGAAGCCGCGCACGCCCACGTCAAGCGCATCGAGCCGGGGGAGCACATCATGCTTACCGACGGCTCGGGGCTGACCGTGGAGGTTCGGGTCACGCGAACGTCGAAAAGCGAAGTGCGGGGAGACGTGGTGGGGCACGCGCAGGTGCCGGCGCCGAGCCCGCGCGTGACCGTGGTGCAGGCGATTCCGAAGTCGGAGCGCGCGGAGCTGGCCGTGGATCTGGCGGTGCAGGGCGGCGCGGATGCGATCGTGCCCTGGATCAGCCACCGCACCATCGCCCGCTGGCCGGAGGCGAAGCAAGCCAAGCAGGTGGAGAAGTGGAACAACCAGGCGGTGGCCAGCGCGAAGCAGTCGCGGCGCGCGTGGGTGCCACAGGTGCGCGAGCCGGTGACCACGAACCAGCTGGCGCAGCTGACCAAAGACGTGCAGGCGCTGGTGCTGCACGAGGACGCGACCACCCCGCTGCGGGACGTGGAATTCGCCGACGATATCTGGCTGATCATCGGGCCAGAGGGCGGCATCGGCGAAGATGAGCTGGAGCTGATCGGCGGCACCCCGGTGCGTCTGGGTCCGGAGGTGCTGCGCACGGCCAGCGCCGCGTTTGCGGGCCTCGCCGCGATCGGTGCGCTGAGTGGGCGCTGGTAGCCTTGGGTGCCATGGAAGAACTGGTCACCCGCAAAATCGAGCTGGATTCCGCGTACGCCCAGTCCGTGCTCGGGGTGCATGATGAAAACCTGCGTGTGCTGAACCAGCACCTGAACGCCGATATTCACGCCCGCGGCACCACGGTCACCGTGCGCGGCGCGGACCATGACGTGGCGTATGTGCTGCGCGTGCTGGATGAGCTGGAATCGATGGCGCGCCGCGGCGTGCCCATCACGGCGGACACGGTGGTGCACGCCACCCGCATCATGGAGACGGAGGCACCGGAATCCGTCGCCGAGATCCTGGGCGCGGAGATTGTGGCGCGCAAGGGCAAGGTGATCCGCCCGAAGACGGCCGGTCAGCGCCGCTACGTGGACGCGATCGATGAGAACACGATTACGTTCGGCATCGGCCCCGCAGGTTCCGGCAAGACCTACCTCGCGGTGGCCAAGGCTGTGCAGGCGCTGCAGAACAAAGAGGTCAAGCGCATCATCCTCACCCGCCCGGCCGTGGAGGCGGGGGAGAAGCTGGGCTTCCTTCCCGGCACGCTGTCCGACAAGATCGACCCGTACTTGCGCCCGCTTTACGACGCTCTCCGGGACATGCTGGACCCGGAGATGATCCCCAAACTCATCGAGGCCGGGATCATCGAGGTCGCACCCCTGGCGTACATGCGCGGCCGCACGTTGTCGGACGCGTTCGTGATTTTGGATGAGGCGCAGAACACCACCGGCGCGCAGATGAAGATGTTCCTCACCCGCCTGGGCTTCGGCTCCAAGATGGTGGTTACGGGCGACGTGAGCCAGGTCGACCTGCCGCGCGGCACCGTCTCCGGCCTGCGCGTGGCGCGCCGCATCCTAGGCGATATCGAAGGCATTGACTTCCAGGAGCTGCGCGCGGATGACGTGGTGCGCCACCACCTGATCTCCCGCATCGTCGCCGCGTACGACAAACACGATGCGCAGAACGCCGCGCGCTATGAGAAGCGCCAGCGCGAGATCGAGCGCGAGCGTGAGCAGGAGGCAGCGCAGTGAGCATCGAGGTTTTGAACGAGTCCGGGGAAGCGGACGTTAACGAGGAAATGCTTGTGGACGTCTGCTCATTCGCCCTCACGGCCATGGATGTCCACCCGGACACCGAGGCCACCATCACCCTGGTGGATGAGGCGACGATGGCGGACCTGCACGTGCGCTGGATGGACCTGGAGGGCCCCACGGACGTGATGAGCTTCCCCATGGATGAGCTCACCCC
The DNA here is from genome assembly GCF_021496665.1 of Corynebacterium sp. CNCTC7651. Classification (NCBI taxonomy): domain Bacteria; kingdom Bacillati; phylum Actinomycetota; class Actinomycetes; order Mycobacteriales; family Corynebacteriaceae; genus Corynebacterium; species Corynebacterium sp. CNCTC7651. The sequence goes on along the minus strand of NZ_CP071246.1, from coordinate 1,693,811 downwards.
GGGCGGCGGCCGCCCGGATGCATCCCCGTTCGGTGCCGCGATGTTGGGGGACATCATTTTGTGCCCTGCCTATGACCGTCGCCAAGCAGAGATGGCCGGGCACGACCTCGCGCATGAGCTGGCGCTGCTGACGGTGCACGGCGTGCTCCACCTGCTGGGGTACGACCACATCGCGCCGGAGGATGAGCGCGAGATGTTTGCGCTGCAGAACGAGATTTTGGCGGATTGGTACGACTCGCTCGCAGCCCGCGGCGTGGCGTACCAGCCGAAACCGACCGGCCCGCATGCGTTCCCGTCCGCCGCGGACCGCGACGAGCTGGACAAGCGCATGCGCGCAAGCGAACCGGAGGCGGAGGACTAGGTGGAATTCACCTTCGCATACGCGGTGACCACCATCATCGCGCTGTTGCTTTCCGGCCTGCTCGGATCCATTGAATCCGCGCTGAGCCCGATTTCCCGGGCGCGCGTGGAGGGCATGGTCAAAGACGACGTTGCCGGCTCCCGCGCGCTGCTGAAGGTGGTGGACGCGCGCGCCAGCCACGTGAACACGCTGGTGATGCTGCGCACCATCCTGGACGTGGTGGCCGCGGTGTTTGCCGCGATGCTGGCGATGGACCTGATTGAATCCGACGCGTGGGCTATTACCGCCGCCGTCGCCTCCGTGACGCTGTTGCAATTTGGCATCATCGGCGTGTTCGCCCGCACCGCCGGCAAGCGCAACCCGTACACGATCTCGCTGCGCTCCGCGCAGTGGCTGGCCGCGTTCCACACCATCCTGGGGCCATTGTCCGGCCTGCTCATCCGCGTGGGCAACATCTTCCACCCGGGCGAGGATTTCCGGGACGGCCCCTACTCCACCGAGGTGGAGCTGCGCGAAATGGTGGACATCGCGCAGGAGCAGGGTGTGGTGGAGACCACCGAGGGCCGCATGATCCAGAACATCTTCGATCTCGCCTCCACCCACGCGCGCCAGGTGATGGTGCCGCGCCCGGAGATGATCTGGATCGAAGAGGACAAAACCGCCGGCCAGGCCACGCGCCTGATGGTGCGTTCCGGCCACTCCCGCGTGCCCGTCATCGGCGAGACGGTGGACGACATTATGGGCGTGGCGTACCTGAAGGACATGTTCGGGGAGACCGGCGCGCCGATCGACGCGTCCGCGCCAGTCACCGCCTCTATGCGCGAGCCGCTCTTCGTGCCCGACTCCAAGCCGCTGGACGTGTTGCTGAAGGAGATGCAGCGCGAGAACACCCACATCGCGATTGTGATCGACGAGTACGGCGGCGTTGCCGGCTTGCTGACCATGGAGGACCTGCTGGAGGAGATCGTCGGCGAGATCACCGACGAGTACGACGAGGACGAGGCTGCCCCCATCGAGCTGGTGGGCGAGCGCACCCTGCGTGTGCAGGCCCGCACCCCGCTGGATGACTTGGTGGATCACCTCGCCGACCACATGGACTTTGACCTGGCCTACGACGATGAGGTGGTCGATTCCGTGGACACCGTCGCCGGCCTGCTCTCCTACGAACTCGGCCGCGTACCCCTGCCCGGCGCGTCCATCACCATGAACGGGCTGACCTACACCGCCGAGGGCGGGCGCGACCGCCGCGGTCGCGTGAAAACCCGCACCGTGCTAGTCACCGTGCCCGAGGTGCTGGAACCCGCCCCAATTCCGGAGGCGTAGGCGCGCGGGGGCACAATAGCCCCCATGAAGAACATCCTCTCCATCCAGTCCGCCGTGGCGTACGGCCACGTGGGCAACTCCGCCGCCGTCTTCCCGCTGCAGCGCATCGGCCACGAAGTCTGGCCCGTCTACACCGTCAACTTCTCCAACCACACCGGCTACGGCGCGTGGAAAGGCCCGATGATCCCGGCCGCCGACGTGGCCCAGGTCATCGAGGGCATCGGGGAGCGCGGGGCTTTTGCGCGTATCGACGCCATCTTGTCCGGCTACCAAGGCGGAGACGACATCGCGGATGTGATCATCGACGCGGTTGCCAAGGTGAAGGCCGAAAACCCCGCCGCGATCTACGCGTGCGACCCGGTGATGGGCAACGCCAAGTCCGGCTGCCACGTTGCGGACACCATCCCGCCGCTGCTGCGCGACCGCGTGGTCCCCGTCGCCGACCTGATCACGCCCAACCAGTTCGAGCTGGGGTACCTGACCGAGCGCGACGTGACTGACCTGGATTCCACCCTGGCCGCCGTCGACGCCGCCCGCGACATGGGCCCCAAGGCCGTGCTTGTGACCTCCGTCGAGCGCCCGGATGCCCCGGAAGACACGATCGAGATGCTAGCCGTTGATAGCAAGGGCAAGTGGATCGTGCGCACCCCGTGCCTGCCGTTCAAGCGCAACGGCTCCGGCGACGTGACCGCGGCGCTGTTCACTGGCCACTACATCGAATCCGGCGACGCCGCCGACGCGCTGGCCCGCACCGCCAGCTCCGTCTACGACCTGCTCCGGTTGACCCACGAGGCCGATTCCCCCGAGCTCAAACTGGTCGAGGCTCAGGACTACTACGCCAACCCGCAGCTCCAGTTCGAGGTCGAGGCGCTGTAGGGGTTTCCGGGCGGCCGGCTGGCCACTTGGCCGCCCTGCCCGCCCTCCGCGTCGCTATCTGGTCCCCGGCCGCCCGGGAAAGCCCGGCCTCTCGACCTACCGGCCCCCGGTGCACCCCGTTCTGACCTGGACCTTTCCAGTTGCTCGGTCGCCCAATTCCGATCCTCCGTAGCGATCCCCCATAGGCGATCCTTTTGTGACGATCCAGAGGCTTAAATTCACCCGCATTGGAAGAATAAATCCCCTTGGATCGCCGCGACCGGATCGCCTACGGAGGATCGGAATAGAGGGGAGGAACGCAATGGAGGATCGGAACGCAGAGGGGCGAGACGCGGAGGGTTGGCCCGGACCTCGAACTGTCACCTCCGACCCGGCTTGTATCGTCGAAGCGTGAACATCATCTCCCTCCAGTCTGCAGTGGCGTACGGCCACGTGGGCAACTCCGCCGCCGTTTTCGCCATGCAGCGCCTGGGCTGCGAGGTCTGGCCGGTCTACACCGTCAATTTCTCCAACCACACCGAATACCCGTCGTGGCGCGGGCCGGTGATGACTCCGGAGCAGGTCGCGGATGTCCTCGACGGGATGTCCTTCGCGTTTGACCAGGTAGGTGTTATTTTGACCGGCTACCTCGGTTCGTCCGAACTCGCGGCCGTGGTGGAGGACGCCGTCCGTCGCGTCAAAGCGGCGAACCCCAACGCGCGCTACGTCTGCGACCCGGTGATCGGTAACGCGCAGGTCGGCTCCTTCGTGGCACCCGAGATTCCCGACGTGTTCCGGGAGCGCCTTATCCCGCTTGCCGACGCCATCACACCCAACCAATGGGAACTTTCCCTGCTTACGGGTACCGAGCTCACTACTCCGGAAGCAACCGCCGAGGCGGCCCGTAGCCTCAAGGACCACGCGCTGGTGACCTCGATTGGATCCCACGCGGATGCGACGCTGGGCATGCTGGACATCACCCCCGAGGAATCACTGCTGGTGGAAACACCGCGGCTTGGCGGCAACGTGGTCGGCGCAGGGGACTTAGCGACGGCACTTTACACCGCCCTCCAGCCCAAACCCGCCGGTGAGCGCCTCAGCCACATAGCCGGGACGATGTTCGACATGGTCAGTGAGGTGCGGGACCGCGACCTGGATGAGCTGCCGCTGATTGAGCAGCAAGAGCTGATCGTCGAACCGCGCTCGAAGTTCCAGCCTCGCAGGATCTAGCGGCGATATCGGCCCGGCCTGCCATCACCGGCCGCTTCTACAACCGCCGATGCTTCTTACAACCGCACCGTCGCGGTGTACCGGAAATCCTCCGCGGACGTGCCGATGTGCAGAGTGATGTCGCCCTCCGGCTCGACCCAATCCTGTGCCTCCTCGTCCCAGATGCTGAACGGGTGGTTGGGCCAATCCGCATCGATCCCGATGACGGCAACTTCGGTCTCGCCGGGTGCTGGCTCGACGCGTCGGAACCCGACCAGGCGGCGCAGCAGCTGCCCGTCGAACGGCAGGTCCGCGTACACCTGCGGCACCTCGCCACCAACGCGGTCACCCGTGTTGGTTACCGGCACGTTCACCTCAACAAAGCGGCCGTCTTGGGTTACTTCGGGGTCGCCGAGGGTGAACGTCGTAAAGCTCAGCCCGTAGCCGAACGGGAACGCGGGGTAGGTGGCAGGGAGTTTGCCGGAGGGGGTGACGTTGCCGAAGAGCGCGTCCGCTACGGCGTGGCCGTCCTCCTGACCTGGGGCGAAGCACTCGATGACGGTGTGGGCGCCGCCGATCGAGGGGACGTGCGACGGATCAGTGGTCTTGAGCACCACCAGTGTGCGTGGGTTGGCGGCCAGAACGTCCGAGATCAGCGCGTGTTGGGCATCCGCCTCAGCGCCCTCGAGTGACCCGGCGATGAGCACCACCGTGTCCGCCTCGCGCGCGGCGGCAACGGCGGCGGCAACGGCGGCATCCGCATTGGACACGTCGGACGCGTCGGCCAAAACCTCGAACACCTCGACCGGGCTATCCGCTCCCAGCTCCGCCAGCACGTCACGCATGCCCTCGGCGGGCGGAACCGTGTACGGCGCGGTTGCACCGCCCGGCACCGCGACAACGTCCGTGGCCAAGCGCCCCACGCCCATAACCACAATCTGCCCGGCAGCGGCGGGATCGAGGGGGAGCAGCGCGCGATCATTCTTCAGCAGCGTGATCGCGCGTCCCGCCAGCTCACGGGCAACCGCGCCGTGCGCCCCCGGAATCGCACCACCATCGCCCGCGCCCCGCGCAACCTCGTCGCTGGTGAGGAGCTGGCCGGTGAACCCCCAGTCGTCGCAAAGCACGGGCTCAATCTGCTCGTCGCTGACCACGGCCGCGACCTGGCCGTCCTTCACCACCATCTCGTAGGGAATCAGGTCACGTTCGCGCAGGTCACGCCCGCTGCCGACCGGGAACTCCACCGCCGCCGCTTTCGCGCCCGTGGCCTGGATGCCCATGATGATGTGCTTGCCAATCACGCCGGTTAGGAACGGATCTTGCGAAAAATCGCCCGGCACCCGCATCGCCGGCGCCCCAACCACGTCCTCGCCGCGCAGCTTCGACTCGGCCGCCAGCAGCTCGCCGTAGCGCTCCACCAGCACGAAATCGAACGTCGCGGCCATGCCCATCGCCGACGGCAGCACCGTTGCTTGCTTGCTTTTCGACGTTCCCTTGTCCACCTTTTCAGCCACCACCAGCGCTCCTGTCTGCTCGGAAAATTGGCACGGGATCTGCTCCCAAAGTCTATGCCGTGCCGCAGCGCAGCAAGGCGCGCGGTGCCCACCTGAGCAACCAGTAGAATCGCGCGGTATGAGCGACAACTTCCCCGACTTCCCAGATTTCGACGAAGCCGACCTGCCAGCGGACGCGAACGCCAACGCCAGCGCAGACGCCAACTACGCCGGCTTCACCGACACGCCCGAGGGCTTCCGCTCCGGGTTCGTGGGGTTTGTGGGGCGCCCGAACACCGGCAAGTCCACGCTGACGAACGCGCTGGTGGGGGAGAAGATTGCGATCATGGCGGACCAGCCGGAGACCACCCGCCACCCCATCCGCGGCATTGTTAATCGGGAGGATGCGCAGGTGATTGTCGTCGATACGCCTGGCATCCACCGCCCCCGCACCCTGCTCGGCGAGCGCCTAAACGACGTAGTGAAGGACACGTACGCGGACGTGGACGTCATCGGGTTCACCGTCCCGGCGGATGAGAAGCTGGGTCCGGGAGACCGCTTCATCTACGAGCAGATCCGCGCCGTGAAGCCGAATGCGCCCATCGTGGGCATTGTGACCAAGCTGGACAAGGTGCCGCGCGACGTGGTGGGGGAGCGCCTGATTGAGCTGCACGAGCTGCTCGGCGAGGACAGTGAGGTCGTGCCCGTCTCCGCCACCGCGCAGGTGCAGCTGGACGTGCTGCTAGACGTGCTGATTAGCCAGCTGCCGGAAGGCCCGCGCTTCTACCCGGAGGGCGACACGACGGATGAGGACATGGAGACCCGCATCGCGGAGCTGATCCGCGAGGAAGCGCTCCAGGGCCTGCGCGAGGAGCTGCCGCACTCCGTGGCCGTCCAGATTGATGAGATGCACCCGGATCCGGAGAACCCGGAGCGCATGATGATCTACGCCGTGATCTACCTGGAGCGCCCCGGCCAGAAGCGCATTCTGGAGGGCCCGGATGGCCGCCGCCTGAGCGGCATCACGCACCGCGCGCGCCGCCAGATCGTGGACTTGCTAGGCCAGAACGTGTACCTGGATCTGCGCATCAAGGTGCTGAAGAACTGGCAGTCCGACCCGAAGGCGCTTGGCCGCCTTGGCTTCTAGGCCCTCCTGGCGCGACCGCGCGCTAGTGGTCCGCACCTACGATTTCGGGGAGGCGGACCGCGTGATCGTCCTGCTCACCAGAAACCACGGCCTGGTCCGCGGCGTGGCCAAAGGCGTGCGCAAAGCAAAATCGCGCTTCGGCTCACGTCTCCAGCCGTTCGTGGACATTGACGTGCAGGTCTACCCGCCGCGCGACCCGTCCCGCGGCCTGGCAACCATCACTGGCGCGGACACCGTGACGTACTACGGCCACCAGATTGTGGACGATTTTGACCGCTACACCGCCGCCTGCGCGGTCATGGAAACCGCGGAAAAGCTCGCGTTCGATGAGGCGGATCCGCAGCTCTTCGACCTTGTCGGCGCGGCCCTGAACCGCCTGCGCGCCGGCGACCACCCCACGCTCGCGCTCGACGCCTTCATCCTCCAGGCCACGCACCACGCCGGCTGGGGATTGAGCCTGTTCAACTGCGCCAACTGCGCAGCTCCCGGCCCGCACAAGGCGTTCAACCCGGCCGTCGGCGGCGCGGTGTGCACCAACTGCCGCCCGCCCGGCTCCTTCGACATGGATCGTGAGGCGCTGCACACCATGTGGCTGCTGCAGCACGGGCACGCCGCCGGCGCGGACCACGTCGCGCAGGTGCACCGCGCTACCTCCGCTCACCTGCAGTTCAACCTGGAGACGGGCGTGAGCTCGCTGCGGGTGATGGAGCAGGCATAATAAGGCAATGACCCAGCCACCCGCCCAGCCTCCCGCGCAACCGCAGCATCCGCAACAACCGCAGCCTCCGCAGATCGATCCGGAATTCATCCCCCGCCACATCGCGCTGGTTATGGACGGCAACGGCCGCTGGGCGCAGGAACGCGGCCTGCCGCGCACGGAGGGCCACCGCCGCGGCGAGGCGGTGCTCATGGACTGCATCGATGCCTGCATCGCGCTCGGCGGGGTGGAATGGCTCTCCGCCTACGCATTCTCCACGGAAAACTGGCGCCGCTCCCACTCGGAGGTCCGCTTCCTCATGGGCTTCTCCCGCGACGTGCTGCGCCGCCACCGCGATGAGCTGCACGAGAAGAACGTCCGCATCGTCTGGGCCGGCCGTCGCCCGCGCCTGTGGCGCAGCGTCCTGCGCGAGCTCGAGGAAGCCGAAGCACTCACCAAAGACAACACCGGGGTCACCCTCGCGATGTGCATCAACTACGGCGGCAGGGCCGAGCTTATCGACGCTTCCCGGAAACTCGTCGCCGATGCCAACGCCGGCCTCATCCGCCCCGAGGACGTGACGGAGCAGACGATCAGCCGCTACCTCTACCGCCCGGACATGCCGGACGTGGACCTGTTCCTGCGGCCCTCGGGCGAGAAGCGCACCTCCAACTTCCTGCTCTGGCAGTCCGCATACGCGGAAATGGTGTACCAGGACACGCTGTTCCCGGATTTCACCCAGCAGCACATGTTCGACGCCGTGCTGGAATACGCCAAGCGCGACCGCCGTTTCGGCGGGGCCGTGGACAAGTTCGCGAAATAGCTACCTATCCCCGGCTACTCCGCAGCCTCGTTCTCAATCGCCGCCTGGCACGCGCGGCACACACCGTAAATTTCCGCGTCGTGCGCCACCAGCTTGTACCCGTAGCGCGCCGCCACCAGTTCAGCCCACTTCTCCACGGGCCCGCCCTCAACCTCTTCGCTTCGCCCGCAGCGGGTGCACACCAGGTGGTGATGGTGGTGGTCCGTCAGGCAATGGCGGTACAGCGTCTCCCCGTCCGGCGTTTGCAGCACGTCCACCGCGCCTATCTCCGCCAGCGACTGCAGCGTGCGATACACCGTGGTCAACCCCACCTTTTCGCCGCGCTGCTCCAGCGCCTCATGGATCGCCTTCGGCGATGCGAACCTGTCCACCGCCCGCAGCGTCTCCACCACGGCGGTGCGCTGCCGCGTCATCCGCGGGCCGAGCTTAGGAATGGGCTGGGTGCGGCGCTGCGGGGTGTTCTGGGACATACTCGCCCAGCGTAGTCACGCCCTAATCGTGCCGGGGCCGCGGTGTCTGCGGCGCGAGCCCCTGGTCCTCGTCCGGGCGGATGGCGGTGGTGGGGGAGATGATCGCCGCCCCGGACCCGGTGCGTACCGGGGGCACTTTTGCTTGCCGACGCACACTCAACTCATCCGCAGCCAACCCCGCAATCTGCTCGATGACGTCGACCACCGCGGGCTGGATCAGCGTGTACACCACTTCGCGCCCCTCGCGCCGCGACGCGACGAGCCCGGCGGACTTCAACACGCGCAGGTGCTGGGAGATGAGGGGCTGGGATTTCCCCAGCGCATCGACGAGCTGGTGGACGACATGCTCCCCGTCGGCAAGCAAGAGCACAATGCGCAGGCGCAGCTCGGAATCCAGGGCGCTGAGGATCTTGGCGGCGTGCGCGACATCCGCAGGCGTGAGTGCCTCTGCGTTGCGCATCCCGCGTCTCCCTTCAATCCGTGGGCGACTGTTACCCGCCAAAAACTGTAATGGACTCGCGCGCGCCGTGGCATCACTTTCTTAGACCCGTTACACGCGTTCGCTAGACTCATGCACGTTAGTGTTCTGCCCGCCGTTTCCCAGGGAGGCTCAATTCATGCCAGCCAACTCGATTGATACCGTCGTCAACCTTTGCAAGCGCCGCGGTCTGGTGTACCCGGCGGGTGAGATTTACGGCGGTACCCGTTCTGCGTGGGATTACGGCCCGCTGGGTGTAGAGCTGAAGGAGAACCTGAAGCGCCAGTGGTGGCGCCACATGGTGCAGTCCCGCCGCGACACGGTTGGTGTGGATACCTCCATCATCCTCCCGCGCCAGGTGTGGGTGGCGTCCGGCCACGTTGAGGTGTTCACGGACCCGCTGGTGGAGTCCCTGCACACCCACAAGCGCTACCGCGCGGACCACCTGCTGGAGGCGTACGAGGAGAAGCACGGCCACCCGCCGGCAAACGGCCTGGCCGATATTCCGGACCCGGAGACCGGCCAGCCGGGCAGCTGGACCGAGCCGAAGGCGTTCTCCGGCCTGATGAAGACCTACCTGGGCCCGGTGGATGATGAGGAAGGGCTGCACTACCTGCGCCCGGAGACCGCGCAGGGCATCTTCGTCAACTTCAAGAATGTGATGACGTCTGCGCGCATGAAGCCGCCGTTTGGCATCGCCAACATCGGCAAGTCCTTCCGCAACGAGATCACCCCGGGCAACTTCATCTTCCGCACCCGCGAGTTCGAGCAGATGGAGATGGAGTTCTTTGTCAAGCCGGGCGAGGACGAAGAGTGGCACCAGTACTGGATTGATAACCGCTTCCAGTGGTACGTGGACCTGGGCATTGACCCGGAAAACCTGCGCCTGTACGAGCACCCGAAGGAGAAGCTCAGCCACTACTCCAAGCGCACCGTGGACATTGAGTACGCGTTCGGCTTCACCGGCTCCAAGTGGGGCGAGCTGGAGGGCGTGGCCAACCGCACGGACTACGACCTGAAGACGCACGCCGAGGCCTCCGGCGAGGACCTGTCCTACTTTGACCAGGAGACCAACGAGCGCTGGATTCCGTACTGCATCGAGCCGGCCGCCGGCCTTGGCCGCGCGATGATGGCCTTCCTCATCGACGCGTACGACGAGGAAGAGGCGCCGAACGCCAAGGGCGGCACCGACACCCGCGTTGTCCTTCGTCTGGACCGCCGCCTGGCGCCGGTGAAGGTTGCCGTGCTGCCGCTGTCCAAGAAGCCTGAGCTTTCCGGCCCGGCAGAGGAGCTGGCCGCCACGCTGCGCCAGCACTGGAACGTTGATTACGACACGTCCGGTGCCATCGGCCGCCGTTACCGCCGCCAGGACGAGATTGGTACGCCGTTCTGCGTGACCTATGACTTTGACACGCTCGAGGACCAGGCCGTGACCGTGCGCGAGCGCGACACCATGGAGCAGGAGCGCGTGCCGCTGGCAGAGCTGGAGTCCTACCTGGCCGCGCGCCTGATCGGCTGCTAGGAGTTCGCTGCGATGCACTACGTCAGCTGGGACCGTTCGGACAAGGAAAACCTGAAGCTGCTCGCGGAGGCGGGCCCGGAGGTGCTGGGCGTGTTCCAGCATGACCGCGCGAGTGTGAACGGGGAGATCTGGGATCTCACCGCCTCGCCCGAGTCCGGCGCTGTGGCAACCCGCGGCGGCCAGGAGATCGTGCGCGCGCTGGATCCGCTGCGCCGCGGGGACCGCGTGCGCGTGGACATTGAGGGCCGCGGGTACACGATGGTGGGGGAGACCTCGAAGAACTGGATCATCGACGATGCGTACGGTAACAAAGTCGGCCAGTTCACCCGCGAGAACTCCGGCGTGCGCAAGGCCATCCTGGAGTTTGAGGGGGAGACGGACCTCCCGCCGACCGACATCGCCGGCCTAGCTTGGCTCTCCCGCGAGCTTCTGGAAGCCCGCCAAATCGCCTCGGCCACGCCGATCATCGCGCTGCTTGCGCTGTGCTCCGCCGTCGTCCTCCTGGTGTACCTGCTGTGATTTGGCAGGGGCCCGTGCTTGTCGACGCTCCCCGGGACACCTCCTACAACGAGCACACCGGGACGTTTAACTTCGGCGCGGAGACGCTGCGCGTGGTGTCCGATAACCCCGCGGATGTCCGCGCCGTGGCTTCGGACGGCCGCGTGTTCCGCCTGGTGAAGCGCAGCGTGACCGTGTCGCGCTACGAGGCGATCTGCGACGGCCGCCGCTACCTCGCCCGCCGCACCGGCCGCAACCTGCTGGAGAAGCGCCGCACGGTAACCGATGAGCGCGGCGCCCTCGTGGCAACCACCATCGGCCTGCCCAACGGAAACCTGCGGGTGGTGCCCGAAGGCGCAGAAGGCACGGAAGGCGAGATCACGCTGGACCTCGCCTTCATCTCTTGGGCGCTGACGCTGATCGACGCCCCCACCCGCCGAACGCTGTACTAGAACGTACCGCCGCGGCCGATCGGGCCACCGCCGGAGAACCCGCCGCCGCCAAAGCCGCCGCCTCCCATGGAGCCGCCGCGGTAGTTGCCGCCGCCGAAGCCGCCGCTGAGGATGGAGCCCCACAGCACCGCCTGCGCCATGGAATTCGCAGTCTGGCGGTTCTGGGCCGCGCGGTAGCGGTCAATGTCGTTGTTGGCGGCCTGCGCCGCGCGGCGGGCCGTATCCGTTGCTGCGCGGGCGTAATCGATCGCCGCGCGGGTGTCCCGGGTGCGCAGCTGGTGCGCCTGCGCGTACTGGCGTTTCGATTCCGCCAGCAAACCGCGTGCGTGCGAGCCGATGATGCGACCGCGCGAGCGGATCAAGTCCTCCGCGCCCTGGATCTGGGCCGCTGCCACCTGCATCTGCTGGTCAAAGAGCTGCAGCGCTCGGGACTGGTCGCCAGCTGCGCCCTTGGCGATGGCCAGCTGCTGGTCAATGCGCGCGTCCGCGTCCGCCAGCTCGGTGTAGAGCGCCAGCGGGTCGCGGTCCTTGCGCGCATCCATGGTTGCAAGCACCCGAAGTGCGTGCTCGGCGACGTCGTCGAGCGATTGGACATCAATACGCGCGCCCTGCTGCCGTGCACCCTTGACCTGCTCGATCTCGCGCAGCTCGTCCTGGATCTCCTTCACCAGCGCCGGGAGGTTGTTCTGGGCAGTGCGGATGTTGTCCTCCGCGTGCTCGATAGCGGCGAGGTTCTTGTCAGAGATGTCCACGGCGCGCGCGGCGTTGGCCAGGATGTCAATCAGCGAGCCCTGCCGGCCGGCGCCCTGCTTGGAAATGCGGCTGGCCTCGTCCAGGTGCTTCTCCGCCTCATCCAACGACTCGGAGGCGATCTCCACGTTCTCCGCGATGGATTGCAGCATGTCCTCGGAGTAGCGGGAGCGCAGGTCATCCAAAGTGCGCTGCGCGGGCTCCAGGCGGGCGCGGATGTCGATGGTGCGCTGACGCACCTTGTCCACCTCTTCGTCCGCGCGCATGAGCACGCCGCGCATGTCGTTGAACTCCTTCGTCTTGTCGCGCAACGCCTGCTCCGCCTGGCCGGAGGAGGAGATGATGTCCACCAGCATTGCGCGCTTCTCCGGCTCGGTCTCCGGGATTGCGTCGTACAGCTTCTGGTGCGTGTTGAAGGCGCGCTGCAGCGTGGAAGTGGCCGTATTCATCGCCGAGGTGAACGGGCGCACGCGGTCCGGGCCGAACTCAGCCGTGGCCAGGCGCAGCTCTTCCTTGCCCTGCGTGATGGACTCGTCGGCGGAGACCAGCGCGTCGCGCGCCACCTGCTCCAGCGTGGACGTTGGCAGGCGGCCCAAGGAATCCGTGTCCGCCGGGTCCAGCGCCTTCGCGGATTCCAGCTGCTTGGTCTGCTGCTTCTTCGTGTCGCGGCGCGTGGCGGCGTACAGGCCGCCACCGGCAAGCGCGGCAACGCCCAGGCCACCGGCCACCCAGCCGGCACCGGAACCGCCGTCGCCGGAGCCGCTATCCGTGCCACCAGCGCCACCAGCACCGCCAGCACCGCCGGCGCTCACCGCAGCCTCAGCCGCCGCAACCGCCGCGCCCGCAAAGTCTCGCTCAGTCAGGCGCCCGTACGCGGCGTCGCTCATCCGGTCCACCTCGGACTGGGTCCACTGCTCGCCCGCGTCCACGTAGTACGCGCTCTCGTTCGGCGAGACCACCAGCACCGCCGTGTTCGCGCCGTTCGCGTCCACGGCCTGCTGCGCCCACGCTTCCGGCGACAGGCCGCCGAACGAGTCGATGAACACCACGCGCAGGGACTTGCCCCGCTCAGCGCTTACCTGCTGAATCGCCGATTCAATCCTGGAGACGTCGCCGGGGGAGAGCACCCCGGCGTCATCCGTCACGGGCTGGGTAAACAGCCGCGGGCCGCTAAGCGTGGTCGCCTGGGCCACCACGTGCGCGTCCGGCGCGATAAAAGCCGTGGCCACGGGGGCCGCAGCGAGGGCCGCCGTGCCCGCAAAGAGCGGCGCGGCGAGAACTACACGGAGGTAACGTTTTTTCATGCCCACAAGGGTAGTCGCAACCCCGCCCGCACGGCCCGAAGCTTTACGCTGTGAGGCTGTGTATCCCTACAGTGCTGACGACGTAGCCCGGCTCGCCCCCGAGCACCCCAAGGGTGCCCAGCTCGCGCCCGCCACCGATACCCGCGGGGCCTTCGCCCGCGACCGGGCCCGCGTCCTGCACTCCGCCGCGCTGCGCCGCCTCGCCGACAAAACCCAGGTCGTGCGCCCCCAGGACGGCGACACCCCGCGCACGCGCCTCACGCACTCCCTCGAGGTCGCACAGATCGCGCGCAGCATCGGCGAGGGCCTGGGCCTCGACCCGGACCTCTGCGAGCTCGCCGGCCTCTCCCACGACATCGGCCACCCGCCCTACGGCCACAACGGCGAGCGCGCCCTCGACGCCGTCGCCGGTTGCGGCTTCGAAGGCAACGCGCAAACCTTGCGCATCCTGACCCGCCTCGAGCCGAAAGTGCTTATCGACGCTCATTCGTACGGCCTCAACCTCACCCGCGCCGCCCTGGATGCCGCGTGCAAGTACCCGCGCACGCGCACCAACCCGGACGGCACCGTGAACAAGAAGTACTCCGCCTACGACGAAGACGCGGAGCTTTTGGCCTGGATCCGCGCAGGCCACGACGACGACCGCCCGCCCATCGAGGCCCAAGTGATGGACTTCGCCGACGACATCGCCTACTCCGTCCACGATGTCGAAGACGGCATCATTTCCGGCCGCATCAGCCTCCGGGTGCTGTGGGATCTAGTGGAGCTCGCCGCGCTAGCGGAGAAAGGCGCCGCTGCCTTCGGCGGCACCATCGAGTCCCTCCTGGACGCCGCCAACGAGCTGCGCACGATGCCCTCCATCGGGGCCGCCAGCGAGTTCAACTACAGCCTGGCCTCTTGGGCCCAGCTGAAGCAGCTCACCTCCGAACTGGTGGGCCGCTACGTCGGGGCGGTGGTCGCCGCCACCCGCGAAGCGCACGCCAGCACCACCGCCTCCATTGCGCCCGCCGATGCTCGCTCCGCCACCCCCGCCACCTTCGCTGCTCCCGCTTCGGAGGCCCCCGCACTTGGCCGCATGCACGGCAACCTGGTGATCCCCGCAGACATTGAGGCCGAGGTCCGCCTCCTCAAAACCATCGCCGTGCTCTACGTGATGGACCTTCCCGCGCACATCGCGCGCCAAGACCGGCAGCGTGAGCGCATCTACCGCGTCTACGACTACTTGCTCGCCGGCGCCCCCGGCACCCTGGACACGATCTACCAGCAGTGGTGGATCGCCGCCGAGACCGACCTTGAGCGCGAGCGCGTGATCGTGGACCAGATCGCATCCATGACGGAATCCCGCCTCGAGCGCGCCGCAAAGAAGGCCGCCGGCCTCTCCGGCTTCCTCGGCTAGCACACGCAAAGATCAATAGCTCGGTTTACAGCCAAAAATGGCCGGTTCAAGGCCAAAAACCACCCAAATCGAGCTATCAAAAAAGTGCAAAGAGGCCGGCGGTTGCCTCATATGGCAGCCCTCCGGGTGCACGGCGTACCCTTCCGGGCACACCGTGCTTTCCGAAACCGTACGGATTTCTGCTCCCTGTTGCGTCGCCCGCTGCACTTAAGTGACCCTCGAAGCGCGCCTCTGACCAGCAAAAACGCCCTCCACCAGGGCTTTTCCCGCCGACGCATCTACGAGCGCAAATCCCTACAATTCCCGGGAGCACACATGCCACCCGAGGAGCTCTGCAGCCACCTAAGGAGCTCAGAGCCAGCCGACGAACCGCGCCTTGCAGCGTTGCTTAGAGCAGGGCCGCGATCTCGCTCAGCGCCTCCCGCGTGCCAATCTCTCGGGGGAGCCAGGGCAATTCCACGCGTTCAACGCCCGGCAGCAGCTCATCCAGCAGAGCCACCGCCCCGCGCTCGACCTCGCGGCGCGCAGCGGTGAACTCGCCGCCGTCATCGGGGCTGCGGCGATTAACCACCAGCCCGGCGACGCGGATCCCGCTGGCGGAGATGTCTCGGTACAGCTCCGCGGATTCCATCACGGGCAGGCGTTCCGGTGTGAGCACGATGTGGAACACGCACTCGCTGGGATCGGTGAGCACGCCGCGCAGAACCTCGAACTTTCGCCGGCGCTGGTACAACACGGAGCGGATCTGTTGGTTACGGCGCTCCACAGGGTCGTCCTTGCCCTCCACCACGCCACCGCCCATGCCGCGCGCAAGGCGAGAAAAGTTGTCGGATTTCTCCCGGCGCTCCAGCAGTCCGTCGGTGTACGCCGCCATGAGCTCCGGCAACGCCAACAGCCTCGAGGTGTGCCCGGACGGGGCGGTGTCGAAGATGATGTGGTCGTAACCGCCGTCAGCCACACCTGCGCCCACAATCTCGGCGATGCGCTCTAGCATCGCGGCTTCATGCATGCCCGGGGAGTTGCGGGAAAGCTCGAGGTGCTTGTCCACCTCGCGGTGCATGCGCTCCGGCATCATCGCGCGCATGGAGTCGCCAACCTGGCGCAGGTGCCGCTCCGTGGTCGCGGCCGGGTTAAGTTCCATGACGTCAAGGCCGGGCTCAAGTGGCGAGGGGGTATCGGAAAGCTTTACCGACCAAATGTGTCCCAGGTTGTGCGCCGGGTCCGTGGACACCAGCAACACCCGCGCGCCGCTCTCCGCGAGCCGCACCGCGGTCGCCGCGGAGACGGTCGTTTTACCCACGCCGCCCTTGCCGCCGAAGAACATCACAGGGGCAGTGGTTAGCAACACGAGATACCGTCCAGCGGGGAGCGTTCCATGCCCATGCGCGTGTGCCACGCGTGGAAATCTTCGTACAACAGCGGCATGAGCTCGAGGGTGTAAAAACTCGCCGGGTTGGGGATGCCCAACATCTCCGAGGCGACGAGCAGGTGAAACAGGTCATCCTCCTCGCGCGACGCTCGCTTGAACGCCGCGCGGTACGGGGCTTGGTAGTACTCGTTCAGCCCCGCGCCGAAGGATTTGAGGAAATCGCGCACGACACCAACGCTACGCGCGCGGGCCGGCCGGGTCCTGCGGCTCCACAGTCTTCACAACCGTCGACCCACCAGCCGCGCCAGCAGAACCAGCACCAGCACCCGCCGGCGCACCTGCCAGCTCGCGCTGGCGATCGCCCGGCCACATCTCATCGTCGGACCACTCCACCTGCGGCTCGCGGCTCGCCTTCTGGATGGCGGTGATTGCCTCGACGATGACCCAGATCGCGCAGAGGATGATGGCAACGTCGATGACAAGGAGCAGCCAGTTCTGCTTCTCCCACAGCGTGCGCAGCTGGATGAACGCTGCCCACATGGACATGACGGTGACAAAGAGCAGCGGGATGAGCACCGGCCACGTCGGGCGGCGGAGCTGCGCCAGGATGATCACCAGGATGGACATGGTCAGGCCGGCCATGAGCTGGTTGGTGGTGCCGAAGAGCGGCCAGATCAGCATGCCGCCGGAGCCGTCCACGCCGGTGGAGAAGGTGAGACCCAGGCCGAGCGCCACGGCGATGGTCGTTGCCACCAGTGCGGAGAGCTTGATGCCCATCAGTTCGGCGATCTCGCCCACCACCAGGCGCTGGAGGCGGACACCGGAGTCCATCGTCGTCGCCGCGAAGAGTACGGCCATGGTGGCCAGGACGGTTGCGGAAAGCGACGTCGGAAGCCCAAGGCCCTCGTTCATCAGCGCGCCGCCGCCCTTAACAAACGCGCCCACGCCGCCGGCGTTCCATTCCTTGTAGATCTCTTCCCAATCGGCGATGGTTTTGAAACCGGCCGTCGTAGCCACAATCGTGCCCAGCGCCAACAAGCCTTCGCCCACGGCGCCGAAGTAGCCGACGAAGCGCGCGTCCGTTTCCTTATCCAGCTGCTTCGAGCTGGTGCCGGAAGCGACGATGCCGTGGAAGCCGGACACCGCACCACACGCGATGGTGACAAACAGCAGCGGGAAGATGCTGGGGGTGCCGTCGGGCACGTTCTCGCGCAGCGCCGGGGCAACGACCTCCGGGCGCACGATGAGGAAGGAGCCGTACAGCAGTGCGAGGCCGATGAACAGCTGCAGGCCGTTGATGTAGTCGCGCGGCTGCAGCAGCACCCACACCGGCAGCAGGGACGCGACGAAGGCGTAGGTGAAGAGGATGATGATCCACCAGCCGCGCGCCGGGATGCCCAGCATCTCCTCCGGCAGCGCCACCGGGAATTTATCGCCCAGCACGATCAGGCTGTACAGCGCCACAACGCCCACGACGGACACGAGCGGCAGGTTCCAGTTCAGGCGGTAGATCGCCTGGCCCACCAAAAGCGCAACCAGGATCGCGCCCCAGGTCGGGATCACGGCGGTGGGGGTGGAAATCAGCAGGTTCGAGATCACCACGGCGAACGCCGCGTTGACCATCAGCAGCAGCAGGAAAATGACAACCAGGAACAGGTTGCGTCCGCGCGCGCCGATGTAGCGGCCGGACAGCGTGCCGATTGATTGGCCCTTGTGCCGCTGCGATGCCCACAGCGCACCAAAGTCGTGCATACCCGCGAAGAACACCGTGCCCAGCGTGACCCACAGGAACGCCGGGAACCAGCCCCAGATCACGGCCACAGCCGGTCCGACGATCGGCGCCGCACCCGCCACGGACGTGAAGTGGTGGCCCCACAGCACGTACTTGTTGGTGGGCACGTAGTCCACGCCGTCTTCCATCGTGTGCGCCGGCGTCGTGTACGCCTCAGACAGCTGGTACACCCGGCGGCCCAGGAACTTCGAATACAGCAAAAAGCCCAGCGCCATCATGGTCAGGCCGATTACAACGAGAACTACCGAGTTCACCGCTTCCTCCCTTGCGTGCTCTACATCACAGTCCTATGGATTATGACATAACTCACATCCAATCGCTAGGGTTCCCTACACTTCTCCCCAGCATCCTCGGGGTTTTAGCTCCCAGTTGCGTCGCCCGCCGCGCATAAGCCTCCCTCGAAGCACGCCTCCGACCAGCGAAAACGCTCCCCACCAGGGCTTTCCCGCCGACGCATCTAAGAGCACAAATCCCTACGGTTCCCGGGAGCACTGTGCTTATCGACGCCCAAATCCCACCTACCGGTACAACACCACGTCATTGTCCAGCAGCACCCGCTGCACGCGGCGCGTCTCCTCCGGGTCCAGCCGCCAGTCGGACGCGACCACGTGGGTCACGCGGGCCTCTCGAAGCATGTCAGCCAGCCCGTCCAAATTCGTCGGCGCCGTGCGTTCCACCCCGAACACCGCATGGGAAATCGCCGCAACAAACCCGGCGACGGAATCCACCGGCGCCGTGAGCAGCACCGGATTCCGTTTATCCACGTTGCCCCTCCCCAACAATCTCGCAGAACGATTCGTAGTGGTCCGCCGTGTAGAACCAGCTGTCCACCACACCGTCAGTACCGCCGCCCGTAATCACGCGCCGTGCCCCGCGGTGGCCTAGCCCCGGCGTTTCCACGGTGTATTCGCGGTAGTAGCCCAATTTCTCGTCCGGAAGTACGCCCTCGTAGTTGCCAAATCGCTTGTCATCGTTGTCCGGGTAGGGGAACGGCCCGCCGGCCTTCACTAACTCGATGGTGCTCGTAGCTTCCGCCGGCAAGCGCCCGCAAGCGGGGAGCCCGGACGGTGTCGACCCGGACGCCTCCAGAACCCCGCACCCGCCCAGCAGCAGGCACGCCGCCAGGATGCCAGTGCGCGCTTTCACGCCCCGGATTGTCCCACACTACGATTGCGGGCATGGCACGGGGAAGAATTCCGGATAGCGATATTGAGGCTATCCGCGAGCGCGCGGCAATCGAGGACATTGTCGGCGAATACGTGCAGCTCAAGCCCGCCGGGCACGACTCCTTGAAGGGCTTGAGCCCCTTCAAGGACGAAAAAACGCCCTCGTTCCACGTGCGCCCCGCGCGCGGCTATTTCCACTGCTTCTCCACCGGCAAGGGCGGGGACGTGTTCACGTTCCTCATGGAGATGGAGCAGCTCACGTTCCCCGAGGCGGTCGAGGCGGTCGCGGACCAAATCGGCTACCGCATCAACTACCAGGGCGGCTCCACCGGCGCCCGCGACGTCAAGCCCGGCACCCGCGCCCGCCTGCTCGCCGCCAACAAGGCCGCACACGAGTTCTACCGCCAGCAGCTGGAGACCCCGCAGGCGGAGCGCGGCCGCAATTTCCTGCTGGACCGCGGCTTCACGCGCGAGCACATCTACCACTTCGAGTGCGGCTACGCCCCGGACGGCTGGGACACGCTGACGAAGCACCTGCTGCGCAAAGGCTTCGACGTCCAGGAACTCCAGGACGCGGGCTTAAGCTCCATGGGCAAGCGCGGCCCCATCGACAAATTCCGCCGCCGCCTGCTGTGGCCCATCAAGGACGCGGCCGGCAACGTCATCGGCTTCGGGGCACGCAAGCTTTACGACGATGACCCGATGGGCAAATACATCAACACCCAGGACACGCTGCTGTACCACAAGTCCAAAGTCCTCTTCGGGCTGGATTTGGCGAAGAAGCACATCGCCACCAACCACCAGGCGGTGATCGTGGAGGGCTACACCGACGTGATGGCCATGCACGCCGCCGGTGTGAAAACCGCCGTGGCCTCCTGCGGTACCGCCTTCGGCACAGACCACCTGCAGACCATCCGCCGCCTCATGCTGGACGATAACTTCTTCCGCGGCGAGCTCATCTACACCTTCGACGGCGATGAGGCCGGCCAGAAAGCCGCCATGCGCGCCTTCGCGGGCGACCAGCAGTTCACCGGCCAGAGCTTCGTGTCCGTGGCCCCCGACGGCATGGACCCCTGCGATCTGCGCCTGGCCAAGGGCGACGCCGCCGTACGCGACCTGGTGGCGGACCGCGTGCCCATGCTCGAGTTCGTCCTCGAGTCCATCCTGGCCGATTACCCCCTCGATTCCGCCGAGGGCCGCCTCCAGGCTTTGCGACGCACCGTGCCCATCGTCGCCGAGGTCAACGATCCGGTTCTGCGCACCGAGTACGCCCGCCGCCTAGCCGGCTGGGTGGGCTGGGCCAACCCGGACGAGGTGGTGCAGCAGGTCCGCGAGGAGTCCAAGAAACCGAAGCAGGGCCCCCGCTTTTCGACGAAACCCCAGACCCAACCTTCCCGCAGCACCCAGTCACCGCAACCCGGCAGCGCCCCGGCACTTGTCGCGCCCAACCCGAACGACCCGATTCTCTGGCCCCAGCGCGAAGCTTTGAAGGCCGCACTGCAGTATCCGGGCAAGGCGGGCACCTACTTCGACGGCATCCACCCCGATGCCTTCACAAATCTCGCCTACCACCAGGTCCGCGAGGCAATCACCGCCGCCGGCGGCGTTGCCGCGGGTGCCACTGCCGCCGCATCCGGCAGCCAGACCCCACCCGGCAGCCACACCGCCCCGAACAACGACGGCGAAGCCGATCCCAACTGGATCGCCGCCGTGGCCGGGGAGATGCGAGACTTCGCCGGCCGCAACTTGGTTTCGGAGCTCGCCGTCGAGCCCGTCCACGCCGACAACATCGATGTCTACATCGATTCCGTGCTTTCCCGCCTCCAGGAGGTCCGCGTGGGCGACCAGATCGCCCAGCTCAAGGCGCAACTGCAGCGCATGCGCCCGTCAGACGACGAGCAGGCCTACAACGCGCTCTTCTCAGACCTCCTGGCCCTCGAGCAGGCCCGCCGCGACTTGAACACCCGCGCTCTGCGCTCCACCCCGCCCGGAACCTAAAGAAGGCAATAGCTCGGTTTGAGGGCTTTTCACCCCGAAATCCGGCCGGATTTCACGCAAACCGAGCTATTGAAAAAGTACGTCGCAGTTACTTTTCAGCGAACTCGCGGGCTGCGTACTCCACCGCGTCGAGCGGGAGGGAGGCATCGAACGCGTCGCGGGCTTCGCGCAGGCGGGAAAGGTACTCGCCGTACTTCTCTGCGGTCCACGCGCCGGACGGCTCAAGGCCGGCAACCTCGGCACGCTTGTTGCAAATGATCACGGGCTTGTCCGCCTCGCCATCCTCCTGCTCACCGGCCAAGAAGTAGGCCACGGAAGATGCGAACTTCGGCGGCAGGCCGGTCGCGGTCAGAGACTCGTAGGCCTCGACGGCGTTCTTGCCCTCGATCTGGCGGATCGCGTTGAGCAACTGCGCAGCCTTGCCCTTGTTGCGCAGGAACTGCTGCATTTCCATGACCTGGTTGGTCTGGCCAGCGCGGTACGCCAACGCTGCGCCCAGGAAGTCGATGATCTGGTCGCGGTTGTAGCCAGAATCGCGGACATCTGCGGCGAAGTCGAAGACCTCGCGGCGGGTGATGGACGCGCGGGCATCGTCGCGGAACGGCGGGACGCGGCGCAGGTGGTGCGGCCAGCCCGTCTTCCAGCGGATGGGGGAGAAGGTGACGGAGTGCTCGAGGACATCGCCGGTCGTCGGCTTCACGGCCTCGAGTGCTTCGGTGAGTTGGTTTGCCATGCGCGATATTGTCTCATGCATGACGGTCCTCGTGCTTGACCCCCGCTGGCCTGCGATGGTGCCGCTCGACGTGTCGCGGCAAATCCGTGGCCCCGTCACGTTCACGGACGACGTTCCTGCCGACGTAAGAGCACTGTTCGTCGACATCCCGGCGGGCGAGCCCTGGCTCATCACCACGGACCCCGATGCCGCCCGCGCACACGCAACCACCGCCGACCCCGACGTCCTCAAAGTCCCCTCCCTCGAAGACTCGGTCTTCCAGGCAGTCCAAGTGATGCACGCCGCGCGCACGCGAGGGGAGTGGGAACGGTCGATGACCCACACGTCGCTCATCCCGTTCCTCAAGGAAGAAACTCAAGAGCTCGCGGAAGCGATCGAGCAGCACGCCAGCGACCAACACCTCAAAAAAGAACTTTCCGACGTCCTCCTCCAAGTCCTCTTCCACGCGGAGATCGCCCAAGAGCGCAGCGCGTTTGATTTCGGCGACGTGGCGCAGGCGTTCGTGCAAAAGATGCAGTCCCGTGCCCCGTACTTGTTCGACGGGTCCACGGGACTTGTTGATGTGGCGACGCAGGATCGCCTCTGGGCCGAGGGGAAGGCCCGGGAGCGCTAAAAACTTGCCAGCGCTTACGAGCTAACGCTTACTTGCTGGACAGCGCCGCGATGGTGCGCAGCTCCGGCAGGCCGGCGTTGGAGGACAGTGCGGAGCTCATCTCGATGAGCTTGGATGCCGGGGTGACCGGGTCCGGCTTCACAATGCCGCAGGCAAGAGCGCGGTCGCCGATAGCGTTGATGGTCGGCGCGCCGATGAGCTTGAAGGTGGTGTTGCCTGCAACGGTGTTCAGGTTGGAAACCAGGCCGGAGCGTGTGGTCTCTGCGTTGACCATCTTGGTCGCCTGCAGGGAGGTGCGCAGCAGGCCGCAGTCCATGGTGGCGACGGTCTCGGTGCTCAGCTTGCTCAGCTGGGTCAGTGCACCGAGGGTGCCCAGATCCTGGGCCTGAGCGGTCGGGGCGACGAGGGCGGTAGCAGCGATTGCGGCTGCGGCGAGGGTGGCGGTAAAGCGGCGCATAGGGGTCCTTTACTTCAAGGGAATACAGAACAACCCCAGATGGTACTTGTTACGTAAGTGGTTTGTGTGACAAAAGGGAAAATTGTGACTAGCTCGCTCAAGTCCGCGCGAACCAACCCACCCAACCTGCACAATGCCCGCCCAAAACCAACCCGCCGGTAGGATCATGCGCCATGACAACCCGGCGCAGCCAACGTGTGGCCCGGGGCTGCGGCTGCGCCGGAGTCCTCGCGGCCACGCTGGCATTTGTGCTGGTAATCGCCCTCGTTGCGTGGGCGCTCTCGCTCGCCCAAGAGCCCGTCCAGCGCGAACCGCTGGAGCCCGTGCCGGTAGAAATCCCGCCTGCCGCCGCGCCCGCGCCCCCGTACATCGACGTGCACGCGCCGGGCCGCACCGCGGACGCGCTCACGGAGTGGTCCCTCCCCATCTCCAACAGCACGCGCATCTCCGGCCAGGCACTCCGTGCGTACGCCAACGCGGAACTCATCGCCGCGGAGGCGTGGCCGGGCTGCAACCTGCACTGGAACACGCTCGCCGGCATCGGCTGGGTGGAAACCCGCCACGGCACCTACACCGGCCGCAGCTTCGACCCCGCGCGCCTCAACGACTTCGGCATTCCGGAGCCGAACATCGTGGGCCCCGCGCTCAACGGCACGCAGGGCTTCGCGCGTATCGACGACACCGATAACGGCGCCCTCGACGGAGACACCGAATTCGACCGTGCGGTGGGCCCGATGCAGTTCATCCCCGAGTCTTGGGCGCGCTACGGCCGCGACGCGGACGGGGACGGCGTGCCCAACCCTCAGCAGATCGACGACGCCGCACTCTCCGCCGCGAACCTGCTCTGCGCTTACGGGCGCGACCTCTCAACGGAAGAAGGCTGGCGCCAGGCAGTGCTTTCGTATAACCATTCCAACGATTACCTGGTAAAAGTGCGTGATGCCGCTGCCAACTACGCCAGGATGCAACCCGCGCACCGCTGATTTCTGCAACAATTGGGTGTTGGACCAGCCATCGTATCCAAAGGAGATGCACATCAATGTCTGACATCATTCACGTTTACTCCCGTGAGATCATGGACTCCCGCGGTAACCCCACCGTTGAGGCGGAGGTCTTCCTCGACGACGGTGCCCACGGCATCGCCGCAGTGCCGTCCGGCGCTTCTACCGGTGAGCACGAGGCGCACGAGCTGCGTGATGGCGATGAGCGCTACGGCGGCAAGGGCGTGCGCAAGGCTGTAGAGAACGTCAACGAGGCTATCGCCGACGCGGTTGCGGGCCTCGAGGCGGATGACCAGCGCTTGGTGGATAACGCCATGATTGAGCTGGACGGCACCGACAACAAGAAGAACCTTGGCGCGAACGCGATCCTGGGTGTCTCCATGGCCAACGCGAAGGCTGCTGCGGAGTCCGCAGGCCTGCCGCTCTACCGCTACATCGGCGGCCCGAACGCGCACGTGCTGCCGGTGCCGATGATGAACATTCTTAACGGTGGCGCACACGCTGACTCTGGTGTGGACGTGCAGGAGTTCATGATCGCCCCGATCGGCGCTGACTCCTTCCACGAGGCACTGCGCATGGGCGCTGAGGTATACCACACCCTGAAGTCCGTGATCAAGGGCAAGAACCTCTCCACCGGCTTGGGCGATGAGGGCGGCTTCGCCCCGTCCGTCGAGTCCACCAAGGCTGCGCTGGATCTCATCGCAGAGGCGATTGAGAAGTCCGGCTACAAGCTGGGCGACGATGTCGCCCTAGCTCTCGACGTCGCTTCCTCCGAGTTCTACAACGATGGCGTGTACAACTTCGAGGGCGGCCAGCACTCCGCAGAGGAGATGGCGAAGGTCTACGCCGACCTGGTAGAGCAGTACCCGATCGTCTCCATCGAGGACCCGCTGGATGAGAATGACTGGGAGGGCTACACCAAGCTCACCGCTGATCTGGGCCAGAAGGTGCAGATCGTGGGCGATGACTTCTTCGTCACCAACCCGCAGCGCCTCGCCCGCGGCATCGAGGAGAAGGCTGCGAACGCCCTCCTGGTGAAGGTGAACCAGATCGGTACCCTCACCGAGACCTTCGACGCTGTGGAGCTCGCGCACCGCAACGGCTACCGCACCATGATGTCCCACCGCTCAGGCGAGACCGAGGACACCACCATCGCCGATCTCGCTGTGGCTCTCGGCTGCGGCCAGATCAAGACCGGTGCGCCGGCACGTTCGGAGCGCGTGGCCAAGTACAACCAGCTGCTGCGCATCGAGCAGGAGCTGGGCGACGCTGCTGCGTACGCTGGCCGCGCTGCCTTCCCGCGCTTCAAGTAAGCGCTCGCTGGTGCCGGGACTGTAGGCTCCGGGCACCTTGCTTTACGACGCTCAAACCCCGCGCCCCTGAACAAAAGGGAGCGCGGGGTTAAGTCTTGTCTTGCCGCAGTTGAATGCTGTTGCTAGAAGCTAGAACCCGTCGGCAGGATTGCGTTCACCTGCGCGCGCAGTGCGTCGATCTGCGCCTGCGGGTTGGAGGAGAGCTGGTTGACCTGCGCGGTCGCGTCTGCGATCGCGCGGTTGACATCCTCAACCACCTTGTCCACCTGGATACCGCCCGGCAGTGCCGGCAGCTGCGGCACCTGGATCTGCGGTGCCTGGATCGGGGCCGGGTTGCTAGCGGGTGCCGGGGCCGGCTTGTTAGCGGGTGCCGGGGCCGGAGCTGGCTTGGCCGGGTTGTTCGCCGGGGCCTTGGCGGGAGCCTGCTGCTTCGGCTGGGCCTGCTGCGCCGGAGCCGGGGCGGAAGCGTTGTTGGCCTTCACGATGCCGCAGGACACCGCGCGGTCCGCCACTTTGTTCACGGTGGGCGCGGCCATTGAACGCACCATCGGGGACTCCTTGGCCAGCTCCGCGTTGGCCATGGCGATCAAGTCGCCGCGGGTGGTGTTCGCGTTCACGCGACCGGTGTTCTTCAACTGGGTCTGCAGGTCGGAGCAGGAGATGGAGTCCGCCTGGGAGGCGACCTTCATCAGTGTTTCCATGTTGCGGGGCTGCGCCAGCGACGGCGCGGCGAAGATCAGGCCGGCGGACGCGATCAGCGCCGCGGCGGTGCCAGCGGTTTTAGCAGGGGAGAAGCGCATGGGTACGTCCTTTGAACGACAACGGAGGAATCGTGGGGCAGTGTATCACCAATGTGACGGATGGGGTATATGTTACGCAGGGGTTGCGGGCTTCAAATTAAAAAGCCTCGACCCGGACTGCATTGCCGGGGCGAGGCAGGCTTGAGGGTGCTAGTTAAGAGCTGGACCCCCGGGAGGAGCTTAGGGACGAGAAAGAATTCGAGGACAGGGAGCTCCCGGACTCCTCCTGGGCTGGCTGCGCGGGTTTGGGCTGCGCCTTGCCGGGCTGGGATGGGCCCGGCTTTGCTGGTGCCTTGCCGGGCTGAGATGGGCCCGGCTTTGCCGGTGCCTTGCTCGGTTGGGAGGGAGCCTTGCCCTGCCCGTTCTTGGATGGCCCGCCCGACTTGACCAGCTTGCACGCCAGCGCACGGTCAGCGACCTTGTTGATTGTCGGGCGCGCGGCCATTCGCAGCAGCGGCGTAGAGGCCAACTCGGCGTTGGCCATCGCTACAAGATCGCCCCGTGTGGTGTTGGAGTTCACGCGGCCAGTCCGGTTGAGGTGGGACTTGAGGTCCTTGCATGCGATTGTGTCGGCCTGGGTGGCCACTTTCATGAGGTTGGCCATGTTCCGCTCCTGAGCCTGGGCTGGAGCGGCGAAGGCCAGGCTGGAGGACACGATCAATGCTGCGGTAGCGGCAGCGGCTTTTCTCAGTGATGGGCGCATGATGTCATCCTTGGCGATTGGAAGTTTGAACGAATTGCAGCTTAATCAAAATTCTTCTGCGTGACCGGCTGTGTCATCGGGGCGAGCTCTAGCTGTGGTCTACACTCAACAACCACTATGACCACTCCAGTCACACCCTCCTCCGGGCCGGCGAAATCCCCGCGCCGCGGCCGCGCGCCGCGAAGCGTGCCGGTAGCCTCCCGCGAGCAGGCGCGGCAGGAGCAAAAGGAAGCGAAAAAGCGCCGCAGGAAGGCCAAGCCCTCCCTGTGGAGGCAGGACGTAGCATCGACCGGCATCCTCATCGCAGTGATCTTAATTGTGCTGGTGGCTATCGCTGTGCCGCTGCGCAACTACTACGAGGGCCGCGGCGAAATCGCACGCGCGCAAGCCTCAATCCAGGCGCTGGAGGCGCAGAAACGTCAGCTCGAATCCGATATCGCCCGCTACCAGGACCCGGAATACATCCGGCAGGAAGCCCGCCGCCGCCTCGGTGTGCTGGAGGAGGGTGAGACCGCATGGCGCATCATCGACCCGCGCATGACCCAGGCCCCCAACATCACCACAGACCAGATCCCAGACACCCGCCCGTGGCAGGAAGTGCTGTGGGATTCCCTGCGCGAGCTCCCAGAGGCCGAAGCTCCCGAATCCCCCACGCCAGCCGCAATCGATCTTTCAGAGGCACCCGAAAACCCCGCCGCGCCCGCGGAAGCTCCGCCGGAGCAGCCCGCAGTAGAGGATGCCCCGCCGGCACCCGAAGAAAATCCCGAAGCCCCCACGCCCGCACCCGCACCGCAGTAGGGCCCAATAAGCCACAATAAGCTCCGTGGCGAACAACGACGAAGCCCTCTATCTCGCGCGGATCATTCGCCTCAAACCGGCACAGATCGACCGCGAAAGGTTCCTGAGCAAAGAACTTCGCAAGCGCGGTATCCCGCAGGAGCAGATCGACCGCGCACTCGCCAGCGACGTCATCGCTGCAGGGATCCCCCGCGACATCCTCGACGACATCGCCAAAGCCACCATCGAGGCCGAAGTCACCCGCAGCTCAGCAGTCTCCTTCGGCCTGAGCTTCGGCGGCTTCTTCACCATGCTGGTCTCAATCCCCGGCGACATCGTCCAGTACTACGCCCACGCGCTCCGCCTCATTCAAAAACTCGCCTACCTCAACGGCTGGACCCGCCTCGACCTCAAATACCCCACCCAGACGGACCAGCTCGCCACCCTCCTGGCCACCATGCTCGGCGCCCAAGGCTCGCAACACATCCTCCGCAGCTATCTCACGCAAACCACAGCGACGGACCTCGGCGAGCGCGCCGCCCAACGCACCGCCAACCGGGTTGCTCGCCGCGCCGCCAGCCGCGCCATCGCCAACGTCGCCCGGCGCACCGCGCTCCGCTCCACAGCAAAGGCCATCCCCGTCCTCGGCGGCGTCGTCACCGGGGCGCTCACCTACACGTCGCTGCGCAGCCAGGCGAGACGCCTCGAGGCGGCGCTGCGTGACACAATCGAGGCTATGACCGTGTCCCCACAAGACATCGAAACAATCACGCAGCAGCTCGGCCGCGAGCCGCGCGGCGTCCTCGCTGTGGCCTACCGCACACCGGACGGCCAGCCCGCGGTGGTCAAGACGGCCCCGCGACTTGAGGACGGCACCCCGTTTCCCACCCTCTACTACCTCACCGACCCGCGCCTGACCGCGGAGGCCTCCCGCCTCGAGGTGGCGCAGGTGATGAAGTGGATGGAATCCCGCCTCGCCGAATCGGAGGAGCTCCAGGCCGATTACAAGGCCGCCCACGAGCACTACCTCGCCGAGCGCAACGCCATCGAGGACTTGGGCACGGACTTCTCCGGCGGCGGCATGCCGGACCGCGTGAAGTGCCTCCACGTGCTGATCGCCTACGCCCTCGCCGAGGGCCCCGGCCGCCTCCGCTTCGGCACCGAAGCCATCGCCCTCGCCGCCGAACACGCAGGCCTTCGCGGTTCCGCAATCCCGCAGGACTGGCCCACGCTGGAGCGCTTGGGCATTTCGCTTGCCGACGCCGGAGAGGACCTCGCATGACCCACACCCGCGTAGCCGCCGTCGACTGCGGCACAAACTCCATCCGCTTGCTGATCCAGGAGATCAACCAAGACGGCACCCTCGGCGCCGAGATCTGCCGCCGCAACACCATTGTCCGCCTCGGAGAGGGTGTGGACGAGACCGGGCGCTTCAACCCCGACGCAATCGAGCGCACCCGAAAAGCCCTCGCAGCGTACGTTGAGGAGATGGAGCGCGAGGGTGTTTCCAAGGTGCGCATGGTCGCCACCTCCGCCACCCGCGATGCCGCCAACCGCGAGGACTTCTTCGCCATGACCCGCGATCTCCTCGGCCGCATCCAGCCAGGTGCGGTCGCCGAGGTCATCTCAGGCGAGGAGGAGGCAGCGCTGTCGTTCGCTGGTGCAACCGTGGATTTGCCAGACGGAAGCGGCCCAGCCTGCGTCATCGACCTCGGCGGCGGCTCCACCGAGTTCGTCATGGAGGGTGCCGCGGTATCCACGCAAATGGGCTGCGTGCGCATCACCGAGCGCTTCATGCGCTCCGATCCGCCCACGGCCGAGGAGACCGAGGCCGCCCGCGCCTACATCCGCGAGCGCATCGCAGAGGCTCGCGCAGCCGTCCCCTTCGATCAAGCCAAGACCTTCGTGGGCTGTGCCGGCACCTTCACCACGCTCTCCGCCCTCGCCCAGAACCTCCCCGAATATGACCCGAACCGCATCCACATGTCGGAGATCCCGTTTTCCCGGATGCGGGAGGTTACCGAAGACCTAAGGGCCAAAACCTCCCAGCAGCGCGCCGAGAACCCCGTGGTTCACCCTGGCCGCGCGGACGTTATCGCCGCCGGCTCCACCGTGGTGGAGGAGCTGATGGATGCGTTCGAAACATCGGCCGGCGCCAGCCTGTTTTACATCAGCGAGAAAGACATCCTCGACGGGATTGTCGCGGGGCTTGCTTATTAGTCCTCGTCCGGCTCGAGAATCTGGTCGCGAGTATCAGCGTCACGCCCGTCCTGCTTGCCCTTGCCCCCACGGAGTGAGCGACCCTTCTTGCCGCTAACGTCCTTGAGCTCGCGCATCCGTGGTTCCGGATCGATCTTGTTCGCGAGCGCCTTCCTGGCAGAGCTGGTCACCTGCTTGGTCACCGGCGAGTTGATCACAGCCTGGGTCGCGTTGACGATCTGGTGGTAGCGCTTGCGGCCAGCCTTCGTGCCGAATACGTACCCGGCGGCGGCTCCGACAACGAATTGATACATGGGGTCAAGCCTACAGATCAGCTCTAGCTCGGAACGGATAGTCCACTTGGACTATCATCAACAAAAATGACGAACTTTCATGGTTCTGTCAGCCGAAGCACTACTGAGGAGCACGTTTGAGCCAGGATAAACCCAGCATCCTCGCCGTGTATGGCACTCGGCCGGAGGCAATCAAACTCGCCCCTGTTATCCGGGCATTGCGTGCCGACGACCGCTTCGACACTACTGTTGTCTCCACTGGCCAACATCGCGAGATGCTCCGCCAAGTGGTTGGACGCTTCGGTATCGAGCCTGATTTTGACTTGGACTTGATGGCGAACGGTCAACCTCTGAGCGTTTTCGTGGCGCGTGCACTTGAGGGCCTTCATCCAATTTGCGTCCTACACCGCCCCAACATCACCCTGGTGCAGGGTGACACTTCTACTGCTCTTGCCGGGGCGCTTGCCGGCTTTCATGTGGGCTCGCAGATTGCCCACTTAGAGGCGGGGCTGCGCACCGGTAATCTTCAATCGCCTTTTCCTGAGGAGGCGAACCGGCGGATGATTGCACAGATTTCAAGCTTGCACCTTGCACCTACTCCCGCCTCAGCCGAAAACCTCCGCGCGGAAAATATCCGATCGAAGCAGATCGCGGTCACCGGAAACACGGTCATCGACGCACTGAACATTGCAGCCCACTGGGACGTCGAAATCAGCGACAGTGCCCTTCGGGCGGTGATCGAATCAGGGCGACGAATTGTCCTGGTGACAGCGCACCGCCGCGAGAATCGTGCATTGCTACAGGGGATCGGCCAAGCTGTGCGCGATCTCGCCACCGAGCACCCGGACGACTATTTCGTGCTGCCGCTTCACCCCAATCCGCGGGTTCGCGAACCGCTTGGGGCCGAGGTCGCCGCACTCTCAAATGTCCTGATCACTGATCCGCTGCCGTACGACCAGTTCATCGCAGTGATGAACCGGGCTCACTTGGTGCTCACTGATTCTGGCGGTATTCAGGAAGAGGCGCCTTCTCTCGGCAAACCCGTCCTAGTTATGCGGGAAAATACGGAGCGCCCCGAGGCGGTCATCGCCGGCACCGTGAAACTGGTCGGCACCAAGCGGGACCTGATCGTGGCTGAGGTGTCCAACCTGCTTAATCAACCAGCGGCCTATGACGCGATGGCTAATGCAGTGAACCCCTACGGCGACGGCCACGCGACGGAACGCACGGTTGCGGCACTTGCCCAGCTCGTCGGGGCAGGGGAGCGGATCGATGATTTCGAGCCGGAATTTGGTGAGCATGCGGTTTAGAAAGCAAGGAGGTTTCTGCGTTGGCGCGAGAAACTGAGGCTCGGACAATATTTCTCACCCCCAACGGCAGAGAGATCCCTCAAGGGATGTTGGTTGATGGGTGCGTAGTTACATCTGACCTTGAGGCTTTTAATGCTTTACTCGAGCGCTTCCCGCAAGCTATCGGCTGTGTCAACGTGGTCGGTAACTACCGGATCGACCCGGCCGACGACCATCCCCGGGTCGAATTTTACGTACCAAGCCGGCGAATCGGTGAGCTGAGCGGACGCGAAACTGAATTCTCCGGCCTGCTTCTGGAGCTCGAAGGTGATGCGCTGTGGCTGCGGCGCGGAGATGCGTTCGAAAACTCCCGTCGTCTTGTGGATCTACTGGTGCAGTGGAGAGACGGTTACGAAGCACTTGAGCGTAGTGCCGGTGGCGGAGCGTCCACGCCAATTGGTTCACCGAAGACCCAGCCAACCCCAATCACGCAAACGCGTGCCTCCAAGATGTTGGGGCGAGTAAAGCCCCTAGGCAAGGCGATCTACCCGCACCTTCCTGGCCCAGTGAGGAAGCAAGCGCTCCGCACATGGGGTGCAATGATGAGGAGGACCCAATGAGCCGGCCGCTCGATCTACCACCAGTAGTCCAGCAACCACCTCGCCGCGCTGGGATCAGCGTGATCGTTCCTTCCTACAGAGGTGGAGAACAGCTGCGAACTGCACTGGAATCCGTGGTAGCCCAAACCATCGACCACAGTGACATCGAAGTGGTCGTTGTTGATAACGGCCCCGAAGCGCCGGCCCGGGACGTTGTAGAGGGCCTCCGCAACGGTGTGGATCAAGATGGAATCACTTGGGTGTACATCCGCTCCGAGACTCCCGGTGCGGGGCGTGCCCGCAACATCGGTCTCGCAGCTTGTACGCGCGAATACGTGACCTTCCTCGACGATGATGACCGCATCGAGCCCGAATACCTTTCACAACTCAAGCGCGCTGCAGAACCCCAGACCATTGCCATAACCGGCATCACCAACATGCATGAGAGTGGCGCGCAACCTTCCAATACGCTGGAGGACCGCATAGCTGCTCTGCCGCGCAAATCTACGGAGCTGGCTGACTCTCCTTGGGCCCTCGGGTTTGTTGCTTGCAAGCTGGTCCATTGGGGCTTGCTTGCCGACGCCGAGTTTCCCGAGAACCTCGCATCCGGCGAAGATGTTGTCTTCTTTGCTCAACTTTTGCGTCGCTCCAATCTGAAACTGCGGCCCGTGCAGGACGCGGATGGGGCTCGCTACCTCCGGACCATCACGGAAGGTTCGGTGTCGCGCCGCGATGACTTCGAGTTCTCGGTCGACGAGCGCCTCGATGCCATCGAACTCATCCGCGGTATGGAGGTGCCTGAGGCAAACCAAGTCGCTCAACAGGCTCTCGTCAAGGCGCAGGCGGGCTTCATCGCCCGCTTCCACGCGCAACATGCGGATTCGCCAATCGGGCGAAAGGCATTGGACGCTATCGCCTATAGAGGCTTCTCCGATTTCCCCTGGGACCTTTTTGATAAAGGAGAGGCTAAGACTCTCGTTTTCGCCTACTGCTTCCCGCCGGACGCAGACACCAGCTCCAACGTAATGGCCAAACGCATCATGAACGCGGGCGACGTTGTGGATGTCATCAGCAACGACATGCGCGCGGTCCGGGAGCAAGACGATCGCTTCTACGGTGTAATCCAACGTTGGGTGCGCAACCACATTGTGCTCGAAACCCCTACGTCGTTTGCCAATTGGGATGCAATCTCGAGTTGGGCAGCAGATGCAAACCGAGTAGCTGAGGAATCGGAAAACAACTACAAGTCCATTTACTCCCGAGCTCTTTGGATTGCCTCCCACGTCGCCGCGTTTGCATACAAGCAGCAACACCCCGAAGTCCGTTGGATCGCGGAGTTCTCGGACCCTCTCGCGCGTGGCATTGATGGGCAGCTTCGGCCAGGCCCGCTCGGTGACGACTCAATCGCCCGCTCAATGCTCCACGCCGCTGAATGGCAAATGGACAGCGAGTCGCACACCTTGTTTGAGGTTGTTGAGAAAGCGACGTTGGCCATGGCGGACGAGTTGGTCTTTACGAATGAAGCCCAGCGTGAGGTGATGTTGGAACTCTACGATGAATCCTTCGCTGCACTCGTCCGTGCGAAATCCACGATCGCCGGCCACCCTGTCCCACAGCCTGGTCTCTTCGGGGTCGAGCCTTGCGATTACCCACTGAACAAAAGCACCGTCGACATCGCTTACTTCGGTGCCTTCTACCCGAACAGGGGCATCGGAAACGTCCTCGATGCTGTCGCGTCGCTGCAGCCTCAGGATCGAGAGCGGATTCGCCTTCACATTTTCACCAATAGTCCGGTGGAACTCGATGCGCCGGTGGGCACTCCCGTGAGAGTGAACGGGTACCGGTCCTACCTAGAATTCCTGAGTCTTTCGCGAAAGATGGACATTTTACTGGTGACCGACACCACCACATCTGGCTTCTATGGTCGCAATCCGTTCCTTCCGTCGAAGTACGCGGACTACTTGGGGTCGGGCACGCCGATCTGGGGTGTTGTTGAGGCTGGATCGCCGCTATCCAGC
Organism: Corynebacterium sp. CNCTC7651; assembly: GCF_021496665.1. Taxonomy (NCBI): domain Bacteria; kingdom Bacillati; phylum Actinomycetota; class Actinomycetes; order Mycobacteriales; family Corynebacteriaceae; genus Corynebacterium; species Corynebacterium sp. CNCTC7651. The sequence continues at coordinate 1,659,913 of NZ_CP071246.1, read as the reverse complement.
TCCCAGCTGGCTTACGTCACGGCGGGAGACCACGTGGAGGAGATCAGCGAGACACTGATGACCGTGTTGCACGATTTTGCCCAGCACCAGGACGTTGTAGGGTAGCCACGTGGAAGACTCGAAAAACGCGACTGGAACATCAGGCGCGATATCGGAAGTTAGCCTGCGAGAGGCGCATTCCGGTACTGACGGTGCTCGAATTGTCGTGGATGACAGTAAACTCCGTGTGGTTCGACACACCCTTTCCTTTGGCGAATACATCAAAGAGCTGCGAAGGCGCCGTGACTTTATTTTCGCAGATGCGAAAGCGAAGGCATTTCGAACCACCCGCAACTACCGGTGGTGGCAATTTTGGCTCATAGCCAACCCGGTGTTGGAAGCTCTGATGTACGGGGCAATTTTCGGCCTTCTTCTCAAAACTAATCGGGGCATCGACAACTTCGTTGGGTATGTCATCATCGGCATGGCTGTCTTCAGCGCTACCAGCCGCATGCTTATGGGCGGTGTTGGGCTTCTCGAGGCCAACCGGAGCATGTTGCAGACGTTCTCGTTCCCTCGGGCAGCGGTGGTGCTCTCAAACGCATTACGCTACATCTACGACACTTTGCCCTCCATCGTCGTTGCGATCGTGGTCGCGCTAGCATTTCAAGCACCCGCGGTTCCCTCATGGACAGTCGTACTAACTGTTCCGTTGTTTTTCCTTGCCGTTACTTTCGGCACTGGTTTGATGTTCATCGCCGCTAGGATGACCGCCTTATTGCCAGAGACACGGGTGCTGCTCGATTTGTTTATGCGTGGCTGGATGTTCTCGTCGGGAATTTTCTATTCCATCGAACGTTTCGCCCAGGACCCTTTGATCTACCAGATTTTCAGCGCTAACCCTGCTTATCGCTTCATCCGGGCTTTCCGCGATGTGGTAATGTATGGAAATGTTCCCTCGTTGCAGGAGTGGTTGATTCTCACTGGATGGGCTTTGGGCACCTTCGTAGTAGGATTTGTATACTTCTGGGGGCCAGAAAAGCGTTATGCAAAGTCTTTCTCATAACACCTCGGGGCAGTCGCCTGAACCAATGGTGGTCATGCGAGAGGCGAACAAGACTTACGTTGTTACCGATTCCAAATCCAGGGATGCCGGTAAGAAATCCGGTGAGAGTCCAAAAGGTCGGCGCACCCGCTACGTACACTCGCTTCGACCTACCAATTTCCTTTCAACGCGCGGTGAATCAGTTGGCGTAATTGGCCAGAATGGCTCGGGTAAATCGACTTTCCTTAAACTCGTCGCCGGCGCGGAACCGCCTACCAAGGGTACAGTTCTTGTCCGCTCACAGCCATTATTGCTTGGGGTTGCGCCAGCGCTTCAGCCGTATCTTACGGGTAGACAAAATGTAATCTTGGGTTGTCTTGCGCTCGGGATGAGCAGAGATGAGGCTCTAGAGATTGAACCTGGCATTTCAGAGTGGGCTGACATTGGTGACGCAATAGATCGGCCGCTGCGCACCTATTCGGCAGGTCAAGGCGCCAGGTTGGGTTTCGCGATCTCGACTGCAGTAAAACCAGAAATTCTGCTTGTTGACGAAGCCCTTTCAACGGGCGATGCGGCTTTTGCAGATCGAGCCCGCGACAGGATGTCTAAACTTCTGGATGAGGCTGGAAACCTGTTCCTAGTCTCGCACTCGCCAGATCAGATCTTGAATAACTGCAATCGTTCTATTTGGATCCACCGAGGAGAAATCATCTCAGATGGTCCCTCAGATCGCGTTGTAGGTGAGTACAGGGAGTGGACTGGCAGAATCAAGCGCGGAGAGCAAGCTGGTTATATCGAATCTATTCGGGCCGAATATGTGAAACCCGAGATCGAGTTCACTTCAGAAGAGGGGTGACGTGCAGATGAACACCATTAGATTTAGCCCCCTGGAGTGGGATACCCGTACTCTCGAGCTGAATGTAGCCACAGAGAGCAAAACCGAGCGGCTGGTTTTTGAGTTCGAGGAACCGACTCTCATCGAGGAGGATTCCTTAGCTATTGCTCTTAGCACCTTGTGCGGCACTGTATTCGACGAGATCAACTTTGACTTCGCCGTCAGTGACGACGTCGCCAAGGGCATTGGTGATTGGACTCAATCTGAGGTTTTTGCTGAGTCCGGTGCTGAATCTACAAGTTATTCGCGCGATAACGGCAAAGCAGTCCTAAATTTCAGTGGCGGCTTGGACTCGCTAGCATCATACTTTCTGCTCGGTGACCCCGTCCTTGTGTCGCTGGATTTGGGCGGCCGGTTTTCAAGAGAGAAAGCGTTTTTCCAGAGGTTTGATACCCACACAATTAGAACCAACCTCATCGAAACAGACCTCCGATATAACAGCTGGTCTTTCATGGGTATAGGTCCGTTACTCCTTGCAGACCAGATCAAGGCGCAGTACTTCTCATTCGGTTCAATTCTTGAGGCTGGGCAGTTACATTTAAAGGAACCAGCTAAAGGAAACTTCACCTTCCCGCCCTTTAGGATGGCCGGATTCACAAACGCAGCGCCAGTCGCCGGGATTTCAGAAGCTGGGACAGTTCTCACCGTACTGGCGCATCGTCCGGACTTATTGGCGGAATCACTTTACTCGCTTGCCAACCCAGGCGAAGAGAAGTTCTTCCGAAAAATTGCGCTAGCGCGGGTAGTTGCCGAGAGGTCAGGCCTCGACTTAGAGTTGCCTGCGCTCCCGGTAGGCCAGCGCGTTCACTACACATTCGGCCAAAACTTCGCAGTCGACCTAACTGCCCTCTTCTTCAAGGCCTGCGGCCGTGGAGACCTCGCCGAGGGCATTGTCTCTGACAGCCCGTCTCTTGACCACCTAGGTTTGGTGGACGAGGACTTCGACTTCATGCTCAGGGCGGATCCGAACTACTACGCTGCGTATCCCCGCGAGTTGTTTGACCGCCTAGAGTCTGCTTTAGATCGCAGCGGCATCGAATGGTACGAAGACTCGCACTTCGAGTCGGTCGAGAAAGTAAGAGAAGCCCTCTCCGATCTCTACCAGTTCTAATTTCGGCTACCGGCTTAGCCTAGAGCGGTTTCCACATGCGTCCAAAATCGGGACAGTGCGATAGATCGATGACTCCGCGTTTCTAAACTCCTGGTGGTCAACAAGCCACACAACGAGCTGAAGCTCTTCGTCAGATGGCAATGCTGGGGTCCAAGAAATGTTGGGCGTATTGAATTGCGTAGGCGTGTCGCGAATGTTCGGCTCGACAGCGATGAAATTTGTCTCTGGATTACGAGACGCAAGATCGGAGGCAATCTGGAGGGCAGGCGACTGCCTCAGATCGTCAATGTCTGCTTTAAAGGACAAGCCCAAGATGGCGACCTTGCGCGGGTCCAGTCGGTCGATTATTGACTCTGCTTTCGCAATTACCCAGTCGGGTTTGCGGTCATTGACCTCCCGCGCAGTTCGAGTGATCTCAGCTTGTTGTGGCGCACTCTCAATTAGGAACCAGGGATCTACCGCGATGCAGTGGCCACCAACGCCTGGCCCTGGTTTCAAGATGTTCACTCGGGGATGCCTGTTGGCAAGTTCAATGACTTGCCATGGGTCGACGTCAAGCGTGTCGGCAATAAGCGAAAGTTCGTTGGCGAAAGCAATGTTGACGTCGCGGTAAGCGTTCTCGGCGAGTTTAACCATTTCGGCGGATGTGGCATCGGTGATCAAAAGCTCACCGTCGCAAAAAGACTTGTATAGATCGGCCGCGTGACGCGACGCCTGTTCCGTGGTTCCGCCAATCGTTCTGTCGTTAATTCTTAGTTCTTCGACGGCGTTTCCGGGCAGGATACGCTCAGGGCAATACGCGACATCTACTTAACCCTCTAGCTCCGGACGGGCGGCAACGATCTTTCTCTCGACTTTTACTGTGGTACCTGGAGGGCACGTCGACTCGATTGCGACTAGATTGCCTTCTGAGAGAACAGGAATGATCGACTCCACGGCCGCCCATACAAACTCCAAGTCCGCTGAGTGGTCCTCACAAGACGGAGTTGGAACCGCAATGACGAATGCTTTACTGCCGTGAGGTTTTGTGGAGACTTCGAGCTGGGCGGAGTCGACAACGGCCTGCAGAAGTGGTGCCAGCCCAGGCTCTGAAATCTCAAGGGACCCAGAAGCAATGGCTTGGATCCTATCGGTGTTGATATCGACACCGAGAGTCTTTTTGCCAGATTTAGCGAGGAGGATCGCCGTGGGGAGACCGATGTAGCCGAGCCCCACCACGCAGACATCGTATTGCATGGCTGAAGTGTATCTCTTGACTTTGCTAATTCCGAGTCTTGTAGGTGCTCGAATCTGCGGGGTGTCTGCTGCCGCGGCATCAGTTCGACTCAGCTAATATCAATTGGGTTGCGCAACTGTTGTAACTAGGGGCTATAGCTCAGTCGGTTAGAGCTGCGGACTCATAATCCGCTGGTCGCGGGTTCGAGCCCCGCTGGCCCCACTAAGGAACGCTTTTGAAGATCCTCGTGTTTTCGCAGAATTGGTACCCAGAAGACGGGGTTCCACAGAGACGATGGCGATGGTTGTCGGAGCTTTTGACGAAGCAGGGGCACGAAGTGGTCGCAGTAGTTCCAAAAACGTCAGCGCGTCACCTTTCGACCTCAGTCAGCGGGGAGCCGGAGGCGGCCCTCCGAGGTGAAGAGGTAGGACCCGGAGGAGAACTTATTCATAGAAGCCCATTTTCGGTTTCAGGGACTTCTATCAGGGTTAGGGCGTTGAATCAGCTCTTTGTAGCATTAGGAAGCGTCGTGACCGCTCTTCGCAAAGAGGTCTTCGACAGTGAGAGGCGCCCCGATGTAGTCATCGGCACCGTACCCGCGGTCCCTTCTCTATTCTCTGCCTATATTTTTTCGTGCTTCACTAAACGACGATTCATCATCGACCTCAGAGATGCTTGGCCCGAGATACTGGATGACATGGCGGATTGGAACCGTGAGACGACAGGCGATCGGACTTTGACGGTCCCAGAGCGCTCCTTCGTAGTCAGCTTTTTGAAGAAGGCAGCAAAGGGGTCAATCCTGTGGGTACTTAAACGTGCAGAAACCGTAATAGTCACCACCGAAGGCCACAAGGCCAAACTTGACAGTGATTTCCGACTTACCAAGAACCCACCAGACATTCACGTAGTTCGAAATGTGTTCCCGACACCCTGTCCTCCCGCCGCAGCTTCGAGACCCGGATCTGCGGATCCATTACTCACAAGGGATCTGACATCGTTGAAGGTTATCTACGCGGGGACAGTCGGTCGAGCACAACAACTCACAACTGCGATTGAAGCAGTTCGAATAGCGAGAAATGAGCTCGGAGTAGAGGTGACCTTGAGAATCATTGGAGATGGAGCAGCTTGGTCAACGTGCCGGGAGCGGGCTGATTCTCTCGGTGTGCCAGTCGAAATGCAGCACCGTGTATCTCCAGCTGAACTGGCGGAGAACTATCTATTGGCTGACACGGTGCTTGTCCAGTTAGCTCCCTGGAAATCTCTCAGTACCACGGTGCCGAGCAAAACCTACGAGTTAATGGCGAACGGACAGCACATCACCCTTGCTGCTTCAGGGGAAGTAGCAGATCTTATCCTCCAGTTAAAGGCTGGGGTCGTTGTGCCGCCCGGAGACGCGACTGCGCTTGCGGCCGCTTGGGCTGATCTAGCTCGAAATCGGGAGCAACTCGCTGTCTGTCCTGCAGGTGCGAATTGGGTACGGCAGGAGCAAAAAATCGAGGCGCCGAGAACTATTCAGGCGATATTCGGTACGGAGCACTCGTGTGAGCCTAAGTGAGATCACTCCGGTGGTGGGTCTCGAACAGAAGCAACGCGAAACCAATCAGCGCTCGCGCTGGTCTCTAGGTAGATAAGAAAATGAATGTCCGGGCGAAGACCATCAAGTGTTCTATAAAACTGACGCGAATTTCGCTGGTCAATGATACTATTTCGGCATGAGGAGGTTGAATCCATGGTTTTAAATCGGACTACTTTTGAGCTCCAGTTGGTGGATGGTATATACGCGTTCAGTGCAACTGCACCAATCCCCACACCGACGGTCTTTCATGTGCAGCTACCTGCGGGCCTGCAGCACAAGGATCTCGTATTTGGGGTATCGGGCGAGGATTTTGAAGACGTTTGTTCGAGGAACCCCAGCTTGGTTCCGAGCCTCGGCCTCGATGGCGCTTATGTTTATTCACCGGTAACTACCGAGCCTACGGTCTTCAAGGTTGGACCTGTTTCGCTCAGTAAACCTGGCGACTACTTCTTCATACGTAGCTGGGCGGCAGGGCCGGATGAAGATATCGATGCAAGAATTTTGGGTGTTGGCTTTGAAATACCTTTTCAGCATGGCTCTCTAGTAAGAAAACTGGTATAGGCAAATGGGTAATCCCGCACTTTCGGTAGTTGTATGTTTTAAGGATTGGGGCCTAGACCGACTCCTCGGTGTCACCAAGTCAATCCAACAGTCTGGTTTAGGTGAAAAAATTGAAGTTGTGATTGCGGATTACGGATCCGAATCGTCGACTGGTTTCAGGGAGAGACTCGAGGCCGAAGGGGCCCACTACCATTACTTTGAAACAGACGGTGTGTGGTCGCGTTCGCGTGCGCTTAACCTTGGTGTTAGTCGAAGCAGGGGGAGGTTCATCGTCACTACGGACGCTGACATGATCTTTAGCCCCACTACCTTTCCTCGGATTTTGGAAATGCTGGAATCTGATCCCTGGAGCTATTACATCGTTCAATGTCGGGATCTGCCAGAGGGCATCTCACACGCTGATGTTCTGGAAGGTTCAGTCAGCTTCGAGGAACTTGAATACAACTCCCAGTTGCGTCCTCGATGGGGAATGGGTGGGCTAATTGCATTCTCTCGCGAAGCATTCGATCGACTGCGTGGGCTTGATGAGCGTCTTGAAATCTACGGTGGCGAAGATATCGATCTAGCTAAGCGCCTCATGCGCTGCGGATTGCGTCGCGTCTGGGTAACTGATCCAGATGTTCGAATGTTTCATGTGTGGCACCCGTCATCGCTTAAAGCAGCTGAAAACACGAAGAGTGGTAAGCAAGCGGTTGAACGAAATCGGGAGGTCCACAAGAACGATGCATCTACGATTCGAAACTTATCAGAGTGGAACGGGAAGTCTGCGGTCAGCAACCCGTTAGTCACGGTGGCAATTTCGACCTTTAACCGTGCGGAGTTTCTGCCAGAATGCCTTGCCTCTGTTTTCGCTCAAACGTTCCGCGATTTTGAAGTCATCGTGGTCAATGATGGGTCGACGGATAACACCAAAGAGGTTCTCGAGTCGATTGATGACCCGCGCCTGCGGGTGATTCACCAAGAGAATAGGGGATTGGCCGCTGCTCGCAACCGAATCACGGCAGAGGCTAGAGGAACATATATTGCAGTCCACGATGATGACGACCTGATGCTTCCTACGAGGTTGGCGGATCAGCTTCGAGTTCTTGGTGCAGGAGTCAATGGAGCCTACGGGGGTTGGGTCGATTTTGACAACGAGACCGGAGACCTAATCTGGAATCGGGGTAAGGGCTTTTCGCTCGAATCTCTTGCGTTCAATTCCGGGATCTACCTACACCCAACCCTCTTGGTTGAACGACGATTGATGGAGCTCGTGCCATATACGGAAAGCATGCGCAGCGGGTCCGACTACAACTTAGCTGTTCGCCTCGCTCGCTCAGGGGCGAACCTTCAGCACTGCGGGAAATACGTTATTCTCCGACGTGGTCACGAGGGACAAATCACGAACCAATTTGGGCACTTCCAAAAGGCCTCCGGCCGGATTTCTGGTGCGTTGGCTCGTGCCTCCTTCGGGCCGCACGATCGCGAAGAAGCGAAGAAGGAAAGGCCCCGCAAGGACTGGGTTAAAGTCATCGACCAAAAAGATGCCGAGCCGACAATCCGGCCGTACCTGCCTGATCACCTAGTATCTAGAAGAGGTAGTGCTGTTCTCTCGGAGGACCAGTGGGTCGAGGTAGCCCATTTACCAGAGTTTCGAGGCTTTGAGCTGGCGGCCACGTACACCCATGATGCCGGAACTGTTCGCGCGTTTGAAGCCGAGGCTGTTTCGTTGGCAGACGCGTTTGCACTTCACGGTCATCTAGGATCGGCCATCCAGCTCAGCGAGGATGACGTGGATTCGTTTGCTGCTACAGCAGGCGATGGCGGGGAATTCGAGCCGATCGTTTCTACCGCTCTCGGTGAGCTGCCGGCTGGCGAATACATTGTTTATGAGTATCTCGATGTAGTTGATACGGAGGATATCCGCGAGTCCAGCGCGCCGTCTCTCTGGGTAGAGCTGAAAAGCGGCGACACGATGAAGATCTATGTAGTCCGCGACGCGGTTCGAGACGCGGGCGAAGCAAGTATTGCCGGTGCCGCTGCAACGTGGGAGTTCGTACGAAAGGGAGATCAATGAGAATTGTATGGGGAACTAGGGGCGGAGATGGCAGGTTGCGACTTGAAGCAACACCTGGTCCTTACGACGGGGTCCCCCCTGTAAATGCGTTGCTTTTGGAGTCGGAACCACTCTACGTTCACGATGACATCCTCGCGGTAGTTAGCACATTGTTGTTTGGCCAATACTGTGGGGGAGAGCTAAGGCTTCCCCGCCAAGTATCACCTGAGGTTGCGAGTGCCATTCAAAAATACTGCGAACCTGCTTGGGTCTCTGTTGGGCCAATCAACTTCGAACCTAGGGCGAACTTGACCGGTGACGGGTTGCTGTTTCTAGGTAAGGAACTGAATGAATACCGGCCCAGGTCATGCTGGGGTGAGCCGAGAGTCTCCACTCTCATTTCGCTGGACTCAGGTGATTTCGCCGGATCATTGGCGAGCTCCGATGGTCTAATCACAAACTCAAACGCCACGACGATTGGTCAGTATGCTGGGGCTGCCTCTGTGCTTGCCGCTCATATAGCGGTAGCTCTCCTGTATGCCGAGACTTACTTCGCGCGACGAATCGTCGTCTCGGATAGTTTCGTAAACGGCGTGCGAGACTCCGATTTCCACCGTATTCGATTCCTCCTCGAGAGCTGCAAAGTGTCCCTCACTACAGCCGCCACCTGGAATCCCTGAACTATCGAAAGTATCCTGAGTTAAGGACAGGAAGAACATGCTGGCAGCAGTCTTAAAGACAAACTCAATGGCGATACCATCAAACTACGATCTGGTACGAATGCCGCCGAGGCTGCCCGAAAAAGACCAGCAGCGCTACTTCTCGACGTATGATTTTCAATCTATCTTTTACGACGTTTTCGTCGATGGCGATCGGGTTCTGGCCATCGGGCCGCCTTATCGCAACTTGAAAGAGTGGTTGGGCGAAGCGGCGATCAAGCTGGATGGAAATACCATCGATGATTCCTCTCTAGTACGATGGTCCGAATTCGATCGGATGTCTCGGACTGCCATCACTCTCCAGGGCAACCTTGGTCAGCCGACGGACCTTCAGCTGTCGTTTCGCGACCTCGAGTTGCGGTCCGGCATTGGAAGTTCATACGTCACCGATTTCGAGGGAAGTAACCTCTTGGTGACAATGAACCGCAATAATCCGCTCGCCAATGTCCGCGACTGGTTGGAACTTAACGTCCAGATGAACGGCATCGACTCTGCCATCATCTTCGATAACCGATCAGATAATTACAGCAGTGCGGACTTGCTGAAGAACTTGAGATCGGTTCCGGGGCTCGAACGCCTGATTATTGTCGAATGGCCCCATCCGTATGGAGCTGTTTCTCCATACTGGGATTCGGACTATGGGCAGTACGCGGCATGGGAGGTTGCCCGCCAACGGTTTGGACGTCTGAGTCAGTCCTTGATGGTTTGTGATGTAGACGAGATTATCCTTTCTGAGGACGGCCGCCCCGCCTATCTGCATGCTCAAGAAAGTCCAAGTGGTGTCTGCTACTTCGACTCTAGGGAGCTATCGCCCGTCACTGACGATTGTGTAGTTCTTTCTGAAGGGGAGATACGACGCCATCACCACTTTGGGTACTATGACCCAGAGGCTAGGCTCGGCCTGCCAAAATATGTAGTCATTCCTGAGCGACTATCGGATAAACAACAGCTAAAAGTTCACGCGATTTCAGGCGCGACCTCCGTTCAGCGGGGGGTGGGCTTCGTGCGTCATTTCCGAGGCCTTCATCTAAACTGGCGAGCCGGAGATTTTAGCTATACGTATCCGCTTCGTGAACCTGATGGAAATTTTGTCGAGGATGAAGTCTGGGTGAAGGCTTTGGGTTTGGCAGAGACATCTTTTACGACCAGCAACTCGGCGTAAGGAATCGCTAGCGAGCTTCCTACCAGCTGACTGACGTGCGAGACCTCCGCCTTTCAAGTGTCTTAAAGAACCGTGGGCACTGAACCTCGTGGTGATCTTCTCTCAATATGTTGTTTCGTTAATTCCTTTTCTGGACCTTTTGTAAGACGTGCGGACCAACTATTGAGCATCGTCGAAACCAAATAGGTGGCCCAGTAAGGGGAAAGTATTAGGTCTGGAAAGCGCGATCATGGAAACCCAGATGCGCTAGAATACACATGCGCGCTTCGCCAGCAAACCCGACTTTGAATCAACTTTGGAGAATCATGCTCCCCGATAAGCTCCCTGTAGTTTCCATTACATTTGCCGACGACATCCGCCTAACGTTCCTTCAGATTCTGAGCTTCGATCGACTGTTTGAATGCGATCGTCTTGGGGCTTTCCGAGTGGTGGTGAATGACAGGACACCAGAGCAGGCTCAGGAGACGAAAGATACTCTGAACGAATGGATCTCTCTCCCCAACGTCCTGTCGGAGTCCATGCGCGACAAGGTCTCCATTATTGGGTGGTCGGACATTTTTCCCAGCGTAGGGAAAGTTGGGAAAAGGGATCAGCAGGCGATTAAGCTCGGCGCGTCCCGGATCATCGACGACGAATTTTATCTCATTCTTGACGGTAAGAACCACTTCGTTAGACCGAGTAGCGTTTTCGATTTCTTCCAGGAAGGGAAGCCGAAATTGCCTTTGTGGGGCACGGTTGCTGGTTTTTGGGAGCGTTGTTTGATCCCATCTGTCGAAGTGATGGAAGTAGATGACAAGTTCAAAACGACTATGTGGCCGTCGGTGACTCCGTATATTATGTACACAGAATACGCCCAAGAGGTTTGCCAGTTCCTCGAGAACAAGTACAGCCTTCCACTACCTGAGGTTTTTGAAGAAACTGGCGACGCGACCGAGTTCTTGATGTATTACGCTCATGTAGCTGGACGCCATGGAGTGGAGAACTACTACAACGCCGTTCAGCCAAATCGCACTTTGTTTACAGTGGGACCTCGCGAACCTGAGAAAGTAGTAGAACTGATCAACAAGGTCCGGGAGGACGAAGTCGCAATGTTCGGACTCCACCGCAACCGCGTACCGAATCTGCTACCAGATCAAATTGAGTTGATTAAAGATCTTTGGAGCCGTCACCTCCTCAGGCCGTGGGAATCGGCGGAATGGTTTATGGGCGCCGAAGGGTTATGACATATCAAGTTGGTGGGATGGCTTTGATACCATCTGAGTGCATCTCCCGTAAGGTCGCTAGGTTCGCGAACCTATGCCATGAGTAAAGGAACGAATGTCAAAACGGCGCGATAAGGCAGTTGAACCTTACCTAGCGAAAGGCGCTTGGTTCGAGTTTGCAGATCTTGAAGATCTTTCGGACAAGTACGACGGAAGCTGGGTGACTGGCAGCGTAAAGAGCCTCGGCGATCATTTGGATTTTTCAATTAAGGTGCGTAAGGGGTCTCGTCGCCTCGCCGTCATTTTTAACTCACAACAGAAGCCGGGGGGTGACTTAAAGTTATTTACTTGGGCAAACGTGGGTAAACTCTTAGACTGCTCGCGCTTGCATATAGCTGACCCGACATTGAATGTTTCAGAGAATGCGACTCTTGGCTGGTATACGGCAAACAAAAAGGGCAATTTCCAGAATGAGATCGCAAAGCTAATCAGCTTCTTTAGGGACTACCTTGAAATCACAGAACTGGTATTCCTTGGATCTAGCGGAGGTGGCTTTCCAGCAGTCTATTATTCTCAGGTCTTTGAAAACTCTACTGCGCTGCTGCTCGCGCCCGTTTTCAACGTGAAAGAATCCGTCCAAGATGTGCCGAGGAAGCTATTTGCGTCGGAATTGAATGATGCAGAAACATTTGAAGAGGCTATTTCAAAGCATCCTGACGTAGTGTTCGACTTGCGTGAGTTGATTCTGGACAAAGGGGGACTTGTGAACCCTGTGAATGTTTTACAGTCTCGAAAAGATAACCGGTTTTGGAGCTCACAGACAAAGCCTTTACTGGAAAATCTGGGGTGTATATTCTCCGCGCCCCCCACCTATTTAAAGCATGACAAACTATCGATGGTTCTGGGGGAGTGGTCCGATGGTCATGCGCCGCCTCCACTGCCGGTTATATCGGCGGCATGTCGCGGAATTGGCTTGTGCCCGCCGGGAAACCTGAACGGGTTCGATCTATTCAGAGCGCTTTACACCTCTAGTGAAGAGTAGAATCCAGAGTCCCTTGGGCTGATTGTTCTGCAAAAACTGCCTGCATTAATATATCGGCCACTCATCCGTGCAGGTCTAGGACAGAGATGGAGCGATAGACTTCTGTAGGTGACTGTTTCCTAATTTCGAAGAACTACACCCGAGCGTCATTCCGGCTGGCATATTTTGTGGTTATGCTTGTATGACCTCTGGGTGTTCGGCCTCAAAGTCGGCGATGATCTGAGTGATCGCGGTGTACAGGGCGGGCCCGTATTTCGGGTCACGCAAACCGAAATCCACATTCGCCGGGATATACCCACCCGGGTTACCCAAATCGTGGCGCTTGCCGTCATGCACCACCACATGCACAGGGTGGCCTTCCTGGATCATCAACTCAATCGCGTCCGTGAGCTGCAACTCCCCACCCTTACCCGGAGTGATACGACGCAGCGCATCAAACACCGCACGGTCCAGCAAGTAGCGCCCAGTAGCCACCAGCGTCGAGGGGGCTTCCTCCTTCGCGGGCTTTTCTACCATGCCGCGTACCTTCAACTCCTCGACGCCATCGACGGTGCCGTCGGCGGGTTCGACGTCGAACACGCCGTAGTTGAACACCTCATCGGGTGTCACATTGAACGCGCACAACACCGAACCCCCGAACGCCTCGCGGGCGGCAGCCATCTTCGCCATCACACCAGTCGGCAGCACCAGGTCATCCGGCAGCATCACAGCCACCACATCTTCTTCCGCATCCAGGGCGGCCTCCGCGCACCCCACCGCATGGCCCAACCCCAAAGGCTCATCCTGGGTGACTGCTACTGCGTGGATCAGCCCGTTGGCGCGGGAGACTTTTTCGGCCTGCTCGTCTTTGCCGCGCTCCAGGAGGCGGTTGCGCAAGGTGGCGAATTCCCCGAAGTGGCGCATGATTTCTTGCTTGTCGGGGGCGACCACGATCGCTAGGCGTTCGGCACCGAGTGCTGCGGCTTCTTCGGCGATGAGTTCGATGCCTGGGGTGTCTACTACCGGCAGGAGTTCCTTCGGCACCGTCTTGGTGGCCGGGAGGAACCTCGTGCCCATCCCCGCCGCCGGCACAACCACCGTGCGCACCGCCGCACCAGAAGGAACCCGAAACTGACCGATAGACTTCTGCATAAGAAGCAACCTTACCCGGATAATTAGCACCGGGCTGGAGAGTCAGTTACAGGCTGCGGCCGAGCGCGTGGATGTTCCAGCCGGCGTGTTGCCATTGGGTGACGGGCAGGACGTTGCGGCCGTCGATGATGAGTTGCTTCTCGACGAGGTTTGCGGCCCAGGTAGGATCCATCTGCTTGAACTCGTCCCACTCGGTAGCAAGGATCACCAGCTCCGCACCACGCAGCGCGTCCTCCAAGGAGGAGGCGTAGTCCAGGGTGGGGAACACGCGGCGCGCGTTGTCCATGCCCTGCGGGTCATACACACGCACACTCGCACCCGCCAAAGACAGCTGACCGGCGACAGCCAGGGCGGGCGAATCGCGCACATCGTCAGAGTTCGGCTTGAACGCCGCACCAAGCACCGTGACACGCTTACCGATCAAGCTGCCCAACACCTCACGCGAGAGGTCCACCACGCGCTGGCGGCGGCGCATGTTGATCGCATCCACCTCACGAAGGAAGGTGAGCGCCTGGTCCGCACCGACCTCGCCGGCGCGGGCCATGAACGCACGAATATCCTTCGGCAAACACCCACCACCGAAACCCAGACCAGCACCGAGGAACTTCCGCCCAATGCGGTCGTCGTGGCCAATCGCATCCGCAAGCTGGGTCACATCCGCACCCACAATCTCGCACACCTCGCTCACGGCGTTGATAAACGAGATCTTGGTGGCCAAAAACGCGTTCGCGGACACCTTCACAAGTTCCGCGGTTTGCAGGTCGGTGACGATGAACGGGGTGTTGTTCGCAAGCGGGGTGGCGTACACCTCGCGGGCAACCTCCTCCGCCCGGGTGGTTTCACCCGTGTGGGTGCCGCGCACACCGAGCACGATGCGGTCCGGGGTGATCGTGTCTTGCACCGCGTAGCCTTCACGCAAAAACTCCGGGTTCCACGCGATCTCCACGTGGGTGCCTTCCGGGGCCAACGCATCCGCGCGGACCTGCAACGCTGCCGCGGTGCCGACCGGCACGGTGGACTTGCCGAAGATCAGGTGATCACCCTTAAGCTTGGGCACCAGGTCCTCGATCACCGCTTCGACGTAGCGGGTGTCCGCCGCATACGAGCCGCGCTGCTGCGGGGTGCCCACACCGATGAAGTGGACGTTGGCGAACTCTGCTGCCTTGTCATAGTCAGTGGTAAACGCCAGGCGGCCGGCCTCGAGGTTGCGCTCCAGCACCTCGGGAAGACCCGGCTCAAAGAACGGCACCTCACCGTTTTGCAGGGAGTCAATCTTCGCCTGGTCCACGTCCACACCAAGGACTTCGTGGCCCAGCTCCGCCATGCAGGCCGCGTGGGTCGCACCCAAGTAGCCCGTACCAATCACCGTCATACGCATGCAGTCGATTATGCACACAAGTAGATAGGACGCAGGGCGATGGTGGTCAAAAGTGTGAGGTAGATCGAACCGCCCCAGTTTAGTGATCAGGCAAGTTCGGCAGTGCGCATCCATTCAGCGTGCTAGACAACAACCTTGGCATTGTCCGGCACCTCGAGAGAGCCGAATCGACCCAGTTCACAACAAAACCTCCGCTCGGCTCGATCGCGGCCGTTAGTTGTGTAGATCATTTGTGAGGCCCCAAAAACTGCTGCTTTCCAACAGTGGTGAGGGAGGGGATGCGAGCCTTCGTCCGATTCCAATCTACCCAAATTTTGGCCACCACTAGCGAGGTTGCAACCCCAGCCGCCAAAGCCAATGCAACAGTTGCGAATTTGAATGGCCATGCCCAACCGCAGGAAAGGTACCAGTTTGCCGCCAGGGTAGAAATGAATATCGTTGTCGTGATTGTAATCCCGGCGGCTAAGGGGTACACGTACCAACCCGCCATCAAGGCCCAGTTACCGAGCGACATGTTCTCGGTATATTTGCGGTAAAGAATGGCTATTTTTAGGGGGTCGGTTTCCCTGCTGGCCCGTTCTCTAAACCAGTCGGCTTTGTCGAAATAGGCATTAGCTCCGAAGCGCTTCTCTCCAGCATCCAAGGCCTTTAAGACCTTTGGAGTGAGAAAAATGAAGGTGGCCGTTATCGCCACAATCTGTGCGCCAATGTCCTCGGCTAGGGTCCCTCTGACTTCATTGAAAATAGTTCGAATGAAATCTGCGTATGTCGAATAAGTCATATTTTCATTCTAATATTCCGGCATAGAGGACCGCCAAGCCGCCGACTCGGTCCGACATTGTTTGGTTCGCTTCTGCTTGGGTCTCGTAAGAGTTGTTCACCCGAGGTTGATCGCGCGATAGGTAACGAATCTTCGTGTTGCGCGGGTTTATCTAGTAACACCGTGGTGGGTTTCGAGTAACGCGATGGTGAGTATCCAGTAACGCCTTGGGGGACGATGCTGGTGACCGCGCGACTACAGGGCGCGCGGCATTGCCAGAGGAGTCCAGTTGTGACTGATTACCGGGCGGTGATGGACCTTGTGCTCAAAGGTTGGTCCGTCCGCCAAATCCGTACCACCGTGGGGTGTTCGCACACCACAGTTCAAAAAGCCCGCGAGGCGCTCGAAGCTTCAGGGATCACTACCGAAGCCCAACTCGCGGGATTGAGCAGTGAATCATTAGCCGGGCTGTTTCATGATGGGCGCAGCACCGGCCAGGGCGATTTCGTCCCGATCGATTACGATGCCGTGGCCAAGGCCAGGACCGGCAGGCACAAAGTAACGCTGCAGGTTTTGTGGGGCCGCTACACTGCCACCCCGGCTGCTGATGGGCAGCGTTATTACAGTTACGAGCGTTTCCGCCAGCTCGTGGCGCAGCACGTTGATGCTACGGGGCTGACAGCCAGGATCACGCACGCCCCGGGACACACGATGCAGGTCGATTGGGCGGGCACTAAGATGCGCCTGTTCGACCCCACCGCAGGTCAGGGCCCGAAAGTCAGCGTGTTCGTCGCCTCGCTGCCGTATTCGGGGATGATCTTCGCCTGCGCCTGCCCCGATGAGCGCCAACAGTCCTGGCTTTCAGCTCATGTGCAGGCGTTTTCCTACTTCGGCGGGGTGGCAGAGGTTATCGTGCCGGATAATGCGTCGACGGCGTCGAATTCGATCAGTGCTGCTGATCGCAACCGGCGGGTCAATTCCACCTATGAGGAGTTTCTGGAGCACTACAACACCGCCGCTTTGCCGGCGCGGGCGAAAAGACCCAAAGACAAAGCCAGTGTGGAAGCCGCGGTGAAGATCGTCACCCAGAAGGTCATTCACGCACTCGATGGTCACCAGTGCGTTGACATCGATGAGCTCAACACCAGAATCCGTGCACTGGTCGATGCGATCAACACCGCCACTCCGTTTCGCAACCAGGACACAAGTCGCCGTGAGGTGTTCAACGAGTACGAACGCGACCAACTCGCCGCACTACCCGCCACCACGTGGCAGCGCACCGTGTGGAAACGGGCCAAAGTCGCACCGAACTTCCACATCACCGTCAACACCGCCCGGTATTCGGTTCCGTACCAGCTGGTAGGTCGCACTGTGGATGTGCGCATCACCGGTGACGTCCTCACCATCTTCGACGCCGGCGAGCATGTCGCAACCCACCAGGTCGCGCGTCAACGCGCAGTGTATGTCACCGACACCGACCACGTGCCCGCGAACATGGCTGACACCCGGGGGTTGTGGACGAGTGAGTACTTCCTACGCGAAGCCTCACGCATAGGCCCTGCCACCAAAGAAGTCATCGCGGAGATGATCGCCCAGAAAGCGATACCGGCCCAGGCGCACCAGTCGTGCCGCAACGTGCTGACCATGGGCAAGCGCGACAAGCTCGTCCTGGAAGAAGCCTGTCGTCGCCTCATAGATGCGGGCGGTGCTCGCCGGGCAGTGAGCTACACCGCGGTGAAGAACATGATGGCCGCGGTCCGCAAAGACCACACCACCCGCCCCACCGGCACGACACCCCCCGCCAGGGACACCACACCAGTACAAAGCACTACTCCGGCGCCGGCTCGTGACACGCGCGGCGCCTACCTCGGCGGTGCCGCCCAGTTCAGCTTGGAAAACCTCACGAAGAAAGGCCCCACCCAATGATCCCGCCACAACCAGCATCAGCCAACGCACGCTTCCTGGATGAATCCGTCCTGCCGGTCTTCACCAGCCTGCGCATGACCGCATTCGGCCAAAGCGTCATCGACATCGCCGCCGACCCCGAATTCGACGACTGGTCATTTTCCGACAAAGTGCTCTACGCACTCGATAAAGAGGTCGCGGCCAAGCGCGAACGGCGAGTCAACAAACTGCTCAAAGCATCCCGATCGCCAAATCCCGATGCTTGTATTGAAGAAATCACCTACGCGCCCAGCCGCACCATCAACAAAGAGCAAATCACCCGACTCGCTCACTGCCAATGGTGCCAAAGCGCGCAAAACATTGTCATCTAAGGCCAAATCCTCCGTCGGCAAAACCTACCTCGCACTCGCACTGCTCAACGCCGCCTGCCGAAAGGACTACACAGCCAAGTTCTTCCGCACCGACACCCTGGCCAACCACCTAGCAGTGCTCAAACACGGTGACCTAGAGCGGATGAAGTTCCTCGAGGAACTCCACACCGCGGATGTGCTCGTGCTTGATGATTTCCTCACCACCCCAATCGATGCCGCAACCGCCCACCAACTGCTGACCATCCTTGCCGAGCGAGAGCACCGAGGATCCACAATCGTGACATCCCAGTTCACACCAGATGAGTGGTACAAATCCATCCCCGACGCCGTCATCGCCGAATCCATCCTCAACCGCCTCGTCGCCGGCGCCGAAATCATCCCACTCGAAGGAGACAACATGCGACTGACAACCTAACCCCCAACCCCCACAGCACCCGGGTGTTACCCGAAACCCACCCGGGTGTTACCCGAAACCCACCACACCGTTACTAAACACGTGGTCTAAACATCTTCGGCCGGATCCTCGCCGACGACACGCCAAAGGAACACACATTGCTACTTATCCCGCTCTGGGCGTCTGTTTGGGGCACGACGACAATCCCACGACAAAACGGTCTGGAACTTTTGCAACGGCGGTGGGTAGCCAGAAACGCGAAAACCCCAACAGCCAGCAAGCTTGTGGCCGTCGGGGTTTTAATTGCTCCTCCAACTGGGCTCGAACCAGTGACCCTTCGATTAACAGTCGAATGCTCTGCCAACTGAGCTATGGAGGAATATGTAGTTTGTTGCGTTGTCGCTTGATTGCTCCCTGCAACGTGTTGTAACAGTAGTGCGATGGTGAGAAAAACCAAAATCGGCAGGTAGGGCATGAGATTCTTTCGAATTTTTGACTTTAACAAACGCCAGAATGAGCGCGCGTGGGCACTACTGGCGTTCGGGTTGGTGTTGCTCGTGACATCGACCAGAGAGGGGGATTGGAGGTCTCTCGTGCTCCTCGGTGTGGCGCTGATTATTCCGTCCGTCGTTTGGCTCGTGAGCTCGAAGCTCTTCGGCAAGCCGTCGGGGGCGTGGTGGTGGGTCATCGTCGGCGCTGCAATCATTGTCGGGTTGTGGGGGACGATGCTTGTGCCGGAGGGGACGCGGCCCGCATTCATAGACCGCAGGTGGGGATAATGCGATCCGGTCTATGGTTGGGGGTATGAAGAAACCAGCGCTTGCACTCAGCGCCGCTGCCGCGCTGACTCTTTCTGTTGTCGTCGCAACGCCTGCTCTTGCGGAGCAGGACCCTGCAGCGGGCGAAGCTGCGTCCTCGGAGTTCTCGTCGAGTGAAACCGAGTTGAGCGCGGGTGCGATCGTCGGGATTACGCTCGGCGTGCTCGCGCTCGTGGCGGGTGGATCGTTCTGGGCGGTTCAGCAGGGGATTGTGCAGTTGCCGCAGGGGATCGCCAAGCAATTCGGTTTGCCCGGGGCGAAGGCGCAGCGCGGGTCGTGCGAGGCCCAGGAGTTTGACAGCGCGGTGCCGGGCTGGCCGGGGCCGCTGGGCACCACGGTGATGTACTGCGACGGGCAGTTTGCGAAGGTGGGTGCCGCGCAGTCCGACTGGGTTGAGCACTTCCGCTTTGTGAACGGGGCGTGGTCCCGCATTCAGCCGGACGGGAAGAAGCAGCCGGCGGATTATGTGTGCTTCAACAGCTACAAGCTGCGGGACATGGGGGCGCCGGAGGAGTTCATCCGGGTGGCAACCATCTGCACGCCGGAGGAAATCGGGCGCTAGTTGATAGCGGGCGCTGACTACTTCTCCCAGTCGCGGCCGACGGCGGCGATGCCGTTGGCGAGGAGGGCCATGAAGAAGGGCACGGAGTCCGGGTAGATGAACTCGTGGCGGGCGTGGGCCCCGCCGCCATCCGCACCCAGGCCGCAGATGACGGGCGTGCCCTCGGCGGCGATGAAGTTCGCGTCGGAGCCGCCGCCTACGGCAACGCCTTCGAGGTCTTTGCCCATGGCCTCTGCCTCCTGTTTGAGGAGGGCGTAGAGGCGCTCGATGCCGTCGGTGGTGGGCATTGGCGGGCGGTTCCAGGTGCGGTCTTGGGTGATGCGGACGCGTGGGTCGGAAACTTGGATGGCGTCAAAGGAGGCGCTAATAAGCGAAGGCTCCTGCGGATCCCAGTGGCGGATGTCCAGCACCGCCTGGGCGCGGCCGGGGATGACGTTGGCGCCGGTGCCGCCCTCGATGAGGCCGACGTTGATGGTGGTGCCGCGCTCCGGGTCGGCGCACTGGGCGGCGGCGAGACACCACTCCGCGAGGGCGATGATGGCGGAGGCGCCCTTCTCGGGCTCCACGCCCGCGTGGGCCTCGATGCCTTCCGCGGTGACGACGACGTTGCCGATGCCCTTGCGGCCGATCTTCACGGCGCCGTTCAGGGGAGCTTCGAGGACGAAGCCGGCGTCGGCAGTGCGGGCGAGTTCGCGGATGGTGGGGCTGGAGGTGGGGGAGCCGATTTCTTCGTCCCCGTTGAAGATGAGGGTGACGTGGGGCCGGGGGATGCTGTGATCGTCGAGAAGCTTGAGTGCCCAGATGGCCTGGGCGAGCCCGGCCTTCATGTCGAAAAGGCCGGGGCCGGAAAGGCGCTCGCGCGGGTCCTCGTTGGCGGGCGGGTTCCATCCGGCGAGGGTGCCGACGGGCCAGACCGTGTCGTAGTGCCCGGCGATGAGGACGTGCTTGTTCAGGGTGCCGGGGTAGGTGAAGACGGCGATGTCCCCGTGGGTGCTGTCGGTCTCGATGCGCTGGAACTCGCCGGGCTCGCCGAGGCGGTCTGTGGTGAGTTGGATAAGCGCGTCGAGGGTGGTGTTGAGGTGGGGTTTGCTGGTGGAGGGGGATTCGTGCTCCACGAGCATCATCGCGTCCGCGAGGATCTGGTCGAGGTGTTGAGCTGCGGTGGAAATCTCGATGCGTTGCATAGTCCCATTGTCCACTGAAGTGGACGCGCAGGCTCTAGCCGTGGGGCGGGGGAGTCTGTGAAGGTTGGGGGCGAACTCGCACGCAACTTTTCTGGGGGAGACATCTATGGGTGTTCGGATGCTGGTGGATCAAACGTCGGTGGAGCAAGCGATTGCCTCGCTGCGCGCGGAGGCGGGGAGGCTGA
Organism: Corynebacterium sp. CNCTC7651; assembly: GCF_021496665.1. Taxonomy (NCBI): domain Bacteria; kingdom Bacillati; phylum Actinomycetota; class Actinomycetes; order Mycobacteriales; family Corynebacteriaceae; genus Corynebacterium; species Corynebacterium sp. CNCTC7651. The sequence continues at coordinate 1,638,682 of NZ_CP071246.1, read as the reverse complement.
ACGCTGCGTCAGGCTGCCGCGGGACGTCGGCGCTGGGGGCGTTCTCGCTGGTTTCCGGCCTGCGGGAGGTGGGGCAGCGGCTGGGGCACGTCTCCGGCTTCTACGCGCCTGAGGCGGTGGGTGTGCTGGCGCGGCATATGCTGGATGCGGCTGAGGTTGCGGAGACGAACCTGCAGAACACGGTGCGAGCGGACGGGTCTTTGGCGCGGGCGCTCGATGTGGTGAACGCGCCGGGGACTGCGGCGTACCGGGCGGTGCCGGGGGACTTCAAGCCCAATGTGGGCGCGGCGAACCCGCGGGCTTCGCGGTTTACGCCGCCGACGCCGGCGGCGGGGTATGAGCCGAACTTGATGCTGCTGCACCACAAGCTCCTTGGCACCAACACGGCGGCTGTGGGTGCGGATGCGATGGCGTGGCACAAGGTGTCCATGCAGACGGCCGGGGCGACGGAGGCTCTGTTTCGGACAAAGAGCGCGTTGGCATCGTCGGCTGAGACGCAGTGGGTGCAGCGGGCGCAGCAGCGCGTCAACCAAATTCAGCGTGCGGCTGGGACGTTGGGCGCGCGGTCTCGGGCGATGGCGGGGCATGTGGAGGCGCTGGGTACCGTGGCGGCATCGGAGCAGGTGTTCGCCTCTGCGGTGATGGCCGCGTATGTTGCCGCGCCGCCGCCGGCGAAGCCGTTGATTGAGCAAAGCTACTTGGCATCGTTCGGGCCGCGCATGAGCGCGCAGCTGATGTCGACGGTGCCGGCGTTCACGCAACTGTTGCCGGACCTGGCGGTGATTACGGGGGATCCGTTCCGGATCGGGGAGATTGCGGAGCCGGCGGCACCTTCGTTTGAGGCGTCCCCGCTGCCGCAAGTGCTGCAGGAGGCGTTGACCGCGCGCGGGCATGGCGACTTGGCGCGTGCCACCACACCGACCGAGGTGGTGGGCGCGTACGGGAGGCCGAACCGGGACGTGCTGGAGGCAATCTCGGCCGGTGCGACTGCCACGCAGGCTGCAGCTGTGGCTTCGCCGTCCATGCCGCCGTCGCTGAATCCGGGGGCGTTGGTGGGTGGTGCTGGTGCGTCGGGGGGTGGTTCCGGCGCTGGTGCTGGTGCAGGTTCGCCGGGGGATCCGGGTGCGTCGCCGCTTAGTGGGCTGGGGAAGATCGCGTCCGGGATTGGTGGCGCGGTGGCCGGTCGGGGCGCTGGTGGTAGGTCGGCTGGTGTGCCGCGGATTGGTGAGAGCGTGCCGCCGGTAGTGCCGGGAGGTGAGAAGGGCGGGCGGCACCGACTGGAGGACAGGGAGCCGCTGCCGGAGATCACATGGACGGATCCGAACGCGTCGGTGCCGGGTGCTGGTGCGTCGGTTGGTTCCGGGGTTGGTCTTGGCGCGGGTGCGCGGCCCGTGCTGCCGAGCGTGGGGCTCGGTCTCGGTGCGGGTGCGTTGCTCGGTGGCGCTGGCGCTGCTGCGGGCGCGGCCCCGTTCTCGTTGCCCACGCTGGGTGGCGCGGGCGGATCGGGGAGCACCAAGTGGTCGCCGGCGTCGGCGGCTGGTCCTAGCGGTGTTGGTGGCGTTGGCCGCGCGAAGGGGGTTGGCGCTTCTGGGGTGAACGCGGCGCGTGATGGCGCAGCAGCTGCCGGAGGCATGCCGGCTGGATTCGCGGGGCCGGGTGCCGGTGCCGGGACCGGCCGCGGGTTTGCTAGTGCGGGTGTTACCCCTGGCATCAGTGGCGCGGGTGCTGGTCCCGGCGGGAATGCGGGTGTGATTGGCGGGACGGCGCGTCCGGGTGTCGGGGCCGGGACTGGAGCCGGTGGTATCGCTGGTGCGGGCTCGGGCGCAGGGCCTGGCAGCTTTGGAGCAGGCGGGAAGCACGCGCTGCCGGGGTCTACAACGCCGGCGGGGCTCGGCGGCATGACGCTGCCGCAGGGTGCCACGAACGTTCTCGGCGGGATGGACGGATTCGGCGGGATTGGCGCGCCGGGTGCTGCCGGTGTTCGCGGAAAGGCTGGCGGCGCGGGCATGGGCAGCGTGCCGGCGGGCGGTTTCAACGTGGGCAGTCTGAACCTGGGCGCGGGGTCTCCAGCGGGTGTCGGCGGGTTTGGCGGCTTCAACCCGGGCAGCTTCGGCGCGGGTGCAGTGGGTGGCGTTGGCGGTGCGGGTGCGGCTGGAGGCGTCGGTGCGGGGTTGCCGCAGGGGTCGCTGCCGGGTGGTGCCGGCGGGCCGTTGGGGTCGGCTGCGGGTGGTGTTAGCGGCGGCGTGAGCGGCGCGGGTGCCAGCGGGCAGGCGGGTTCTCCGGGGCAGGCGGGTGGCAGGCACGCGGCGCAGGCGGGTGCGGTGCCCATGGCCGCGGGCGCGGGCGCCGGTGGGGCTGGCCAGCAGGGCAAGAAGTCCAGCAAGGTGAAGGCCGTCACCAGCGCGGTGGAGCGCGACGGCAACCTAAAGGCGCTGCTGGGGGATGCTCCGCTGGTGCTGCCCAGCGTAATCGGGGAAAACACGCGCCGGTAGGGCCGGCCGGGCAGGGGCCCGGCAAGACCGGGAGGACCGACTAGACTGCGGCGCGTGGACCTGCGCAAAGACCTCGTGTGGCAGAGCATTGTCGGCTTCGTCGGATTCTTCACGGCACTCGCACTGATCCAAGCGGTGGTGAACGTCTTCCGGCCGGAGCCAGCGGTGTGGCCGGCGCTGTTCGCCGCTGTGATGATCACGCTCGAGGTGCTCCTGGTACGCCGTTGGCTGCGCTGGCGGCGGAGCCAAGAACCGGAGTCGCGCTAGGATTTTTCCTCATGAGCACCGCTGCCAAGATGCCCCGCCCCGTCCGTCGCGCTGGTTCGAGGGCTGTGGGGTGTCTGGGGGCGATCGCAATCACGCTTGGGCTCCTACTTGCGGCGGTGTTCCTGCGGCCATCGCTGTTCGGAATGGGGGAGGAGCGGATCACGGCGGAGTCGATCGGGGCGTCATTCAACGAGGTCGCGGAGCTGAGCGTGGAGGAGTACGTGTACTCCAACGTGGGCTCGTACGACAAAGAGGGGCTCTTGGTCCGCGGGTTTGAGGTGCCGTTCACGGGGCGCAACTTCCTGGTGACGTATGACGGCAAGGTAACCGCCGGTATCCGCAACGCGGAAGGGATCCGGGTGTCGGTGGATGACGTGGCAAAGGCCATCGAGATTCAGGTGCCACCGGTGGAGGTGCTGAGCTCTAACATCGATGCCTCGAGCGTGGTGGTGCACGACCAGTCGATGAACCCGCTGAACCAGGTGCGGGTGGACGACGTGACCCGGTTCATCGCCGAGCAGGAAAAACTTGCGGAGGATAAGGCGGTGGAGCAGGGTTTGCTCGAGCGGGCGTCGTCACGCGTGGGGGAGCTCCTGGAAGCGCACGCGCGCGCGATGGCTGCGGGAACGGCGCTGGAGGGGTATGAGGTGCGCGTTCGGCTGAGTAATTAGCGGGCGCGACTAGGATCGTGGCCCATGAGCGGGAACATCCTGGAAACGCAGCTTGCTGGTTGGCCGGCGGACAATGTGGCGGCGGTGATCGTCGGTAAGCGGGAAGAAGCCTACGGGGACGCGGAGCGCGTGTTTGCGCTGGCGAGCGTGACCAAGCTGCTCAGTGCGTACGGCGTGCTGCTGGCGGTGGAGGAGGGGGCGTTCGAGCTGGATAGCGCTTGCGGGCCGGCCGGGTCCACCGTGCGACACCTCCTGGCGCATGCGTCGGGCGTGGGATTTGATAGCCGTGAGCAGCAGAAACCGGCGGGGGAGCGGCGGATCTACTCGTCCGCGGGGTACGAGATCCTGGCCGATTTTGTGGAGGAGACGACGGGGATCGCGTTCCCGGAGTACCTGCGCGAGGGCGTGTTCCAGCCGCTTGGGATGGAGACTGCGCGGTTGGTGGGGAGTGCGGGGCATGGGGCGGAGGCGTCGATAAGCGATCTGGCGCAGTTCGCGCGGGAGCTGCTGTCGCCGAAACTGCTGGCGGAGGAGACGCTGCGCGAGGCGCGCACGAACCAGTTCGGGGACCTGCGCGGCGTGGTCCCGGGCTACGGGATGCAGAAGCCGTGCCCGTGGGGCCTGGGCTTTGAGCTGAAGGGCGAGAAAAGCCCGCATTGGACCGGTGACGGGATGCCGGCGGAGACCGCCGGGCACTTCGGCATGAGCGGCACGTACCTGTGGGTGGCGGGCGAGCACGCGATGGTGGCGCTGACGGACCGCGAGTTCGGTGATTGGGCCAAGCCGCTGTGGCAGGAGACCAACACGGCGATTTGGGCTGAGCTGGGCTGAGTTTGGCTCGGGTTTGGGTGTGGGATTGAGTTTGGACTGAGTTGGGTTAGACGCGCGTGGTGTACCTGCTTGTCGCCCTGATGATCGGGGCGATCATTCCGATTCAGACGGCCGCGAACTCGTCGCTCGCGCGGGGGAATCCGCTGCCGAGTTTTGATTCGCAGGTGGGTAACCCCTGGTGGATTTGGCTGGGCGGCTGCTTCGGCGTGCTGTTTGTGATTGGCAACATCCTGCTGTTTCCCAAGCTTGGCGCGGTGCAGACCGTGGTGCTGCCGATCCTGGGGCAGGTGACCATGGGGTTGGCGATTGACCAGTTCGGCCTGTTCGGGGCCAAGCAGGTCGATGTTGGGGTGTTGCGGTTGCTCGGTGCTGGGGTGGTGCTGGTGGGCATCGCGGTGGTGCTGGGCGTGGGGCGCGCTGGGGTTGGGGGTGCTGGTTCTGGCGGTTCTGGCGGCTCCGTGCTGGGCGGTGCTGCGGACGGCGCGGGCGTGTGGGCGTATCGCGCGCTGGGCGTGGGCATCGGCATGGGCTCCGCGATGCAGACCGCCATCAACGGCTACCTGGGCACCATCGCCGGGTCCGCGTTCCACGCCGCGGAAATCAACCTGACCGTGGGCGCGGTCCTGCTGCTGGCGGCGGTACTGGTGACCAGCCCGCGGCAACTGGTGCGGCGGCCGGAGCCGGGGCCGTGGTGGATGTGGCTGGGCGGCGTGATTGGTGCTGTGTTCGTGGCCGGGGGTGCCACGCTGGCTCCGATCCTGGGCACGGCCACCACCGTGATCGCGTTCAACGCCGGCACGATCGCGGGCGGCCAGGTGATGGAATCCGTCGGCGCGTTCGGGGCTCGCAAGCGGCCGCTGGATACCCGCCGGCTGGTGGGGCTGGCGCTTACGCTGGCGGGCGTGGTGGCGGTGCGGCTGCTCTAGGCGTCGGCCGCGGGGTGGAACACCCCGTCGCGGGGTGGCCGCGCTCCGCGGCCCCGCGGCCTAACGCTCAACCTCAGCTTCAGTGAATAGGGGGATCAAGCTGCGGTTGAGGGTTGCTGGGGTGATTCAAGTGACGCAAGATCGGTTGAGCTTACCGCTGAGTAACAAGAGGCCGTTGGGGAAGACGAACCTCTCGTCTCGCACTCCACCGCGCCCGGCTAGTCACCGGACGTGGCCCGCTTAGTCACCGGGGATCACCGAACGGAGTGCGCCGTTTTCAATCCATGAAGGTCCCCGCATGACAACTTCGCTGTTGCACTCTCCGTCGCGCCCGCTTCCGGCTGCCCGTCAGGCGACGTTGGTGATTGATTCGATGCCTCGGGGTGCTCGGATGAGCGTCGAAAAGCTTTTGCTCCAGCTGCCCGAGTCAACCGAGCCGGGCGAGGTGTGGTTTACCCGCTGGCGGCGCCGCGCGGATGGCACGTATGCGTGCCGCGAGCGCCTGCACGCGCCGGACGCTGCGTTGGACGCGTTCGAGGCGGATTTGCGCGAACTGGCTGCTAGCTGGGGGTTCGTGGCATTTGTCACGGCGCGTCCCTACCATGGGGCGCATGAATAATCCGTACCGCGTACAAAATCCCGCAACCAACGAAATTGTCGAGGAATTCGATTTCATCACCGACACCGCGCTCGAGGACGCGCTGGCTACCGCGCACGAGACGTTTGGCACGTGGCGCGAGCTGAGTTACGCCGAGCGCGGGGAGCGCCTCGCTGAGGCAGCCAAGCTTTTCGACGCTCGCAGGGAGACCCTCGCCAAACTCATCGCCGAAGAGATGGGCAAGTCCATCGAGGAGGGCGACGGCGAGGTAGATGATTGTGTGGAGATTCTGAACTACTACGCCGAAAACGGCGCGGAGTTCGGTGCTGATCAGCAGCTGCCGCACGATGGGGATGGCAGTGTGGTGATCCGCAAGGTGCCCCTTGGCGTGATCGTGGGAGTTATGCCGTGGAACTACCCGTACTACCAGGCAATTCGCTTCGCCGCGCCGGCGCTGATGGCCGGCAACGTGGTAATGGTGAAGCACGCGGAAATCTGCCCGCGCTCTTCCGAGGCGATCGAAGAGATTTTCACCGACGCTGGCCTGCCTGCCGGTGCGGTTACCAACATCTACGCCACGCACGATCAGATTGAGACGCTGATCGCTGACCCGCGCGTGCAGGGCGTGTCCCTGACGGGCTCGGAGCGTGCGGGCCGTGCGATTGGCAAGCTGGCCGGCGAGAACCTGAAGAAGTGCGTGCTGGAGCTCGGCGGCACCGATGCGTACGTGGTGCTGGACGCTGACGATGTGCCGGAGGCGGCCAAGACCGCGTGGAAGAAGCGCAGCGGCAACACCGGCCAGTCCTGCACTTCCAACAAGCGCATGATTGTGATGGAGGACATCTTCGACGACTTCGTGGCTGAGCTGGTCAAGCTTGCGGAGGCCACCGTTGCCGGCGACCCGATGAACCCGGGCGCAGCCGGCGAGCGCGAGTTCTTCCCGCTCTCCTCCCGCGATGCGGCCGAGAAGCTGGTGGGCCAGATCGAGGACGCCGTTGAGGCGGGCGCGAAGCTGCACACCGGTGGCGAGCTGACGGGCGAGGGTGCCTACTTCACCCCCGCCGTGATTACCGACATCGCCGTTGAGGCGGGCGCGAAGCTGCACACCGGTGGCGAGCTGACGGGCGAGGGTGCCTACTTCACCCCCGCCGTGATTACCGACATCCCTGTAGGTTCGGACATCTACTACGAGGAGTTCTTCGGCCCCGTCGCCGCCGTTTACCGCGTATCGACGGAAGAGGAAGCCATCGAGCTGGCTAACAACTCCCGCTACGGCCTTGGCGGCGCCGTGATGTCCACGGACACTCAGCGGGCGAAGCGCGTGGCCGACAAGATTGAGACCGGTATGATCCACGTGAACATCCCCCAGGCCCGCGGTGCCGAGCTGCCGTTCGGCGGCATCAAGAACTCCGGCCTTGGCCGCGAGCTTGGGCCGCTGGGCATGGACGAGTTCGTGAACATGCAGCGCTTTTACGTAGCCGACTAGGGGCGGCCCCTGCTTGTGGGGTGGCCATGTGACCGTCGTAAAGCGAGGGAACGGGAAGGAGCAGCCGTGACGGTCAGGCGCGAGTATGCCGCCGCCCACGGGCGTGTGGCGTACTGGGTGACGCGGGAGCCGGATCCGCGGCGGCCGTGGCTGGTGTTTCTGCACGGGATGCTTGTGGATCACCGGCTGTTCGCGCCGCAGCTGGAGCACTTCGGCGAGGCGTACAACGTGCTGGCGTGGGACAGCCCGGCGCACAGCGAGTCGCGTCCGTACTCGTTGGACGCGATTCGTAGTGGCGGAGTGCTCGGGGTCGCGGAGGTGCTGCTCGAGGTGCTCGCGGATGCTGGCGTGACCCGTCCCGTGCTGGTGGGGCAGTCCTTTGGCGGGATGGTGGCGCAGGCGTCGATGAGCTTGGAGCCGGGGCTGGCGCGCGGGTTTGTCGGCGTGGACACGATGCCGATGAGCCGCGCGTTGTGGCGGCCGTGGCAGATCCGCGCCATCCGCCACATGGAGCCGGTGCTGCGGATGCGGTCGTGGGAGCAGATCCTGGCGAAGGCGCCGGCGGAGACATCCGTGACCGAGGCCGCGCAGCAGGCCACCCGCGAGATGCTCAGCGTCTACGACCGCGAGGAGTACATCCAGCTCGCCGCCACCACCTTCCGCGCGATGTCCGACACCGTCGCCCTCGGCCTGCCCCTGCGCCTGCCGCCGACTTTGCTGCTCTGCGGCGAGCACGACGGCGCCGGCATGATCCGCGGGTTCAACAGGGCTTGGGCGCTTGACGACGCCCACCCCCTCACCTGGATCCCCAACGCCGGCCACAACGCCAACATGGACAATCCGGCTGCCGTGAACGCGGCCATCGAGGAGTTCGTGGCCGGGTTTGAGAGTTAGGGGTCGGGGTTGTGGGGTCTTGTGGGGTCGGGGTTGTGAGGTCGGGGTTGTGGGGTCGCCCCTTGACCGGGGTTCCGTCGCTCCCGTGACCAAGGTTCCGTCACCCCCGTGACCAAGGTTCCGTCACCCCCCTTGACCACCTTGCAAGGTTAGGCTAACCTGAATCAACGAAGGGTGCCCTGTGAAGCCCCTTCGCGGTAATCGCAGCGATGCACCTCCATGGTTACCAGCGGTCAATGCACGAAAGATCCCGCGAATGCCTCTTGCCTGGTCATTCGCGGGATCTTTCACGTTGCAGGCGGTGGCGCTGCTGCTCGGGCCGGGGTTGCCGGTGCCGCCAACACCGCCGGTGCGATCCAGTCCGCCGGCCCGCCCTCAGCCGGACAACCGCCCAATCAGACCGCCGCTCTGCCGGGCCGCCGCTCTGCCGGGCAACCGCTCGCCCGGGCAACCGCTCGCCCGGGCAACCGCTCGCCCGGGCAACCGCTCGCCCAGATGGTGAGACCCACTTGGTGAAGTAGGCCTCAAAACCGCCGGTGGGAGTTACCCAGTGGGTCTCACCATCTGGGTTTGCGCAGGTCGGCGGGCGGGTCGGGTGTAAAGTACCTGGTCAGACTGGTGTGGGGGGCTACGGGGCAGGGCGGGCGTAAAGTACCTGGTCAGAGGGCTGCGGGGTGGGCTGGCTGTGGGGCGGAGCGGCTGGGTGGCAAGGCGCCCGGGCGCGGCCGCGCTGGGCGTGGCCGGGCCCCAGCGCGACCTACTGGTAAAACCCGTCGCCAAAGGGGTCGCGGATCGTGTCCACCAGCGAGGCGACGGAATCGAGGACCTTGGTGGGGCGGTAGGGGTAGCGGGCGATTTCGGCGTCGTCGGCAATGCCGGTGCGCACGAGAATGGTGCGCATGCCGGCCTCGAGCCCGGCCTTGACGTCGGTGTCCATGCGGTCGCCGATCATCACGGTGTTTTCGGAGTGGGCGCCGATGTTGTTCAATGCGGAGCGCATCATCACCGGGTTGGGTTTGCCCACGTAGTAGGGCTCCTGGCCGGTCACTGCGGTGATCATGGCGGCGACGGACCCGGTCGCCGGGATCACGCCGTTGGGGCCCGGGCCGGTGAGGTCCGGGTTGGTGGCGATGAAGCGCGAGCCGCCGCGGATCAGGTTGCTCGCGGTGGTCAGCGCCTCAAAGGAATAGGTGCGGGTTTCGCCAAGGACAACGAAGTCTGGGTCAGCGTCGGTAAGAATCCAGCCCATTTCGTGCAGGGCGGTGGTGAGGCCGGCCTCGCCGATCACGTACGCGCTCGCCTCGCCGGCCTGCTGCGACAAGAACTTCGCGGTCGCGGTGGCGGATGTCCAGATGCGCTCCGGCTCAATGTCCAGGCCCATGCGCATGAGCTTCGCGGAGAGGTCGCGCGGCGTTTGGATCGAGTTGTTCGTCAACACCATGAACGGGATGTCCTCGCTGCGCAACGCACGGATGAACTCGTCCGCGCCGGGGATCACGTCGCCCTCGCGGTGGAGGACGCCGTCCATGTCAGTCAGGTAAGAAATGCTCATCAGTTGTCTCCCTCTTCAGCCAAATATTCGGCGAGAGCGCCGGCGGTGGAGTAATCGTCGTAAATAGCCTCCGTAATGCGCACGCCAAAGTGCTCCTCGATGCGAATCGCAAGCTCAATGCGGTCGAGCGAACTCAGGCCCGAATCGGCGAGGGCGGTTGTGGGGGAGATGGAGAGGTTGAAGGAGTCGTCGATAAGCTGGGCAAGCCGCGAGAACGCGTCGTCCGGCTCCACCTCGATCGCCTCCAGATTCAGGCGCTGAGAGAGTTCCATGCCCCACATAATAGGGTTAAGGCTATGCATGCACCCGCCGCCATCCTCCGCTCCCTCACGCCGGCAGGGCGCCGTTTGCTTGCCGACGTCCGCTCCAACCTCCGCAAAGCCGACACCACCATCGGATTGCGCGCCGACCGCGACGGAACCGTCGACTCCTGCGGCGTGTCCGTGCGGTGGTACGAGGTCGGCCCGGAGGATCCGGAGACGCCGACCGTGGTGTACGTGCACGGATTCAACATCTCTGCCGGCGAGTTTTACAAGCAGGTTGAGGGCCTGCGGCCGCTCGGCGTGCGGCAGGTGCTGGTGGATCTGCGCGGCCACGGGCAGACGGGCAAGTGCGACCCGGAGCTTTTGACCATCGACGCGGCTGCCGACGATGTCGCTTGTGCCTTACGGCATCGCGGCGTGAGGGGGCCGGTTGTGGTGGTGGGGCACTCGCTCGGCGGGCCCGTGTCCCTGTCGCTGATGCGGCGCTACAGCGAGGAGTTCAACTGGGCCGGGTCAGTGCAAATCTCGTCCGCGGTTGAGCCATTCACGGTGCAGGGGATGCCGCAGGTGCTCGCCGGGCCGATCGGCAGATTTCTAGAGTTCATGGTCGAGCACTGGCCGTATTTCGCGGAGGGCGTGCGCCGGGTGGTGACGGACACGCTCGCCCCAATCCTTGCGCTGGGGTTCTACTTCCGGCCGATGGATTACGACGTCATCCAGTTTCACGCCGCAATGATCCAGGAGACGCCGCTGGCCACCTACGCCGGGTATTTCGAGGACTTGCTGCACCATTCGGAGCTTTCGGCTGCTGGTGTGCTCGCGGATCTGCCGGGCTACATCCTGGTGGGCGACAAAGATCACGTGACGCCGGTGTCCCAGTCCTCGCGCCTGTGGTCCATCTGGCCGCGCGCGTACATGCAGGTACTTCCTGATTCCGGCCACATGCCGCCCCTAGACGCGCCCGGCGCGGTGACGGCAGCGATCGCGCGGGTGCTGGAGCGGGTTGTGTAGGTTCTGCGGTTGTCCGCCGGGGGGCTTGCGGGTCGGTGTTTTTGGGGTAGGTGTTCCCGGGCGGGTGTTCCGGGGCAGGTGTTTAGGTCGATACGTTCCGGGGCAGGTGTTCAGGTCGATAGGTTCCGGGGCAGGTGTTCAGGTCGATAGGTTCCGGGGCAGGTGTTCAGGTCGATAGGTTCCGGGGCAGGTGTTCCGGGGCATAACTGCTGGTAGCGGGTTTGTGGCAGATTTCGACGACAGGTGCCGTAAAAGCGTCTGGCCAGCTGATATGCCCCTGAATACATGCCCCTGAGTGTGACCTGCAGTTATGCCCCTTAGCGTCGGCCGGGACTTAGAGCCGGAAGCAACGACAAACCCCCAGGTCAACCACGGGGTGGTGGTCGATCTGGGGGTGTGTCGCGCCGCGCTCGCGCAGGACCGGCGCGGCGCAGGACTGGAGCGGCGCAGGACCGGCGCGGCGCGGCGCAGGACCGGCGCAGCGCTCGCGCAGGACCGCAGGGCCCGCGCACCGGCGCGGCGCCTACGCCTTACTCAACGGCGTTCTCTTCGCCCTCGTCGTCGGTCGGGGAGTTCGGGGTTGCAGCCGTCGGGTCGTCGATCTTCAGGTCCTTCGCTGCCTGGGCGGCGATGGACATGTCGATCTTGCCCTCGTTGGCCAGGCCCATGAGGGCGGCGACAACCATGGACTCGGCGTCGATGTTGAAGAAGCGGCGTGCGGACTCGCGGGTGTCGGCGAAGCCGAAGCCGTCTGCACCGAGGACGATGTACTGGCCCGGGACGTACGGGCGGATCTGCTCCTGCAGGTCCGTCGCAAAGTCGGAGGTCGCAATGTACGGGCCCTCAGTCTGCTTCAGCTGCGTGGTCACGAACGGGGTGCCCACGTCCTCGCCCGGGTGGAGCAGCTGCTCGGTGGCCAGGTGTGCACCGTCGCGGGCGCACTCAACCCAGGAGGTCACGGAGTAGATCGCGGCGCCGATGCCGTAGTCCTCCTGCAGCATGCGCTGCGCCTCGAGGGCCTGCACCATGCCAACACCGGAGGCCAGGAGGGAGACGTTGTGGTCTTTCTTCTCGCCTTCGTCGTAAAGGTAAATGCCCCTCTTGAGGCCCTCAACGTCCAGGTTCTCCGGGCGGGCCGGCTGGTGGATGGGCTGGTTGTAGACGGTGATGTAGTACATCACGTTCTCGCCCGGGTTGGAGCCGTACATGCGCTCGATACCGTCGGAAATGATGTACGGCATCTCGTACGCAAAGGCCGGGTCGTAGACCACCATGGCCGGGTTGGTGGAGGCCAGGATCGGGGAGTGGCCGTCCATGTGCTGCAGGCCCTCGCCGAAGAGGGTGGTGCGGCCGGCGGTGGCACCGATGATGAAGCCGCGGCCCATCTGGTCGCCGGCGGCCCAGAAGTTGTCGCCGGTGCGCTGGAAGCCGAACATGGAGTAGAAGATGTACATCGGGATCATCGGCTCGCCGTGCGTCGCGTACGACGTTGCCGCAGCCAGGAAGGATGCGGAGGAGCCGTCCTCGTTGATACCCTCGTGGAGGATCTGGCCGTCCTTCGCCTCGCGGTAGCTCAGCTGCAGGTCGTGGTCCACCGGCACGTAGTTCTGGCCGTTGGGGTTGTAGATCTTCAGCGTCGGGAACCAGGAGTCCAGGCCGAAGGTGCGGGCCTCATCCGGGATGATCGGCACAACGCGCTTGCCAATCTCCTTGTCGCGCATGAGCGCCTTGAAGGTACGTACCAGCGCCATGGTGGAGGCCACTTCGTTGTTACCGGAGTCCTTGAACAGGGCCTTGAAGGTCTTCTCGAAGTCCGGCTGCTCCAGCGGCGTGAAGTTCACGCGGCGCTCCGGCAGGGAGCCGCCGAGTTCCTTGCGGCGCTCCTTCAGGTACTTGATCTCGTCCGCCTCCTCGCCCGGGTGGTAGTACGGCGGCAGGTACGGGTCCTTCTCCAGCTCCTCGTCCGTAATCGGGATGCCCTGCTTGTCGCGGAAGAGCTTCAGGTCCTCCAGCGTCAGCTTCTTCATCTGGTGGGTAGCGTTGCGGCCCTCGAAATTGTGGCCCAGGCCGTAACCCTTCACGGTGTGGGCGAGGATGACCGTCGGCTTGCCCTTGTTCTCCAGGGCCTTCTTGTAGGCGGCGTAGACCTTGCGGTAGTCGTGGCCGCCGCGGCGCAGCGCCCAGATCTCCTCGTCGGACATGTCCTCGACCAGCTTGAGGGTGCGCTCGTCTCGGCCGAAGAAGTGCTCGCGGACGTACGCGCCGTCGTTGGCCTTGAACGTCTGGTAGTCACCGTCCGGGGTGGTGTTCATGATGTGGACCAGCGCGCCGTCCTTGTCGCGCTCCAGCAGCTCATCCCACTCGCGGCCCCAGACAACCTTGATCACGTTCCAGCCGGCACCGATGAAGAAGGTCTCCAGCTCCTGGATGATCTGGCCGTTGCCGCGCACCGGGCCGTCCAGGCGCTGCAGGTTGCAGTTGATCACAAAGGTCAGGTTGTCCAGGCCGTACAGCGCAGCCATCTGGAGGAGGCCGCGGGATTCCGGCTCATCCATCTCGCCGTCGCCAAGGAAAGCCCAGACGTGCTGCTTGTCGGTGTCCTTGATGCCGCGGTCCTGCAGGTACTTGTTAAAGCGTGCCTGGTAGATGGCGTTCATCGGGCCAAGGCCCATGGAGACAGTGGGAAACTCCCAGAACTCCGGCATGCCGTACGGGTGCGGGTAGGACGGGAGGCCGCCCTGCGGGCGGGAGTGCTCTTGGCGGAAGCCGTCCAAGTCGTCCTCGGTCAGGCGGCCCTCAAGGAACGCGCGGGCGTACATGCCCGGGGAGGCGTGGCCCTGGAAGAAGATCTGGTCGCCGCCCTGCTCTGCGTCCTTGCCGCGGAAGAAGTGGTTGAAACCGACCTCGTAGAGCGCCGCTGCGGACGCGTAGGTGGAGATGTGGCCGCCGACCTTGATGCCCGGGCGCTGTGCGCGGTGCACCATCACGGCAGCGTTCCAGCGCATCCAGCGGCGGTAGCGCTTCTCAATCTTCTCGTCGCCCGGGAACTCCGGCTCCAGGTTCGTCGGAATGGTGTTGACAAAGTCGGTGGAGGACAGCGCCGGCAGGTCCACGCGCTTGGCGTTGGCGCGCTCGATCAGGCGCAGCATGAGGTAGCGGGCGCGCTCCGGGTCGGACGCGTCCAGAAGGCCGTCGAGGGAGTCCATCCACTCCTGGGTCTCTTCTGGGTCGCTATCGTGCAGGTAGGACGCAACGCCCTCGCGCAGCATCGGGATGTTGGTTTCCTGCGGGTTGCCGTACACATCGACTTGGTCGAGGTTCGGCTTGTTATCGGTCGTGTCAGCCACGAGATTCCTCCCGGATTCATCAGGGCCAACCGGCGGGGTGCCGGCGCCCGCGTTGGTAACAGGGGTCGCCGATAATTCTAGTTCCTTTCCGATTCCCCGGACGCGCCCCATCCTTAAAGTGATATCTAGGGGTAGCGCGCGGGGGAGGAATGGCAGGTAAGCTCGACCTCATGGCAGCTACCGGTGAAGATACGTACGCCGCCCGCTTAGGGGTCAAACACGGAGACATCGTCCAGGAGATCGGTTGGGATGAGGACGCGGATTCCGCTATCTCCGAGGCGATCGAGGACGCGATCGGCGAGCCCCTGCTGGAGGAGGATTCGACCGAACTTTGCGACGTGATCCTCCTCTGGCACCGCGACGAGGACGGCGACCTGGTGGATTCCCTCGTGGACGCCATCCGCAACCTCGGCGAGGGCGGCCGCATCTGGCTGCTCACTCCCGCCGCCGGCACCGAGGGCGGCGTGCAGCCGGGCGTGATCTCGGAGTCCGCGCAGCTCGCCGGCCTCACCCAAACCAAGGCCGATCGCTTCGGCCAGTGGCAGGGCTCGCTGCTCACGGCTCCCACCGGCCGCAAGTAGGGGCTCCTGCTTGACGACGAACAATTGAAGGCCGCCTCCCTCCACGGGAAGCGGCCTTCTTACTTGTGCGCCATGACGGGCTCGAACCGCCGACCTACTGGGTGTAAACCAGTTGCTCTTCCAGCTGAGCTAACGGCGCGCGTTGGGCCATAGTAACAAACGCCTAGCGCTGGAACCAAACCCCGAGGGAAACCGTTGACACCTTGAGCTACGCCGGGGTACAACTAGCGAGTTCAACGCTGATCCTCCCCGAAAGGTCCCCACCATGCTTTCCAACCTGCTTCTCGGCCTCTCCGCCAACGCTGCCTGGCACTCCATCTCCTCCCTGTTCAGCGGCGTGTGGCAGGGCGTGTGGGACTTCGGTTACCAGCAGACCACCGAGTTCCTGAACTCCGTGTTCAAGCGCTAGGCGCTGAATTCCGGGAGCCCGTCGCCAGGCGGGCTTTCTTTATGCGCTGAATTCGGCCTCGATGGCCGCGAAGAGTTCGTCCACCGCGTCCTGGTCGGCCTCGGCCGGGATGAAGAGGGTGACGTCGCGGCCGTCCGGGGTGGGGAAGGTCGCAGCGGCCGCGTCGAGGGGGAGCGCCGCGGCGACAATATCCAGCTCGAAGTCGCGCGGGTCCGCGCCCTCGTCGAAGCTGTAGTTGATGTCCGCGACATCCCACAGGCCAAAGCGCACGCGCACAGAGCCGGTCGCGCCGCCGGTCTCCGGGTCGGGCATAACGGCCACGTCGGTGGCCTCCGCGCCCGCCGCGCCGGCGAAGCGCTCCACGATCTCCACGATCGCGTCGGCGCCGGCAAGGCCACCGGCAGTGGCAGCGCCGGCCGACACCTCCGCACCCGACACCACGGCACCCGCGAGCAGCGGCGCGCCGTCCGGATCATCCAGACCAGCCACCGTGGTCAGCGGGTAGGCGCGGAACAGCTCCAGCTCATCCGCAACCGCGTCCTCCACATCCGCCGGCTCCACATCCTGCGCCAGCGTCACGCCCGCCCGCGCGAGCAGCGCCAGGCAGTTCTCCAAAGTCTCAACGTCGCGGTCTGTCAGTTCGGCGTGCATGCAAAAGCCTCCACGGTCTAGCTGGTGCGGTCCTGCTCCTTATCGTAGGCCGTGGCCCACGGGTTGCGCCTGGCGTGCCCGTAGCGCGCGCGGGTTTCGGGCGGGGCTTGGTGCTTATCGACGTTCAAGGGAGCGTCGATAAGCAATTGCTCCTGTTCCTCGCGGAAGCGGCGGCGTTCGCGGGTTTCGGCGGCGATGAAGTAGATGAGCCCGGCGGGGGCGAGGATGCCGAAGGCGATCCACTGCAAGCCGTAGGAGAGATGGTTGCCGGTTTCCAGCTGGGGAAGTGGGATGGGGGTGAGCACGCCGGGTTCGCCCTCTAGGAGCTGGAGGTAGGGGCTGAGCATCTCGGTGCCGGTGAGCTCCGCGATTTGCGGCGGGCTGATGGAGTAGACCATCTGGTAGCCCTGGTCGTGCATGGGGGCGGTTGGGTGCGTGCCTTCGTCGACACGCAGCATGCCCGTGAGGGTGACCGTTTGGGTGGGCGCGGCGGCGATGTCCGGGACCTTCGTGGAGTCTTGCGCGGGCACCCAGCCGCGGTTGACCAGGAGGACCTCGCCGCTGTCCAACTGGAACGGGGTGAGCGCCTGGAACGCGGGGGTGCGGTCGACCGGGCGCAGGCGCAGGAGCACCTCCGGCTCGATGTAGCGGCCGGTGGCGGTGACGCGGGTCCATTCGTCTTCAGGCGAGAGGGTGCCGTCCGCGCGGAGGACGGAGCCGAGCGGCACCGGGTCCTGCTCAAACGCGGTGACGATGTGCTCGTTGCGCTGCTCCAGCCGCTCGTTCTTGTTCAGCTGCCAGGGTGCGAGCACGGTGAACGCGAAGTAGGAAAATGCGACGATCAAAAGCGCCGCGATGACCCAGCCGGGGGTGAGAAACGTCCGCCACCAGGGCTTTTCTTTCAGCTGGGTACTCACATCGGCCTAGCTTAGTCGGCTGCGCACCCAGGCGATAATGCCGTCCGCGGCGGCCTCGATTTGTTCGCGGGTGGTGGTGAAGCCTTCCGGGCCGCCGTAGTACGGGTCGGCGACGCCCGCGCCCTCCTCGGCCGCCGGGTCGAAGGAGCGCAGGAGGCGGATCTTCTCCTCCGGCACGCCGCGGGCCACCAGCTCGGAGACGTGGCCGGTATCAAGTGCCACGATCAGGTCCGCGGCCTGCTGCTCGGTACCGAACTGCTGGGCGATGTGGGCGGAGCCGTCGTAGCCGTGGGCGGCGAGTTCCGCGACGGCGCGGTTATCCGCCGAGTGGCCGACGTGCCAGCCGCCGATGCCGCTGGAGGTCACGCGGACCTGGTCCGTGAAGCCGGCCGCGGCGAGCCGCGGCGAGCTTGTCGCGCACGATGACCTCCGCCATCGGGGAGCGGCAGATGTTGCCGGTGCAGACAAAGTCGATGTGCAGTTGCGGGGTGCCCGCGTTCTCATTCGCCTGCGACATGGTGCTTCACAATCTCCTTAAGTGCTTCCGGGCTGCGCGCGATGTGGTTCGCCTGCGCCCACTCCTCCTCTGTGCCGTAGCCCCACGTTACCGCCACGGACGGGATGCCGAACTCGGCTGCGCCCTCGAAGTCGTGGATCCGGTCGCCCACCATGATCGGGTGCGGCGGGTCGACGGAATCCAGCACGTGGCGGATGACCTCGATCTTGGTCACGCGGCCAGCATCCGGGTTCGCGGCGCCCAAAAAGTCGATGTGCTGCATAATCCCTGCCTCTTCGAGCGCCAGGCGCGCGAAGCGTTCCGACTTGGACGTGGCGGTGACCACGCCCAACCCCTCCGCCTTCCACTCGGCGACCAGGTCCAGTACACCGTCGAACACGGTGAAATCGCGCCAGCCCTCGGTGGACATGAAGTCGGAATACACCCTCATGGCGCGGGCAACCTGCTCCGGGTCGAGTCCCGCCGCGGCCATGGATTCGCGCATGGGTGGTCCGGGGATACGGGCTAAAAATTGATCGTCGGGAAGCGGGTGCCCAATCGAGTCGAGCGCGCGGACGAAGCCCTCCCGGATGCCGGGGAAGGAGTCGATGAGCGTGCCGTCCACGTCGAGCATAACTGTTGAGGGGATCACCCGGCCCAGCGTGCCAAATTTGTAGGCTGGGTGCCATGACTGGTGCCAAGACTGCGCAAGGACCAACCACCGTCGGCGACGTTGTTGCCGCGCTCGAGGCCGCCTATCCGCCGCAGCTCGCGGAGAGCTGGGACCACGTGGGCCTGATCTGCGGCGACCCGGATACGGAGGTGACCAAGGTCGCGTTCGCGCTGGACTGTACGCAGGGGGTGGCGGAAGCGGCCGTCGATAGTGGGGCTCAGCTCCTGGTGGTACACCACCCGCTGTTGCTGCGCGGCGTGCACTCTGTGGCCGCGAACACGCCGAAGGGCAAGGTCATCCACACGCTGTTGACCGGCGGCTGCGCGCTGTTTGCGGCGCACACGAACGCGGATTCGGCGCGCCCGGGCGTGTCCGACCGCCTGGCTGAGCTTGTGGGCATTACCCCTGGTCGGCCGATCAAGCCGGTGTTTCTGGGCGGCATGGACGCGTGGGGCGTGCACATTCCGCCCGCGGACGTGGAGCGCGTGATGCGCGCGCTCTTCGACGCCGGTGCAGGCGAGATCGGCGACTACCGCGACTGCGCCTTCACCTGGGAGGGCGAGGGCAGCTTCACGCCGGTGGAGGGCGCGGACCCGACCGAGGGGACCGTGGGCGAGCACCACTCCGGGGCCGAGGTCCGCGCCGAGTTCGTCGCCCCCACCCGCCTGCGCCGCACGCTTATCGACGTTCTCCGTCACACCCACCCCTATGAAGAACCAGCCTTCGATGTGGTGCAGATGGAGGAGACGCGCGACTTGGAGATCGCGACCGGGCTGGGGCGCATCGGCGAGCTGCCGGAGGCGATGACGCTGCGGGAGTTCACGCAGCAGGTGGCGAACGCGCTGCCGGAGACCGCCTGGGGCGTGCGCGCTGCCGGCGACCCGGAGCAGATGGTGAAGAAGGTGGCCGTGTCCTCCGGCTCCGGCGACAGCTTCCTCGAGGACGTTGCACGCTTGGGCGTGGACGTGTACGTCACCTCCGACCTGCGCCACCACCCCGTGGACGAGCACCTGCGCGCCGGCGGCCCCGCCGTGATTGACACCGCGCACTGGGCCAGCGAGTTTCCGTGGACCGAGCAGGCCGCGGGTATCGTGGCACGCCTAGACGTGGACACCGAGATTCTGCACATCCGCACCGACCCGTGGACCGTGTCGGCACATCCTGAGTCGGCCGACCCCGGGCCCGGCGACCCGGTGTCTGCCGACCCCGAGCCCGGCAACCCCAAGCCCTAGGAGGACCCATTATGCACCTGAAGAAAGACCTGCAGCCCGTACTCCTCGAGTTGGCCCGCGCCGAGCGCGCCGCCGGGCAGCCGACGCAGACCCGTCCCGAGGAGAAGGAGCTGGCCAAGCTACTCGCGGAGCGCGAGCGCCTGCAGTCCGCCGCGTCCGCCGCCCAGATGGCCGTGGATGACATGGAGCTGGAGATCCTGCGCATCCAGGAGGACGAGCGCAAGCTCAAGCGCCGCGAACTCGACGACAAGCGCCAGCTCACCGCCGAGACCGACCCCGAGCGCCGCAAGGACCTCGAGCACGACCGCTACGCCGCGAAGTCCCGCATCGCCGACCTGCTGTACGAACTCAAGGAGGCGCACAACGAGATCGCGGCGCTTCGCAACAACCGCGACAACCACGGCGCGCGCCTGGACGAGCTGAACCGCAAGGTCGAAGCCGCCCAGCGCGCCGTGGACGCCCTCCCCACCGTGGAACAGGCTGATCCCGCCGCGTTGCGCTCCCAGCTTCCCGCCGAGGTGCTTTCGCTTTACGACGAAATCGGAGCAGCCTCCTTCAACACCCGCACCTGTGGCGGCTGCTACATCCAGCTGCCTCCGGCCGAGCGCGCAGAGGTACTGGCGGTGGACGAGGACGAACTGCCGACCTGCCCGAACTGCGGCACCCTGCTGGTCCGCGTCTCGCCGGTGGAGTAAGGCCGCCGCATGCACGTCCAGATGTTTTGCGACGGCGGCTCCCGCGGGAACCCCGGCGTCGCCGGTTCCGGCTCCGTCGTCTATGGCCCGGAGGGGGAGACCCTTGCCGAGGTCGCGTACGTGGTCGGGAAGAAGGCCTCCAACAACGTCGCCGAGTACCACGGCCTGATTAAGGGCCTGGAGGCCGCCGCCGAGCTCGGCGCCACCCGCGTGGACGTGTCGATGGACTCCAAGCTGGTCGTCGAGCAGATGACTGGGCGCTGGAAGATCAAACACCCCGACATGCAGCAGCTCGCGCGTGAGGCTCGCGACCTGGCAAAACAGTTTGAGAAGGTCACCTACTCCTGGGTCCCGCGCGCGAAGAACAAGAAGGCCGACGAACTTTCCAACGTCGCCATGGATGCCGCCGCCAAGGACGGCACCCCTCGCGTCCTCGGCGGCGATGCGCCAGGCGGTGGAGCCTCCGCTGGCGCGGGTGGCGCCGGCGGTGCCTCTGCCGACGCGGGTGGAGCCTCCGGTGGGGAGGCTGACAGCCGCACCCCCCAGAGCCAAAGTTTGTCCGATTCTGCACCGACCAGGGCCGATAAGGCCGCTGGAGCGGAAGGTGACAAACTTATGCGCGTCTCAGGTTCGGCTGGGGAGGCCGGGGAGGCAGGTAGGGCCGGAGGGGTAGTTGAGGCTGGTGGCGCCCCGGCCGGTGGGGCAGCTGAGGCCGGAGGGGTAGTTGAGGCTGGTGGGGAAGCCACTGCCGGCAAGGCTCACCAGACGGGCAACCCCGCCCACTGGTCGGGCAGCGACGCGCCGCGGACCCGGTTTGTGCTGCTGCGGCACGGGCAGACGCAACATTCCGCGGAACGTCGGTACTCGGGAACATCTGACCCGGAGCTGACGGACATCGGCCACGCCCAGGCCCAAAGGGCTGCAAAGGCGCTGGCCAACATGGGCCAGATCGACGCGATTATCAGCTCGCCGCAGAAGCGCGCCCGCCAGACGGCGGCCGTGTGCGCGGACGCCCTGGGCATCGACCCTGAAAATATCGAGGTCATCGACGATTTCAGGGAAATGAGCTTCGGAGTCTTCGAAGGGCTCACCCGCCAAGAGGCCATGGAGAGGTACTCGGAGGAGTTTGGTGGATGGGAGGCGTCGATAAGCGGGAAGCCCCCGGAAGGCGAATCGCTGACCCAGCTGCACCGGCGCGTAACGCGCGCGAGGCTGAAGGTGCAGGAGGCGCACGAGGGACAGACGGTGCTGGTGGTAACGCACATGACGCCGATCAAATCCGTGATCCGGCAGGCGCTGGGCGCGGGCGCGGAGACGTTCCGGCACATCTTCCTGGACCTGGCCAGTGTGTCCGTGGTGGAGTTCTACGGGGAGTTTGGCGTGGTGCGCACGTTCAATGACGTGGCGCATCACCGGCAGCCGCTTTCCTAAACGCGCGCGCCGGGCGTAGAATCGCTCGCGCGAATGAGTCGGCCGGGTAATCGCGGCCTGCCGTACCGCCACGCATGTGGGCTGGCGGCGGTCGAGGAAAGTCCGGACTCCACAGGGCGCGGTGGTTGCTAACGGCAACCCGGAGTGATCTGCGGGAAAGTGCAACAGAAAGTAGACCGCCTGGGTAACCAGGTAAGGGTGAAAGGGTGCGGTAAGAGCGCACCGGCGTTTGTGGTGACACAGGCGGCCAGGTAAACCCCACCGGGAGCAAGGCAAGAGCCTCTGCCTATTGGGCAGAGGTCGTCGGACGCGAAGAGGCTGCCCGCCCATGTCCGAAGGTAGCTGCTTGAGGCCCCCAGCAATGGGAGGTCCAGATGGATGATTACCACCCGTGGCACACGCCGCGGGGACAGAATCCGGCTCATAGGTCGGCTCATTCGCGCCCAGCCTGGGCCGCCAACTTCTGGCACGATGGCACACCATGAAGCTGTACGCCGCGCCGCTGAATTTCCGGGCCTTGGCCGAGGAGTTCGCCGTGCCCACCGACTTCGCCCCCGAGGTGGTGGAGGAGGCCGCGCGGCTTTCGGACCAGTACGCGGAGGCCCGCCGCGATGCGCGCGCGATTCCGCTGGTCACCATCGATCCGCCGGGGTCCAAGGACTTGGACCAGGCCGTGTACATTGAGCGCCGCGGCGACGGCTACCGCGTCCTCTACGCCATCGCGGACGTGGCCGCGTTCGTGGAGCCTGCGACGCTGGTCAAGCAGGAGTCCCTCATCCGCGGCCAAACCGTCTACCTGCCGGATGAGCCCGCGCGCCTGCACCCCGCGCCGCTGTCGGAGGGGTCCGCGTCCCTGCTGCCGGGCGTGGATCGGCCCGCCGTGCTGTGGAGGTTCGACCTCGACGCCGCGGGAGAGGTGGAGGACGCGCACGTGGAGCGCGCGCTGGTCCACTCCGTCGCCCGCTTGGATTACGACGGGGTGCAGGATGCTTTTCGACGTTCCCAGGAACACCCCTCCATCCACCTCCTGCCAGAAGTTGGGCGGTTGCGGCAGCAGTCGTCGCTACGTAGAGCTGCTATCAACCTGCGCGTGCCGTCCGTCCGCGTGGTGGAAGATGGCGGTGTGTACGAGCTGGTCATCGAGCCGCGGCACCCGGTGATGGACTACAACTCCGAGATCTCCCTGCTCACCGGCATGGTCGCGGGGCGGATGATGGAGGAGGCCGGCCAGGGGATTCTGCGCACGCTGGGCCCGGCGACGGCGGAAGCGGAAGCGGAGTTCCGCCGCGAGGCCGTGAACTTGGGGTATGACATTCCGGGGGACTGCGGCATCGGCGAGTTCCTTGCCGGCGTGGACGCGGACACCCCGCGCGGCATGGCCGTGATGCGCGAGGCGCAGAAACTCCTGCGCGGTGCAGGCTACGTGGACCTAAGTGAGAAAGCGCCGGAGGTGCACGCCGGGATCGGCGGGTACTACAGCCACGTGACCGCGCCGCTGCGCCGGCTGGTGGACAGGTACGCCACCGAGTATTGCCTGGCCATCTGCGGCGGCTATGAGGTTCCGGCCTGGGTGACCGAATCCACCGCCACCGTTTTACAGACCATGGCGCGCACCTCCCAACTGGCCAACACCGTGGACCGCGCGGCGCTGCACCTCACGGAGGCGACGGTGCTGGCCCCATGGGTGGGGCAGAACTTCAGCGGCGTGGTGCTCAAGCGCGGCGAGGAGGCGGAGGATCGCGCCCGCATTTTTGTCACCAACCCGCCGGTGCTGGGGCCGTCCATCGGCGCGCCGCCGGAGGGGACGGAGGCGATGTTTTCGCTGGTGCGCGCCGATCCCGCGGCGCGCGAAGTGGTGTTCGCCTGGCCGGCGGACTAGCGGACTAGCGGGGCAGCCGGCGCGCCACACGGCCCGCCCCGCCTCGCCGCTAAACCTCCACGCGGGCCGGCTCGCCGGCGGCGATCTCCAGGACCTCGAAGTCCTCGGCAAAACGATCCACGAACGCATCCGCGTCCTGCACCGGCACGAACGCCATGACGGCCTGGGAGGTGCCGGCAGCCGCCGGGCGCGCCGCAACCGCGCCGCCGTCCAGCACCTGGGCGACAAGGGCATCCGGAGTGTCGATGTCGTGCGCCTCAGAACGCGAGTTCAGCAGCGTGAACAGCTCATTGCCGCGCCGGGAGCGCAGCGCCTTCGCGGTGGCCAGGCTGCGCAGCGTCTCGGTTTCGCAGAACTGCACCCACTGGCGCGCGGTCGCCGGATCGGGGGCGTTGGCATCCCCGGCATCCCGGCGCGCCTCGACCCACGCGACTACGCGGTCGACGTTATCCGGCAGCTCCCGCAGCGAGGTCACGCCGAAGTTGCTCACCGCATCATCGATGAACCCGCGCCACTGCGCGATCTGCTCCGCCTGGGCACCGTGCGGCTGCCCCAGCTCCTTGGCCACGGAGAAAATCCGCACGCCCAGCTTCGCCGGGTGCGGGGCAGGAGTGACGGACCCGTCCGCGTAATCCACCACGTTGACTTGGCCTTCCGTGCCGCGCAGCGCCAGCGTGTGGCGCGCCCGCAACACGGCCAGGGTGGAGTGCGTCGCCACGGCGTGGGAGCAAATCTCCGCCAACCGCGCGCGCAGCGGCGGCTCATTCACCTCAGGGTGCTCCGCCGCCAGCGCCAGTGCCAGCGCTGCATCCGCCGCGTACAGCGCGCCAAGCCCAGCGCCCAGCGGGAAGTCCGACACAATCGTGATATCCATCCCCGACGTATCCCGCGAGATGATCTGCCGCTGAATCAGCGCCTGAATCAACCCGATGAAGCGGTTAGCCAAGGGGTTTTCAATGCTGCCGTCGGCAAGCATGGAAAGGCTCCCGCGCACCTCAAGTGGCTCGGCGAGCGGCCCCTCCGCCCGAATCACAATCTCCCCGTCCTCGCGCGGGCTCACCGCCGCGGCCGCGCGCACCCCCGCAAGCCCCAGAATGGTCACGCCGCCGAAGTGGTCAACGTTCTCCCCAATCAGCACCCACGTCCCCGGCGCCGAAGCCACGTGCGCCGGCGCGTGCCCCACCAGGGCTTTATGCTTTTCGACGGCGCGCCCAGCCGCCGCATCCTCCGGGCCAGTGTAAAAAGCCATGGGCCCCACAGTACCAACGGCGCGGGTAGGGTTGGAGAGACAAATCACACCCTCAACTGGAGCGTTAAGGAGCTACCGTGGCCGACGAGAAGTTCTACTACAACCCCGCAACCGGCGAAGTGACCCAGGGCAAGGTCGAATCCTGGGACAACCGCATGGGCCCGTACGACACCCGCGAGGAGGCGGAGCACGCCATCGCGATTGCCAAGGAGCGCACCAAGCGCGCCGACGCGATCGATGAGGCCGACGACAACTGGGGTGCCACCCCGTCTTGGGAGAAGGACGAGAAGTAGGCCGCGGCGCAGGGGCAGCGGCATGCATCCTGCAGGCGGGCGCCTGCGCAACACCACACGGCTTTCTCCGGCGACAGTTATCGCCGTCCTCTTGGCAACCGCGCTGGTCAGCTTCACCTTCCTGATCCAGCACGGCATTCGGGCCGAGATGGAGCGCGCCGTTCGCACGTCTATCGGCGACGCGTCTGTGGTTGTCACCTCAGCGAGCAGCGAGGTCGGGTTGCGGCCCTCGCTCGCCGAGGGCATCCGCGGCCTCCCGGGCGTCCGCGGCGTCACTGAGCAAGCGGCGGGCATCGCGGTCACCCGCACCGAGCCGCCGACCGCCGTCGGGGTGCAAGTGCTTATCGACGCTTCCCTGCTCACCATCACCGACGGGCACCTGCCCGCCGGTGAATCCGAGGCGCTGCTTGTGGAGGTCCCCGGCAAACCCACGCGCTATCCCGTCGGCGCCCAGATCGAAGTGGAGGGGTACGGCGGCGAGGCGGAGCACGTCACGATCGCTGGCATTGCGACCGCGGCTCTGGGTGCTACCGAAGAACCGAGCCTGCCCACGCTGCTGTCTGACCTGCCCACAGCCCAGCGCTTGCTTGGCGTTGAGGGGAGTACGACGCTGCTGGTGGCCGCGGAGGGCGACGCAGGGGAGGTCTTTGCCGCGGTTGATGAGCTCGTGGCAGCGTCTGGCGCGGGGGCGAGCGTTATGGCGAGCGAGGCATACGTTGCTGCGAACGCGTCGAACTATGCCGTCGGCACGCGGACCATCGCCCTAGCCCTCAAGCTGCTCAGCGCGGTGTCCCTGCTCGCGGCGTTTGTGGTGATCGGGAACAACTACCAGCTCCAGCTCGCGCGCAGCACCCGGGAGATCGCGCTGCTGCGCAGCATCGGTGCGTTGCGGCGCCAAGTCTTCTGGCTCCTGACCTCCAACGCGCTGCGCGCCGGGGTGATCGGCGCGCTCGGCGGCATCGCCCTCGGCGTTCTTGCGGGTGCAGCGGTGCTGCGGGGCCTGCCCGCCGGTGCCGCGCGACCGGGTTTTTGGGCCGGCCTTGTGGCGGTTGGCCTCGCGGCCGGGGTGGTGCCCAGCGTCCTTGCGGCCCTGCGCCCCGCCTACGCGGCCACACGAGTCTCGCCGCTCCAAGCGTTGCGAGCTGCCGATGTCGAAGCGACGGGTTCGGCTGCGGGGTCGGTGTTTACGTTCGTCGCAAAGCAGATGGCCCGAGTGAGCGGGCCGGAGGGGCGGCAGGCGGTCGCCCAGCTGGCGCGGCACCCGGGGCGTTCCGGGGCGACGGCGGCCGCGGTGTGGATCGGTGCCACGCTGACGGCGGCGTTGCTGGTGGGCGGCGCGTCCGCCCAGGCCACGTTGTCGGAGGCGGTGGAGGGCGCGACGCCGACGGATGTCGTGGTCACGCCGAACGGCGATGCGGGGGCGCTCGCTGCGACTATCGCCGAATTGCCGGAGGTGGAGGCGGCCGCGGCGGTGACGGATCTGGTGCTGGATGCGTCCTTCGCCGACACCGAAGGGCCGATGACCGTCGCGGCGTGGAATCCGCAGCTTGGCGGCGTGCTCCGCACCGACACCGCGATTGCCGAACCCACGCCGGGCACGATCATCCTGCCGCCGACTCCGCAAACGGCTGGGCGTGCGGCGTCGACAAGCGTTGCCCTCCACCAACCAGGGGTGACGCGCGTGTTTTCCATCCAGGTGGTTGAGGGCGCGCCGCTGATGGGCGTGCTGAACCGGAGCGATATTGCGCTTTTCGACGCTCCCTCCCAATCCGTCTGGGTCAAACTCGCCCCGGGGGTGAGTCCGAGCGTGGGCATGGACGCGCTGGCGCGGGTGCCGGGCATTGCCGCGCTGAGTAGTCCCGCGCTGCAGCGGGAGGGGACCAACGAGGAATTACAGGGGTACGTGCGTATTGGCGTGGCGTTTCTGCTGGTCTCACTGCTGATTGCGCTAGTCGGGTTGGCGAATAACGTGGCGCTTGCCGTCGTTGAACGGCGTCGGGAGATCGGCCTGCTGCGGGCGCTGGGTGCGACGAAGGTGCAGGTGATGCGCGGCATTCTTGCTGAGACGCAGTTGCTCGCCGCCAGCGGCGCGGCGATCGGCCTGGCGTGCGGGATTGTTGCTGGCGCGGCGGGCTCGCGCGCGCTGCTGGGTGGGGAGCAGCTGCACGTGGTCGTTCAGATTCCGTGGGCGCGCCTTGCGCTGCTGCTTATTGGGTTGCTGGCCGCCGCCGGCGCGGCAGCGATCGTGCCTGCGCGCCGGGCCGCGGCCATCCCGCCGATCGCGGCCCTGCGCAGCGCTTAGGCAGGCTGGGCCAGGTTGGCCCAGCCTCACCCGCGCGCCTGTGCTTAGGCCTTGACCTTCTTGAAGG
Source organism: Corynebacterium sp. CNCTC7651 (assembly GCF_021496665.1). NCBI lineage: Bacteria > Bacillati > Actinomycetota > Actinomycetes > Mycobacteriales > Corynebacteriaceae > Corynebacterium > Corynebacterium sp. CNCTC7651. The sequence goes on along the minus strand of NZ_CP071246.1, from coordinate 1,611,469 downwards.
CCTTCTTGAGCTCGCGCATGGCTTCGTCGTAACCCGCGAAAGCCTTGTTGCCGCGGTCAAGTTCGCGCTGGTAAAGCACGCCGTACGCAAAGGTGTCCTCGCCGCGCTCGCGGGCCTCGCCGGCAAGGCGCAGGATGCGGTCGCGTGAGGTGACGGCATCCTGGAAATCACCCAGTACGGTCTGCATGGCCTTGGCGGCCTTGGCCAGGCGGCCAGTCTTGATGCCGGCCTGCTGCGCGGCCGAGGTGGCGTAGCGCAGCTTCTTTACGGCCTTGCGTACGTCGTGGACGTATTCCTCGCGGTCGTGCAGCGGCAGGTCCGTGTCGTGGTAGTACTCGTCCACCAGCTTGTCGCGCTTGTTCACCTTCTTGAAGGCCTTCTCCAGGTGCTCAAGCATGATCTCGCGGGATTCCTTCTTGAGCTGCTTCGCGCTCTTCTCGGGCTTGGTGTCCTTGCCGTCCTTGGCGTCCTCGCCGTCCTCGGCCTCGCCGTCGCCCTCAGCATCTGCCTCGGCGGTCTCGCCGTCGCCGTCGCCGTCGCTGTCCTCGCCGAGCGCGACCGGCGGGTTCGCCAGCAGCTCGTCGATGTTGTCCAGCATGGTGAGGAAGCGCTCGGAGTTCAGCATCTCGACGATCTCCGCGTGCGCCGCTTCATAATCCGCGCGCATGTCGTTTTCGATGTGGCTCCGCGTGGTGTCGTCGATAAGCCCGCTCTCGTCGGTGTCGAGGAGCTCGAGGAAGCGCTCCTCGACGACCTCCGCATCGCGCGCGACGCCCAGCACCGCGGCGGTTTCCTTGAGTTCCTCCTCGAGGTGCTGCAGCTCATCGCCCTCGAGGATGCCCTCGAAGGTCTCCAGCAGGGAGCGCATCTCGCGGGTGGCTACGCGGAGCTGGTGGACGGAATCGAATTCGTCGGCACGCACGCGCGGGTCCCACTCCACGATCTGGTCGCGCTGCACGCGCAGGGCCTCCACCACGGCGGCGGCGGGGGAGTCCTCGTCGACGTTGTCGGACTGCATGTGCGGCGGCTTCGGCGCGGTGTGGATGCTGTCGCCCAGCGCGGTGGAGAGCTTGGACGGGGAGGAGGACTTGCGCGCGCCGGAGGCAATCAGGAACGAGGTTGCCTGGCGAATGATGCTCGCGCCTTCCTCGGTGCCGGCGACGGATTCATCGAGCTCCAGCTCCCACTCGCGCCAGGACGTGCGCTGGCCGCCGGGGAGGAGGGACCAGGCGGTGACGTGATCGTCGCAAAACTCCGCCACCGGCTCGCCGTTCTCGCCGGCCAGTTTGGATTCCACGCGGCGGTTGTCCACCTGCGCGATCGGCTCGAGCGGCTCCGTGCGCACGATGGCGCGGACCTGCTCCAGCAGCTCATTCGGCACCTGCGCCGGATCATCCAGTGGGACACGCAGCTCGCGGCGGCCGTCGCCTGCGGGGATCTTCATGTGCCAGCCGTCGTCGGACCCGCCGGTGCGGCGGCGCAAAGTGATCTTCTGGCGGGTGAGGCGCAGATCCTTGGTGTCGTAATAAATAGCAGACAGATTGTGCTGCTCGGTACCCAGCATGGAGGCGACGCCGGGCAGCTGCGCCAGGTCGGGGACGCTGGTCTGCTCATCGACGGCAAGCTTGAGCTCAACCTCGAGGTGCTTCTCTGGGGTGTTGGCCATGGGAAGTCTCCTTGTTCGTTTCGGGGTTCGTCAGGTTACGTGAATTTCGTTGGTCTACCTCAACCATAGCCGTGGGGGCGAAAGAATCGTCCTGGGATTGCACCGACCTGGCCCTATAGAGGCCCAGGCGTAGGAATCGTCCGATTCTTTCGCCGGGGTGCCCGCGCCAAAGTTGTTCACGTTTGGGCGCGAGCTGGGCCGATGGAGCCCCGCGCGCCATACCTTGCAAACTTTGGCTCCGGGGGGAGTGGAGGGCGCCCCGACCGCACCGACCCACCGACCCGGCCACGGGCCTAAACTTGACCACCATGAGCTCTCAAACCGACAACGTCCTGCGGCTGGTGGAGCAGCAGGACATCGCCTTCATCCGCCTCTGGTTCACGGACATCTCCGGCAGCTTGAAAACGGTGATGATGGCGCCGACGGAGCTGGAGTCCGCCTTCGAGGAGGGCGTGGGCTTTGACGGCAGCTCCATTGAGGGCTTTAGCCGCATCTCTGAGTCGGACACGCTGCTTAGGCCGGACCCGTCGACGTACCAGCCGCTGCCGTTTGACGAGGACGCCGGCCTGCAAACAGCCCGCCTGTTCTGCGACATCACCATGCCGGACGGGGACCCGCTCTACGCGGACCCGCGCCACGTGCTGCGCCGCCAGATGAACGCGGCGCGCGAGATGGGCTTCGAGTTCTTTGCCAGCCCGGAGATTGAGTTCTACGTGGTCAACCAGGATGGGGAGGGGATCAAACCGTCCGACAAGGGCGGCTATTTTGACCAGGCGAAGCGGAATGAGGCTCCGAAGTTGCGTCGGCAAGCAATTTCAGCCCTGGAGTATATGGGAATCACCACCGAGTTCTCGCACCACGAGGCGAGCCCGGGCCAGCAGGAGATTGACCTGCGGCACACGGACGCGCTGACGATGGCGGACAACGTGGTCACGTTCCGCTACATCGTGAAGACCGTCGCGGAGGCGACGGGCGTGCACGCCACGTTCATGCCCAAGCCGTTTCCAAACCTGGACGGTTCCGCGATGCACACGCACTTTTCCCTCTTCGAGGGGGAGACGAACGCGTTCCACGACCCGGACGATGAGATCAGCCTGTCCAAGGTGGGTCGCCAGTTCATTGCCGGCATCATCGAGCACGCGCCAGAGATTTCCGCGGTGACCAACCAGTGGGTGAATTCCTACAAGCGCCTGCAGTTCGGATCGGAGGCGCCAACGGCCGCGACGTGGGGCATTTCCAACCGTTCCGCGATGGTGCGCGTGCCCACGTACCGCCTGCACAAGGCGGAATCGCGCCGCATTGAGGTGCGCTCGCTGGACTCCGCCTGCAACCCCTACCTCGCGTTCGCGGCCGTCCTGGCAGCGGGCCTGAAGGGCATCGAGGGCGGCTACGAGCTGGATGATCCCGCGCGCGACGATGTTTTCGCGCTCACCCGCCGCGAACGCCGCGCGATGGGCTACCGCGACCTGCCGAACTCCCTGGACCAGGCGCTGCGCCACCTGGAGCAGTCCGAATTCATGGCGGAGGTCTTGGGCGAGCAGGTCTTCGAGTTCTACCTGCGCTCCAAGTGGGACGAGTGGCACGAGTACACCAGCCAGGTCACGCCGTGGGAGATTGAGACGGGGCTGGACCTGTGACGGCCCGCGCCCTGCCCAGCCCCGCCAAGCTCGGCCTCACGTCCCCGCGCGCCGCGCAGGATTTGGAGGACCTCGGCTTCGACGATGAGGCCGTGTTGTGGACCCTCGCCGGTGCCGGCGACCCGGATCTCGCGCTGAACACCACGCACCGTTTCATGGAGGCTTCCGGTTCGCAGTGGACCAAGGTCAGGGCTTTGCTTTTCGACGATCCCTTGTACCGCACCCGCTTCTTCGCCCTCGCCGGCGGTTCCACGGCCTTGGCGGATCACTTGGTGGCGCACCCGGAGTTGTGGCGCGAGCTGCAGGAAGACATCCCCACTGCTGAAGAGGCCCTAGAAACCATGATGGCCGCGGTGGACGGCGGCAACGAGGCCCTGCGCAACGCCCACCGGACACTGGTGATGCGCGTGGCCGCGGCGGATCTGGCGGGGACGTACGCCGCGGTGAAGGGCCACGGCGAGGGCCCGACCTTGGGCTACACCGCGGTCACCGAGGCGCTGACCGCCATCGCGGACGCGGCGCTCACGGCAGCACTCGCCGTGGCCATGCAGCGTGTGTACGGGGAAGAGGAACCGGATGCGCAGCTGGCCGTGATCGCCATGGGCAAGTGCGGCGCGCGGGAGCTGAACTACATCTCCGACGTGGACGTGATCTTTGTGGCGGAGCCCGCCACGCCCAAGATCACCCGCGCCGCGGCCGAGTTCATGCGGATCGGCTCCGCCTGCTTCTTCGAAGTGGACGCGAACCTGCGCCCCGAGGGCAAGTCCGGCGCACTCGTACGCACGCTGGATAGCCACGTGGCGTACTACAAGCGCTGGGCCGAAACCTGGGAGTTCCAGGCCCTGCTGAAAGCCCGTCCGATGACGGGGGATATGGGGTTGGGTCAGGCGTACGTCGATAAGCTTGCGCCCCTGGTGTGGGAAGCCAGCCAGCGCGAGAGCTTCGTGGAGGACGTGCAGGCCATGCGCCGGCGCGTGCTGGACAATGTGCCGGAGGCGATGCGGGCGCGCGAGCTGAAGCTGGGTTACGGGGGTTTGCGCGACGTGGAGTTCGCGGTGCAGCTGCTGCAGCTGGTGCACGGGCGTATCGACGATACTTTGCGCACCCCCAACACCATCGACGCGCTGAAGGCGCTCACGGACGGCGGCTACGTCGGCCGCGAGGACGCAAAGCAGCTCACCGAGGCCTACGCATTCCTGCGGCTGTTGGAGCACCGCCTGCAGCTCCAGCGCTTCCGCCGCACCCACCAGCTGCCGGAGGATGAGGATGAGCGGCGCACGCGCTGGCTCGCCCGCGCGAGCGGCTTCACGCCCGGCCGCGAGACCGCGATCGAGCAGATGCACGCGCGGCTGAAGCAGATCCGCGACGCCGTGTCCACGCTGCACGAGCGCCTGTTCTACCGCCCGCTGCTCAACGCGGTGGTGGACCTCTCCGTGGGCGAAGCGACGCTGACCCCGGACGCCGCGAAGGCCCGCCTGGCCGCGCTGGGCTACCGCCACCCGGCCCGCGCCTACGACCACCTCACCGCCCTGGCCACCGGCACCTCCCGCAAGGCGAAACTGCAGGCCATCCTGCTGCCTACGCTGATGTACTGGCTCGCCGGCACCGCCGACCCCGGCGCGGGCCTGCTGAATTACCGCAAGCTCTCCGAGGCCGCGGAGGACAAGAGCTGGTTCCTGCGCATGCTCCGCGACGAAGGCGTGGTGGGCCAGCGCCTCATGAAAATCCTGGGTAACTCGCCGTACACCTCCGACTTGATCATCGCCGCGCCCGAGGTGGTGAAGCTTTTGGGCGACGGCTCCAATGGGCCAAGGCTTCTCGACGCCGCCCCGGACCAAGTGCACAAAGCCATCATCGCCGCGTCGAAGCGCTACCAGGACGACGCGGACAAGGCCGTCAGCGTCGCGCGGTCGCTTCGCCGCGCGGAGCTGGCCCGCATTGCCAGCGCGGACCTGCTGGGATTCATGGAGGTCCGCCAGGTCTGCGAGGAGCTGACCATCGTCTGGGAGGCCGTGCTGCAGGCCGGCCTGCTCGCGGAGATCCGCACCGACCTCGCTGCCCGCGGGGTGGATCAGGCTCCGGCCCGCATCGCGATCATCGGCATGGGCCGCCTCGGCGGCGCGGAGCTGGGCTACGGTTCCGACGCGGACGTGATGGTGGTGGCGGAGCCGGTCCGCGGGGAGGACGCGGGCGCCGAGGCCGCTGACCGCGAGGCCGAGGCCCTGGCCTGGGCCGCCCGCATCATCGACCAGATGCGCACCCGCCTCGCGAAGCCCTCCGGTGACCCGCCGCTCGAGGTGGACCTGGGCCTGCGCCCGGAGGGCCGCTCCGGCGCCGTCGTCCGCACCATCGCTTCCTACGAGCGCTACTACCGCGAATGGGGCGAGGTCTGGGAGAAACAGGCCCTGCAGCGCGCCACCACCGTCGCCGGCGACGAGCTGGTGGGCGAGGCATTCCTCCGCATGATCGACGCCTTCCGCTACCCGGAGCAGGGGGCTTCGCTTGCCGACGTTCGCGAGATCCGCCGCATCAAAGCCCGGGTGGACAATGAGCGGCTGCCGCGCGGCGCGGACCGCAGCGTGCACACCAAGTTGGGCCGCGGCGCGCTTGCCGACGTGGAGTGGACGGTGCAGCTGCTGACCATGATGCACGCCCACACCCAGGAGGGCCTGCACACCACCTCCACACTCGAAGCGCTGGATTTCCTCGCCGAGCTGGATGACCCGGCGATCCTGCCCGCCAGCCAGGCCGTTGTGCTGCGCGAGGCGTGGCTCACCGCCACCCGCGCCCGCAACGCCCTGGTGCTGGTCTCCGGCAAGCGCACCGACCAGCTGCCCGCGCCGGGCCCGCAGCTGGCGCAGGTGGCGGGATCCGCCGGCTACGACCCGGACAACCAGCAGGAGTTCCTGGAGGAATACCTGCGTGTGACCCGCCGCGCCCACCGCGTGGTGGAGGAGGTGTTCTGGGGCGAGGTGCCCTCGCTGGAGTACGAGTAGCCGGGGTTGGTGCTTACAATTTCTCCATGGACCAACCAGTGGACTCGAGGTACATTGCACAGCTCGAGGCCGAGGCCAGAGCTGTGAGGCGGGGCGAGTTGCAAACGATCAGTCTTGAAGATTTAGCGATCGAGCTTGGCCTTGAGGAAGCAAAACGCCATAAGCTCTAGACCATGGCTGTGCACATGACCATTGACCTGGCGGATGCCACGTTCGCTGACCTTGTTGCCCTGGTGGAGGCGGCACGCGTGGCCGGTGTGGAACGCTCCACGCCGGTGACGTTAGAGGATTCCACGTTGACCGTCGCCGTCGAACCGGCACCACAACCGGCACCGCGCCCGGCCGAGCGCCCCGCTGAATCGGACGCGGCGCACCGCCCGTTGCCACAGCTGGGCGACGCGGCGATTCGCTCCGTCGTGGACATCCTCACCGGCCGCCAAGAGCCACCCCGGCGATAACAACATCCCGGGGCGGTCTGGGAGCGGGGCGGCGACCGCACCCAGTAGAATCTCCGGCGTGGATTACATCTCGACGCGCGACCCGCACGCCACCCCGCGGACCTTCACCGACATCCTGCTTGCTGGCCTCAGCCCTGACGGCGGCCTGTACATGCCGGCGGTGTATCCGCAGATCACACCGGAGCTCTTGGATTCGTGGCGCGAGCTGCTCGCCGCCGAGGGCTACGCGGCGCTGGCGGCAGAGGTAGTCAAGCTGTTTGTGGATGACATTCCTCCTGTGATCGTCGAAAAGCTGACTACCCAGGCGTACACCACGGAGAAGTTCGCGTCCGAGGAGATTGTGCCCGTGACCGAGCTGGAGGAGGGGCTGTGGATCGCCCACCTCTCCGAGGGACCGACGGCCGCGTTCAAGGACATGGCGATGCAGCTGCTCGGCGAGCTGTTCGAGTTCGAGCTGGGCCGCCGCGGCGAGGAGATCAACATCCTGGGCGCGACCTCGGGCGATACCGGCTCCAGCGCCGAGTACGCGATGCGCGGGCGCGACAACATCCGCGTGTTCATGCTCACCCCGGGCGGGCGCATGACCCCGTTCCAGCAGGCGCAGATGTTCGGCCTGGATGACCCGAACATCTTCAACATCGCGCTGGACGGCGTGTTCGACGACTGCCAGGACGTGGTCAAGGAAGTCAGCGGAGACGCGGCGTTCAAGGCCAAGTACTCCATCGGCGCAGTGAACTCCATTAACTGGGCGCGCTTGCTGGCGCAGACTGTGTACTACATCTCCTCTTACATCAAGGTCACCGAGAGCAACGATGAGCGCGTGAGCTTCTGCGTGCCAACCGGCAATTTCGGCGACATTTGCGCAGGCCATATCGCCAAGCAGATGGGCCTGCCGATTGACCGACTGATCGTGGCGACGAATGAGAACGACGTGCTGCACGAGTTCTTCACCACCGGCGAGTACCGCCCCCGCTCCGCCGCGGAGACCCACGCCACCTCGTCCCCGTCCATGGACATTTCCAAGGCGTCCAACTTTGAGCGCTTTATTTTCGACGTCACCGGGCGCGACGCCAAGGTCACCGCAGACCTCTTTGGCACGAAGGTGAAAGAGGGCGGCTTCAACCTCGATGATTTCGGGGGCACCGTCGGCGGCGAGGACGCGCGCGAGCGCATCGCGGGCGAGTTCGGCTTCCTCTCCGGGAAGTCCACCCACGCGGACCGCGTGGCCACCATCAAGGAGACGCACGAGCGCAACGGCGTGCTGATTGACCCGCACACTGCCGACGGCGTCTTTGTCGCCCGTTCGGTAGCAGACGGCGTGGACACCCCGATTGTGGTACTGGAGACCGCGCTGCCGGTGAAGTTCGCGGACACGATCGTGGAGGCGCTGGGCGAGGCCCCGGAGATTCCGGAGCGCTTCGCCGGCATCATGGATGCGGAGCGCCACGTGGCCGACCTGCCGAACGACGCGGAGGCGGTCAAGGCGTTTATCGTGGATGCCATCGAGAACACTGACGTTTAGACACCGTCGTCTAAGACGCGTAAAGGAGAAACCCGTGGCACAGGAACAATTCGCCGGTCCGGAGCACTACACCGAGTTTGATCCGGAAAAGTTCATCCGAGACATGAAGATCCAGGCAGAAGAGGCGGCCAAGATGAACGACAACTTGGCTGAGACGCACCCGGAGACCGCCGTCGAGGACGCGGACGACAAAGCCGGGGAGTAGGGCGCGCGAGTGCCCTATCCCGACCACCCCGCCGCCGGGCAGCCTGAGGTTCCGCAAACTGGCGTTCAACACACTGGCGCAGGCCAACCCGGCGTGAACGGGGAGCGCGGCAATGCCGCGCGGAAGTACCAGACCGCTCACGGGCAACCGCTTCGGTTTCCGGAGCCGGTGGTGTACGTGCGGCCGTCGATAAGCATGAGCCCCCCGCCGCGGCGTGCGAACACCGTCGGGTGGGTGTTTGCCGTGTTCGCGGTGGCGGCGCTGGTGGCCACCGTGGTGTGGGTGGGTTTGACCACGTCGCAGGTGCCCACGCGCACGGTGGAGGAGCAGCAGGCACACGAGGCGGTGCAGACGCCGCAGGACGCGCCGCCCGCTGAAGATCCTGCCGCGCCGGCACCCCCGCCGAACGAGATCCTGGTGCCCGAGTTCGCGCTGTGGGCGCCCGGCACCAAGATCCAGAGCACGGACCACGTGCCGCAGCCGGGCGAAAGCTTCACCGCGCAGTCCTGCACCGTGGCGTTTTCTTTCTCCAACAGCCAAGGCCGGAACTTCGCCGTCACGGCCGGGCACTGCGGCAAGGAAGGGGACTGGGTGTGGCCCACCAACGCCACCTTTGCCGCGGACTACATCCAGGCCGCCGGGCGAGTGGTGTATTCCGGCCTGTACAGCCCGGGCAACGAAAACGTGGACGTGGGCATTGTGGAAATCACGGACCCGGACCGCACGATGGAGCTGGTGGGGGACCCGATTCCCACCGGCATCGGGCAAGAGGTGCCGCCGATCGGCCACATCTGCAAAACCGGCGGCACCACCGGTTACACCTGCGGTGAGTTCCTGGAGACGCAGCGCGTGCAGATCGTGAACACCGACTTTGACAATGAGCGCCCCACCTTCGGCGACATCGGTGCCGTGTGCGCCGCGCCGGGCGACTCCGGCGGACCCGTATTCACGCACGTCAACGGGCGGGCGGTGATCATCGGCATCGTGTCCGGCACGGAGGCCGGGCGTTCCGACGACGCCTGCTGGGAAGGCATGGAAGACCCCAAGCGCATGAGCTACTCCAACGTGGAGCAATTCATGGGTGTGGTGCGGCAGGTTGTGCCGGACGCGGCGTTTATCACGCAGACTTGGTGACAGCCCGCGGGACGGTGTCGCCCGTCGGGTCGCGCCACAGCCTCGTGCGCGAGGCCTCGGGATTTTCGTAGAACGCCGCCTCGGTCTCGCCGTAGGCAGCGAAACGCAGGCGCTTGATCCCGGCCGGGCGGATCTGGTCACTTCGGCCTCGATGGCGGAGCTGGAGTGCGTATCCATGATGATCATGGCCTCCGCGTCCTGCTCATCCGCCAGGGTTGCTAGTTGGGAGATGGTGGTTTCTGGGATCGTCGAAAAGCAAAAGCCGTAAAAGCTTAAGCGGAGGTTGTCCGCGGTCTTGAGGGTGAGCGCGTCGATGCAGTTCTGCTCCAGCAAGCGGGAGATGTGGCCGCTGAGCTCCGGCAGCTGCGTCTCCAAGTCGCCCGCGATGGTGCCGCGCATGAGCACGCCGGTGTCCCCGGCGGAAGTCTGAACGTCCGTGATCAGGTGCCGGCGGATGCTGGCCAGCACGTTCGCCTCATCCGCGGGCGGCGGGTTGAAAGGTTGGCGCGGCTCCGGCAGGGGAGGCTCGGCGGGGGCTCCGGCGGTGGCCGAAGGGGTGGTCTCGGGGTCGGCCGCTTCGGCTTCAGCCTCCGTCGTCGCCCTGCTGGCGGCCTCTAGGCGCTGCGAAGGTGTCTCGCCGCCGCGCTGCGCGTAGCTGGCCAGCATCGCGCCGGCCACAATCACTGCCACCACCAGCACGCCGTAGACGGTGATGAACACCGGCGCGGGCACCCGCTGGACCAGCGTGCGCTTTGCCGGCGCGGGCTCTGGGGTCGCGTCCGCCGGCGGGTCTGCCGGTGCGTCGGCGCGGGGAATTGCAGTGCTCATGATGGTTGGAAAGTGTAGTCGAACTAGAGTGGGAAGCCGTCTACGCTACGCACCGAAACCGTACTCATGCACCGAAAGGACGCGCAGTGGCAATCCCAGAGTTCATTGTGGAGACCCGCAAGAAGATCGGCACCGACCCGATGTGGGTGCCGTCCGTGTGCGCGGTGGTGCTGCGCGATTCCACGGACAATTCGGATTGGGCCGTGCCGGAGGTGCTCCTGGTCCAGCGCGCGGATAACGGCGAGTGGACGCCAGTGACCGGCATCGCGGACCCGGGCGAGGAGGCGCACGATGCCGCCGTGCGCGAGGTCCTCGAGGAGACCGGCATCCGCGCCACCCCCGCCGCCATCCTGGGCGTCGGTTCCGTCGGCCCCGTCACGCACAGCAACGGCGATGTGGCTAGCTACATGTCGGTGCAGCTGCGCCTCGAGCCGGAGGACCCGTCCGCGGAGCCGGTGGTTGGGGACGATGAATCCACCGCCGTCGGCTGGTTCCCCATCTCCCAGATGCCGGTGGGTGGTTGGGGACGATGAATCCACCGCCGTCGGCTGGTTCCCCATCTCCCAGATGCCGGTGAAGGACCCGAAGTGGCGCCTAGTCATCGGCGACGCCGCCGCGCAGCGCAAGCACCCTTCAGGCTTCAGCCCCCGCATGGGTTTTTCCAAGCGCTGATGCGCCTCGGCGTCGACCTCTCCGAGCACCAAGCCGGCTTCACCGCCTTCGCAGGGCTCGACTTCGCCGTCCTGCGCACCACCGACGGCACCTACCGCGACCACGCTTTTTCGCACTTGCTTGCCGACGCCCTCTCCGCCAACCTCCCCATCTCCACCTACCATTACCTCCGCGCGCCTTCCGAGGGCACCAGCGTAAAGGAGCAGGTCGACGCAGCGCTGGAGGTCCTGGGGTCCACGCGCGTGCCCATGTGGCTCGACGTCGAGTCCCCCGCAGGGCTTTCGCTTGACGACGTCCATTCCGCCCACCACCACTTCACCACCGCCGGCGTGGAGGTTGCTGGGGTGTACACCACCGCCGCGTATTGGCGTAGGCACATGTTGTTGGCCAACCCGGCCCAGTTCGGGGCGCTGTGGCTGGCGGCGTGGGGCGACAATCCGGTTGTGGAGGTTGGTGGGGGAGAGGGTGCCAGCGTGCTTGGTGGCGGGGACGTTCCGTCGATAAGCAAAAGCCCCTGGCCCCTCGGCATGCCGGCGCCCCTGATGTGGCAGTTCACCTCGCGCGGACGCGTGCCCGGCTGGGACGGCGAGGTGGATCTGAACGTGGCGCTGTAACGCGGGCCCTGGAGCGTGCCACGCGGGCTCTGTGGCGCGCTACTTCACCGTGATCGTGAAGGTGATAGCCTCGCCCGTCTTCGGGTCGACGATCTGCGCGCCGGTCGTGCCCTTGCCCACGGCGGTGAAACCAGGGTTGGACTTGGTCTCGCCTGCGGACGTGCCGGGGACGAACTTGGCCACGGCTTCGTCGTCCACGGAGCCTTCGGACCACCGCGCTGGGTCGTCCTCACCCACCGGGATGACCAGCGAGCGGTCCGGGTGCAGCGTGATCTCCGCGCCGTCCAGGTTGTCCGAGGTGACGAACTCCGGTGCCGGCAGCTCGCTCGACCCGCCCGCGCAGGCGGTGAGGCCGGTGGTGAGGGCGACCGCGCACGCGACGGCGCTGGCGGTGGTGGCCAAGCGTTTGATCATGAGGCTGATTGTAGTGCCGATGGCGCGCTTGGCTGGGCGGGCAGGCCAGCCCGCCTGGCCCGCCCGGCCTGCCAGCCTCCTGGCTCGCCAGCCTCCTGGCCCGCCGGCGCCCGGCAGCCGCCCGGCCCTTCCAGCCGGACAACCGCTTTTCCAGATGGTGAGACCCACTTGGTGAAGTAGGCCTCAAAATCGACGAGTTCACCAAGTGGGAGTTACCCAGTAGGTCTCTCCATGAAGGTCTCACCATCTGGAGGACCCAGGGGCCGGCTGGCGGAGGATAGAGAACCACGGGGGATCGGCCGACCCCGACTACAGAGGCCCAGCGCCCATGCCAAACCACCGCCCCGGCGCCCGAGCCAAACCAGCGCCTCCAGCACCTCCAGCGCGTCCAGCCCCCGCCCCCTAATCCCCTCGAATGCCCCAGCCGCCCTTGGGCACGGTCCGGACGGCGTAGTCGGCGACAAGCACCGGCCCACGCTGATCCGCGCGGGCTTTGGCGGCCAGCACGCGGGCGACGCAATCCTCCTCATTGCGCAGAATCTCCGAGGGGTGGATGCGGATCACCTCGTAACCCTGCTCGCGCAGCCAGTTGTCGCGCTTGTTCTGGCGCATGACCACGTCGTGGGGCTTGTCGGCGAACTTGGAGTAGCCGTCGATCTCAATGATCAGCTGGCCCCACAGCATGTCCGCCCGGTACGGCCCGATCCACCGCTGCAGCGTGACTTCGATGCCTTTCTCACGCAGAATCATCCGGAACAGACTCTCAAAGGCGGACTCGGACAGGGTTGTGGACAGCTCGAACGCCTCGCGCGCTGCCGCGATGTGCTGCTTCCCCTCCATGCGTTTCAGTGCCTTCGTCACAGACTCCGAGATCGCGAGCTTATTGGCCTCGGTCTCGTCGCGGAACAGGCTGTCGAACGCCACCACCCCGTCGCGTTGCGTGTGAAACCGCGCCACGTCGATGGCCGTGCGCGCCCCGCGCGTGTACCTGAGCTCGCCGTGCTTTCCCGCGGTCACAATGTCCCCGGCCGGGACCGGCACCCGCCGGCACACAATCCCCTCCGGCCAGCTGCTCTTCGCGGGCGGTTTACCACTCGGCAGCGCTAGCTCCACCACCTCATCCTTGTGCTCCAGCACCCACATCCCCGCTATGCGCGCCGCGGACCGCCCGACCAGCACCGCCTTATGGGTAATCGCGGATGCCGCATAGCACCGCAAGAACTCGCGCTCGTGTGGCTTGAGCGTGGTCCAAACTGCCGTCGGCACGTAGTGCAGCGCAGACGCTCACATTCCACCTGCGCATTCACTGCACGCCCAACAATTTTCTCCAGCAAGAGCTCCCGCCCCAAATTTTCCCCCATAACTCCCGCAACCTAGCACCGCCGGGGCACTCTTGCTTATCGACGCTCCCTCCAACCCACCCCCTACACTGGGCCACGTGGAAGCGAATTTGTACAGGCAGAGTTTGAACGGGCCGATCCGCTGGATTGCGGTGGCTGCGGCGTTGCTCATCTGGGGGTCGATGCTTCCGCTAGCCATGAAGCCGGGCTGGGGCGGTACGGCGGCGTTCGTGATCGTCGGTCTGATCTTGGCGGCGCTGCTGAGCATGCGCGCGTCCATCCTCGTGGGCCCGGAGGACGTGACCATATCGGTGATGGGGATGACCGAGACCATCGAGTACTCGCAAATCAAGACCGTTGAGGTCGGTCCCGCGACCGGCGCGAAGGAAGGTGCCGGCGCTCGGTTTCTCAAGGGGCCGAACGGGATGGGCTATATCGTCGGCGGGCCGACGGTGCGCATCACAACCCGGACGACGGATTACTTAGTGTCCGCCCAGCGCCCCGACGAAGTGGTGCGGGACATCACATCACGTATGGCGACGGCCCGCTAGCCACCAGCTGACAAACCGGGAGGAGCACAGCGCCCAGTGCACCACCAGCAGCACTGGAATACTCAGCGCCACCACGTCCAGCCAGTGCGAATCGCTGACAATGGCGACTTGGTGGCCGCCCATACTGACGGTGCCCGGCGGGAAGGTGCAGGACCACCACGCGGGGGAGTACTCCACCCACCGCGCAACGTTGGGGTAGAAGGTGATCATGGCGTAGATGGCCAGCGGAATGGCGATGACCAGCATCACGCGCCCGTACACCACGGACGCGGTGCCGGGGGGGGTAGAAGGTGATCATGGCGTAGATGGCCAGCGGAATGGCGATGACCAGCATCACGCGCCCGTACACCACGGACGCGGTGCCGGGGTAGAGCACCTGCAAAGCGGTCGTCGATTGGCCCACAACGCCCAGCGGCACCCACGCCGTCGCGGACTTCGCGCCGGACAAGTCCACCTTGCCCTGCCACGCGGCCCAGTAGACGCGCACGAAGATCGGCACCGCAGTGGCCAGGGACATCACAAACAGCACCGTGCCCAGCACGTGGTAGAGCTGCCCGTATTCCCGCGCGCAAAACCCGGCCACTGACGCTGAAATCATCGGCCCGACCAGGGGGAGTCCCCAGGTGAACTTGGGGGAGCCGTCGAAACGCTTCAGCTGCACCGCCCACGTGACCACCGTCGGGGGAGCGCCGAGCCAAAACCCGACCAACCGGAAGATGCCGTTGCCGGTGAGGCCGGAGAGCGCGGCACCGAGCGCGAGGATGCCGATGAAGAACATCGACCATTCCGCCATCGTCGTTTGCTTAAACTCCGGATGGCGGTAGCGCACGAACCCGTCGGTGAGCACGACAAGGATCACGCCCGCGATGGCGGCGAAGATCGCGGAGGCAACGTAGAGGCCTTCCTCGACCAGCAGGCGCGCGACAATCGACGTACCCATAAGACTGCCGCCCCACGCCGGACCTGGCGGGGGCAGCTGGCGAAATTTATCAGTCACCCGACTGATGGTAATCCCATTCGGTGCAGGGCGGCTCGCCGGACCACCCTACGCTGGGGCGTGACACTACTTTGCGTCGGAGCCGCCGGTGTTCGGCTTCTGCTGGTTCCACGCCGTGGAGCCGGACTGGTTCGGGGCATCATTGCTTGCCGACGACTGCGTCCCAGCGCCATTGCTCACATTCGCACGAGTCTGGTTGATCTTGGCGTCGAACTTGTCCTTGCCCAGCACGATCAGGGCAATGGACACGCCGAGCGTGACCAGGGAGATCAGCAGCCAGAACCACCATGCTGCGCCGAGGCTGAAACCTTCCTGCTTGACCTGGACAGCGAGGACGATGACCTCGATAAGCTGGATCGCACCAGCTGCCGCGCCGAGCATTGCAGCCGGCTTCCACTTCTTGGTCACCGCGAAGTAGGTCGCCGCGCCGTACAGCGCGAGGATGAGCAGGGCAACAAAGATCATCCAGCCGCCGCCGGCCTCCTCGTTGAGTTCTTCGATGTAGCCCTGGGTGAAGAAGTTATCCGCGTAGCGGCCGTAGCCGGAGTGGGTGAGGCTGACGTTGCCCCACCAGTTGATCTTGAGGCCGATCGAACCGACGCCGTCAATGCTGCCCTTGTAGCTGGCCAGGCCGAGGAAGCTGAACAGGAAGGTCAGCAGGAGCTGGAAGGCGTAAAACAGGCCGAGCCAGTCCGGCAGCTTGACGTTCACCTTCGGCATGTTGAAGGACTGCTTCTGGTTCGGAGCCTGCTGCGGCTGGCCCCACTGCTGCTGGTTGGGCTGGTTCCACTGCTGCTGCGGGTTGCCCTGCGGCTGACCCCACTGCTGCTGCGGGTTCGGCTGGCCCTGCGGCTGACCCCACTGCTGCTGGTTCGGCTGACCCCACTGCTGCTGGTTCGGCTGGCCCTGCGGCTGACCCCACTGCTGCTGGTTCGGCTGGCCCTCCGGCTGACCCCACTGCTGCTGACCACCTTGTGGCTGGCCGCCCCACTGCTGCTGGTTCGGCTGACCCCACTGCTGCTGCTGCGGGTTGCCTTGCGCCTGGCCCCACTGCTGAGGCTGGCCTTGCTGCTGACCCCACTGCGGCTGACCACCCTGCGGCTGGCTCCACGGCTGCTGGTTGTCCTGCGGCTGGGAACCCCACTGCGGCTGGCTGGACTGGTCAGACTGTGGCTGACCCCACTGCTGGGACTGCTGCGAGGTGGAACCGCCGGTCGCAGTGCTCGGAGAGTCGGTCGTGCTGGCATCGCTCTTGGGGGCAGAGTTCAGATCCTCGGAGCTCACATCACCAGAGCCGGTATCGGCCGGGGACGGCGTGGACGGGGTCTCCGGAGTATCCGGGGAGAGGGGGTTTTCGGTGTGATCGTCACGTGGAGAGTTGGGAGTTGACATGGCAGACCTTAGAAACTCGCTGGCAAAGACATGTCAAACTCTACTTAAGATTGGAGACCTTCTCTCGTCCAAGCGTGGTCAACGCTTTCGCTAGTCAGGCAATCCAGCGTCTCCGCCAGGTTCATCGGGCATAACGAATCCCTTTTCTTCTCCGGGGAAGAATGAAAGCTCGGGAGGAAGGCCGATCTCGATCTCTGGAATTGATTCTGAGCGCTTTATAAGAAGACGATCGTTGGTAAACAGGTGCTTGCAGCCTGACTCGACCGCGCAAGCCAAGACCGTCGCATCGGGTGGCTTGATGAGGAGGTTTGTGCAGTAGTCGCGGGCGCGGAGCATAACCCGTCGGTTCACTTCCATCCACAAGACGTTGGCGTTATCGAAAAAGTACCGCGCCGCTTGAATTTCCTCAGTATTAATAGGGCCCGCATTAGCTCCTTGACGCATCCCGTTGCCACCAACAGCCTCGATGCCCACCAGCGTTGACAGAACTATCTCGTAACCGTCGTATCCAAGCACGGCCTCTGTTCGGTCGTTGAGACTCTCGTCTTCGTCGAGGAATAGGCTAATGAAGAGACATGAGTCAATGGCAACGCGGACGGGCTTTTCCCTATGAGCCATAGGCGCTCGACTCCTCTGAGCGAAGTTCGCGCATGATGTCGTGCGTTGTCACACCTTCATCCTTCAACCGCCTCCAGATGCCGCGGCCGGAGGCGAGAGCCGGCTTCGCCGAAACTGCATCTACGCTTTTGGCTTCGATTTCCTCTGGTGAGTTGGTCTCAGGATGCCGCTTCAGAAGTCCCGAGATTTCGACGACATTCCTGAGGTTCCTACGGATGGATGCATCGAGGTCTTCGCCAAAAGTCACACGAACGTCCTCATTGGTCAATGCGTCTCGCAACCGTGCGCTGAGACCTTTTGCGCTGTCTTGATAGCTATAGAGCTTGCCCACCACTGATCCGATTGAAATGGGGGTCTTTCTCATCGCTTCCTGAATGGATTCCATGAGAACCGAGTCGAGTTGGGATGAACGGTTGTTAGTCCGCCCCACGATCTCAGCCGATTCAACGCCACTTCGGCTGGAGAGCTTGGTCAGTTCACGCAACAGGTCTGCTTGCTTAGATGACCAGTTTGCTGGCAGCACTTGGTTTGCACGGATCATTTCGATGGCGTGGAGAATAGACTCCTCGGCTTCTGGTGGAGCCGCCACGCCGGTCACAGTGCTGCCCGTTCGGAGTGATGCCATTTTGACCGGGGCCCCGCTGGGATCGAAACTACCCACGAGCTTTCTCAGAAGTTCGATCCCATCAGCGACAGTTTTGGCGTCGATCGCCTCCAGCTCGCCATTGAGCTTGAGCTCTATGGCATTGCGCGCTTCTTTGTTCGGGCTGCGGTCCTTCATGGTCACCTCCTACGAGTGTTTCGCTTTCTTTCCTGGAGTCTATCCGCGAATAGGGAGGGCCGAGATGATCGGCGGGAGCAATGAACCCCGAGCATCCTGTGCACTGGACGGAAACTCGGGGTTCGAAGTTCTGGGTTGTGTGACCGGGGCTCCGATGTCCCAGCGTCCGGTCACAACCCCTAGCAGTCGAAGTACAGCTCGAACTCCAGCGGCGTCGGGCGCAGGCGGGCCGGTGCGATCTCGCCCTCAACCTTCAGGCGCACGTACGCCTCGAGCAGGTCCTCGGTGAAGACGTCACCTTCGGTGAGGAAGTCGTGGTCCTCCTCCAGCGCGGCCAGGGAAGCCTCGAGGGACGTCGGGGCCTGCGGAATTTCCTTGGCCTCCTCCGGCGGGAGCTCGTAGAGGTCCTTGTCCACCGGGGCGTGCGGCTCGATGCGGTTCTTCACGCCGTCCAGGCCGGCCATCATCATGGCGGCGAAGCCGAAGTACGGGTTGCCGGACGGGTCCGGTGCGCGGAACTCAATGCGCTTGGCCTTCGGGTTCGCGCCGGTGATCGGGATGCGGATCGCGGCGGAGCGGTTGCGCTGGGAGTACACCAGGTTGATCGGGGCCTCGAAGCCCGGCACCAGGCGGTGGTAGGAGTTCAGCGTCGGGTTGGTGAACGCCAGCACGGCGCCGGCGTGCTCCAGGATGCCGCCGATGTACCAGCGGGCGATGTCGGAGAGGCCGCCGTAGCCGGACTCGTCGTAAAACAGCGGCTCCCCGTCCTTCCACAGGGACTGGTGGGCGTGCATGCCGGAGCCGTTGTCGCCGGCCAGCGGCTTCGGCATGAACGTCGCCGTCTTGCCAAACTGGGTGGCGGTGTTCTTCACAATGTATTTGAAGTCCTGCAGGTCATCCGCAGCGTGCAGCAGGGTGTTGAAGCGGTAGTTGATCTCCTGCTGGCCGCCGTTGCCCACCTCGCGGTGGAAGCGCTCGATATCGAAGCCGGACTGGGCAAGGTTGCGCACCATCGCGTCGCGCACCTCAACGGTCTTGTCGTACGGCGGGACGGGGAAGTAGCCGCCCTTCCAGCGGTTCTTGTAGCCCAGGTTCGGGCCGCCGTTCGGCTCCACCTCGTTGCCGCGGTTCCACCAGCCTTCCTCGGCGTCGATCTCGTAGAACGCGTGGTTGCCCTCCACCTCGTAGCGGATGGAGTCGAAGAGGTAGAACTCCGCCTCCGCGCCAAAGAAGCAGGTGTCCGCGATGCCGGTGGAAGCCAGGTACTCCTCCGCCTTGCGGGCCACGTTGCGCGGATCGCGGGAGAAAGCCTCGTGCGTGAACGGGTCGTTGACAAAGAACTTCACGTTCAGCGTCTTGGTGGAGCGGAACAGGTCCAGCTTGGCGGTGGCCAGGTCCGGCATGAGGATCATGTCGGACTCTTCAATCGTCGTAAAGCCGCGGATCGAAGATCCGTCGAAAGCAAGGCCCTCCTCCATCATGTCCTCGTCGAACATGGATGCGGGGATGGAGAAGTGGTGCTCATTACCCGGGACATCCGTAAAGCGGACATCCACAAACTCCACCCCCTCGTCGGCGATGAATTTCTTGGCTTCCTCAATATTGCTGAAGGCCATTGCTCGCTCCTTTGGGTCTATGTTTCGCGATGCGGTCCAGCTTAACGGACTCGCCCCGCATCGCCGTTAACCAAAACCAGGCCGCTACGATGTAAGGCATGGCTAAGAGCGGAGGAAGCTGGCGCGAAGGACCGGAACTGCCCAACCAGTTCACCGGCGAGGACGTGATTCCGGAGTACCCGGGCCAGTTCCTCGGCATGCCGAAAGAGGGTCCGGGGTCGCAGGCTTCGGTGGCGCGGCGCATGGGCGGCGTGATCATTGACTGGTTGATCTGCCTTGTCGCCGCCACCATGATCACCATGAACACGGACGCGCTGGGGGATCGCGCGACGCTGACCTACCTGCTGTGGCTCGCCCTGGGCATCCTCACCGGCTGGCTCTTCGCCAAGACGCCGGGCATGGCGATGCTGGGCATGGGTGTCGCGCGCGTGGACGCGGAGGCCCCGGTTGGCTTCTGGCGGGCGGCGTTGCGCACCATCCTCACCGGCTTCATCCTCCCCGCCGCGCTGGTGGACGCGGACGGTCGCGGCATGCACGACCGCGCCACCAACACCACCGTCATCAGGGCTTAGCTCGCTTTTCGACGTCCGCTTTTCGCCGTCAGCTATTAATCGGCCGCACGTCTCCGTCCAGTACCTTGCCGAAGTTGATGTGGTGGGAGAATGCCCAGTCCGGATCTGTGATCAGGCGGGCGATGATCAGGCCGCCCGCGATGAAGAGGACGTTCAGGGTGACATCCACAACCGCGAACAGGGCGACAGGGGTATTGCCGACGGCGAAGTTGTGTACGGCACGGTAGATCGTGGTGCCCGGGATCATCACCACTGCCGACGGGATGGTCACCGTCACGCGCGGTACAGATGCGTAGATGCCTAGGCGGCTACCGAACAAGCCGATCACCAGCGCGGCGACACAGTGCGGAACTCCTCGCCGTGGTGGAACGTGCAGCTGATGGTGTTGAAACCGACCAAGACGTCGGCCTTATCGAAGCCGAGGGAGCGGGCGCAGCGCTTCACCGCGCGGATCACCCGGTAGCTCGATGCGCCCGCGGAGAGCAGCAACATGCCGAAACGCAGAGCAGTGTTCGCCTCTTGGGCAAACTCAACGTGATTGTCAGCCACGCCAGCTCACTCTATGGCGAGATGGCAAAACCCGCAGCACCGGGGAGGTGCTGCGGGTTGGGTTCCAAGCGATACGTCGAGTAGCTACTTGCCCTGGCGCTGCTGCATTCGGCGCATCTTGCGGTTCATGCCGGCCATGCTCTGGGCCTGCTTCGGCATCGGGCCGCCAGGCAGGCCCGGCACCTGGCCGGGACGGGTGCGGGCATCCATCGCATCCAGCTTTGCGGAAAGGCCGTAGACCTCTTCCTTCTTGTAGTTCTTCGGCAGCTTGAGCAGGTGCTTCTGCAGGTCCCGCACGCGCACCTGGCCCTCGCCCTCGCCGGCGTAGACCTCGAAGATGGGCACGCCCGCCAGCAGGCGGTCAACGCGCTTGTGCTCCTTGGCCATGAGCGGCTTGAGGCGGTTCGGGTTGCCCTCGCCGACCAGGATCACGCCCGGGTTGCCCACCACGCGGTGCACGGTGTCCATGTGCGTGTTGGCCTGCACGCCGTTCTTGGTCAGCCAGACAATGCCCATGGTGTTGCGCATGTTCTCCAGCGTCCAGCCGGCGGCGCCGGGGGTGTCGCCCACCTCGTCATACATGGAGCCCTCGAGGCGGCGGGAGAAGATGAACATGGCCAGCACTGCACCCATCAAAAGGCCCAGGAAGAGCATGTACCACTGGCCGTCCCAGAGCAGGCCGATGAGGAAGAACGCAAGGCCCATGCCAAGGAAGGCGAGGAGCATGTAGGGCAGCAGCTTCTTATCCCGCTTGCGCTGGATGTTGAACGCCTGCCACACCTGGCTACGCGTTTGCTTGCCCTTCGCGCGCTTCGCCGCGCGCTGCTCCTTCTTCGCCGCCTTTTGGGCGGCCTTCTGTGCGCTGGTGTCCTGCTTCGCCATGTGGCCTACTCTAGGTCACCGCGCCTTACGCGACCAAAGAGGCCACGGGCGCGCGCCTCGCGGCCTCTCCGAGCTCAGGCGCGCACGAGCCTAGCGAGCGGTAACCGGGGTGTCCTTGCTCTCGCCGTACTTGGCCAGCAGGGTAGAGGCCTCCTGGGCGGTATCGCCCTGGGACGTCTCCGCCAGGTGCTTCAGGTTCTCCGGCAGCTCCAGGCCGCGGTGCTGCATAGCCTCCACGTACAGCTTGCCGGCGCGGTAGGAGGAGCGCACCAGCGGGCCGGACATGACGGCGCCGAAGCCCATTTCATACGCAGCATCGCGGTACTCGATGAACTCTTCCGGCTTCACCCAGCGGTCGATCGGGTGGTACATCGGGCCCGGGCGCAAGTATTGGGTGATGGTGATGATGTCGGTGCCGGCATCCACCAGGTCCTGCAGCGCCTGCATGACCTCTTCCTGCGTCTCGCCCATACCCAGGATCAGGTTGGACTTGGTGATCAGGCCGAAGTCGCGCGCCTGGCGGATCACGTCCAGGGAGCGGTCGTAGCGGAAGGCTGGGCGGATGCGCTTGAAAATGCGCGGCACCGTCTCCACGTTGTGCGCGAACACCTCCGGGCGGGCCTCGAAGACCTCCTGGAGCAGGTCAGCCTTGCCGGAGAAATCCGGGGTGAGGTTCTCCACACCAGTGTGCGGGTTCAGCTCGTGGATCTTGCGCACCACCTCGGCGTACAGCCACGCGCCCTCATCCTCCAGGTCATCGCGGGTGACGCCCGTGATGGTGGAGTAGTTCAGGTTCATCTCGCGCACGGATTCCGCCACGCGCTGCGGCTCATCGCGGTCCAGCGGCTCCGGCTTCGCGGAGTTGATCTGGCAGAAATCGCAGCGGCGGGAGCAGTTCGCGCCGCCGATGAGGAAGGTGGCCTCGCGGGATTCCCAGCACTCGTGGATGTTGGGGCAGCCCGCCTCCTGGCACACGGTGTGCAGGGACGCACCCTTGACCTTCTTCTTCATGTCCTCATATTCAGGACCGGTCTTCACCGCGTTGCGGATCCACCGCGGCTTGGTCTCAATCGGCGTCTCTGCGTTGCGCTTCTCAATGCGGAGCAGTTTCCGCCCTTCAGGTGCGATAGTCACGTCTCCTACCGTAACAACGCTGTCAAGAACGCCGTCCGGGACGCAGTGGGCCGTGCGAAGGCTAGCCTTGCTTCGGGCGCTTACGCAGGCCTTTCGACGGATCCGGGGCAGACCCGAAGGAGTGGTCTGCAACCACAAGCTCGCCCGCCAGTGCCCGCTCCAGCGCGTCGATCACCGGCGGCGTCATCTCCGCCGGCGTGACATCGCGGCCCAGCTCCAGGCTCATGGTGGTCACGTCCGCATCATCGATGCCGCAGGCCACGATGTGGTTGTAGTGGTCGAGCGTGTTGTTGCAGTTCAGGCTCAGCCCGTGCATGGTCACCCCGCGGGTGATGCGGATGCCAAGCGCCGCCACCTTCCGGTCCCGCGTGGACGCCGCCGGATCCGCCGCACGCGTGGTGCCGGGCACCCAGACTCCGGAGCGGCCGTCGATACGCCCGGCAGTGCCCACCCCGGCCCGGCGCACGGCCTCGATCAGCGCTTCCTCCAAGCGGCGCACGTAATCCACCACGTCCACCGGCTCGGCGAGTTTGATGATGGGGTAGACCACCAGCTGGCCCTCGCCGTGCCACGTGATGCGCCCGCCGCGGTCCACGCCCACCACCGGCACGGGGTAGGACGGATCCGGCATATCCACCGGCTGCGTGCGCTTGCCCGCGGTGAACGTAGAGGGGTGCTCCAGCACCAGGATTGTGTCGCCCACCTCGTCTTTCGCGCGCTTTGCCGCGATCTCCGCCTGGATGTCCCACGCCTCCTGGTAATCGATGAGACCCATCGAGCGGACGTCGATAGGCGCGGAGGAAGCCCGGATGGATTTGTCTGCGGGGAAGAACGGGTCGCGCGGTGCAGTCATACTGGGCAGTGTAGCCCCGCCCACAAACGCGAAAGGACAGCCGAATGGGAGCCCCCGAATTCATCAGCCAGGACGAGCTTTTCCGCCGCGTCAGCCCAGCTCAGGCCGTTGACGCGCTCATCGATGCGCTGCGCGCCGGTTTCGACCCCGCTTTAGACCTCCCGCGCACGCGCTACGACGTCTCCGGCGGCACCATGATGCTCATGCCCGCCAGCGTCGCGGACTTCTTTGGCGTCAAGGTGCTCTCGCTCGCTAGCGATGCCGCCTCCCGCGCCATCCCACTCATCCAGGGCTCCTACTTGCTTTTCGACGCTCACTCGATGGCCCCCGTCGCCACCATCGACGGGGCCGCGTTGACAGCGCTTAGGACACCGGCAGTGTCGCTCGCGGGGGTGCGGGATTTCCTGGTGCAGTCTGGCGAGCCGCTCAAGGCCGTGATCATGGGCACCGGCCTGCAGGCGCGGGCGCACGAGGATGCGCTGCGCGACGTGCTGGACGGCGTGCGCGACGTGGAGGTTACCTACATCGGCAGGTCGAAGCCGGAGGACCTCGAGGCGTGGTGCGAGTCCGGTAGTGCGGAGGCGGACGCCGCGCTGGGCGCCGCCGGGTTGGTGATCACGGCGACCTCGGCCACCCAGCCGATTGTGACGGCGGCGCAACTGCGCGAGGACGCGATCGTGGTGGCGATGGGCGCGCACACGGCGGACACGCGCGAACTGGCGGGCGACGTGTTCGCGGGGGCCACCGTGATTGTGGAAGACGTGGAGGTGGCGCTGCGCGAAGCCGGCGACGTGGTCCTGGCAATCAAGGAGGGCCACATCCAGGCATCCGACCTCATCGCGTGGAAGGACGCTGTGGATGGCACAGCTGCGGATGGCGTAGCTGCGGCATCTCCAGCCACGAAGCGGACCGGCCGCGTGGTGTTCAAGACCACCGGCATGCCCTGGGAAGACGTAGTGGTGGCGGCCATGGCATATCAAGCCACAGCCGCCACCACGTAAAAGCACTAAGCGGAAAGGGTTAGACGCCGTTGGCGGCCGCGTAGTCGTCCGCCGTCATCAGCGGGCCGACCTCCTCAACCTCAACCTCGAAGAGCCAACCGGCGCCGAACGGGTCGTTGTTGATGGCCTCGTACGCGCCGTCAATGTCCTCGTTCACCGCGGTGACGGTGCCGGTGACGGGGGAGTAGAGGTCGGACACACTCTTGGTGGACTCGATCTCGCCGCAGGTCTCGCCAGCGGTGACGGTGTCGCCCACTGCCGGCAGCTCGGCGAAGACAACCTCGCCCAGGCGGTCAGCGGCAACGTTGGTGATGCCCACGCGCACGGTGGCGCCCACCGCAGTCTCCGGGGTGGCGTTGATCCACTCGTGGTCCTCGGAGTAGTAGAAATCGGGCTGCAGAGCCATCGGCCTTACGCTTCCTTTCGAGAGTAGAACGGTGTTGCACTGATAGTAAACGGATAGCGGCGTCCGCGAATGTCAATCTCCACTTCGGTGCCAATTTCCGCGTGCGCCGGGTCCAGGTGGGCAAGCGCCACCGGGTGGCCCAGGGTGGGCGACGGCTGGCCGGAGGTGACCACGCCGATGCGGTCCTCCGAGCCTGCGAGGAACACCTCCGCGCCCTCGCGGGCCGCGCGGCGCTCCGTGGAGGTGAGGCCCGCGATGACCACGCTCGGCTCGCGGCCGATGAGCGCGTCCTTGCCCACGAAGTCCGCTTCCTTCTTGGCAAATGCGCGGCCCATGCCTGCCTCCACCGGGGTGATCTCGGTGGTCAGCTCATGGCCGTAGAGCGGCATCGATGCCTCGAGGCGCAGCGAGTCGCGCGCTGCCAGGCCGCACGGCGTGCCGTGGTCGATGACCGCGTCCCACACAGCCTGCGCGTCCTCGAACATGCAGAACAGCTCGAAGCCGTCCTCACCGGTGTAGCCGGTGCGGGCCACAAAGACCTCGACATCGCGGCCGTTCGCCTTCAGCGTGGTCCACGCGCCGGAGTAGTAGGCGAGGGGCGAGGGATCGTCGGCAAGCAGGGGAGTGAGCACCTCGAGCGAACCCGGTCCCTGGACCGCAACCAGCGCGACGGCCTGGGAGTCGTTGCGCAGCTCCACGTCGAAATCACCCTTGCGGGCCTGGAAGGCCTCCCACACCACGTCGGTGTTCGCGGCGTTGGGCACCACCATGAAGTGGTCCTCGGCGAACTTGTAGGTGATCAGGTCATCCAAGATGCCGCCGTCCTCGGCCACGATCATGGAGTACTTCGCCTTGCCCACCTTGAGGTTGGACATGGAGGAGATGAGGGCGTAATCCAGGAAGGCGCCGGCATCCGGGCCCTTGACATCAATCTCGCCCATGTGGGAGAGGTCGAAGATGCCGACGCCAGTGCGCACGGCGCGGTGCTCTTCGAGCTCGGAGCCGTACTTCAGCGGCATGGTCCAGCCGCCGAAATCGGTGAAGCTGGCACCCAGGGCTTCGTGGGTGGTGTGCAGCGGGGTCTGTGGCATCGCTTGAAAGCTCCTTAACTTCTCTACTTCTTGTTCTCTTCGGTGACGGTCACGTCGATCTCCTCGACCACCTCAGGGGTGATGTCGAAGGCCTCCGGCGGCGGGCAGGCGCAGATCAGGTTGCGGTCGCCATATGCTTCGTCGATACGGCGCACCGGCGGGAAGTACTTCGCGTGGGTGAGGGAGTCCACCGGGTAGGCAGCCTGCTCGCGGGTGAACTCGTACGGCCACTCGTCGCGCACCACTGAGTGCGCGGTGTACGGCGCGTTGTGGATCACGGACTTCTCGTACTCAACCTTGCCGTCGATGATCTCCTGGATCTCCGCGCGGATGGAGCGCATTGCCTCGATGAAGCGGTCCAGCTCGCCCAGGTCCTCGGACTCCGTCGGCTCCACCATCAGGGTGCCGGCCACCGGGAACGCCAGGGTGGGGGCGTGGAAGCCGTAGTCCACCAGGCGCTTGGCCACGTCCGCCGCGGTCACGCCGGACTGCGCGGTGATGTCGCGCAGGTCCAGGATGCACTCGTGGCCCACCAGGCCGTTCGCGCCGGTGTAGAGGACCGGGAATGCGTCGTTAAGCTCGTGCGCCACGTAGTTCGCCGTCAGCACCGCGTGCGCGGTTGCGGAGCGCAGGCCGTCGGCGCCGCTCATGGCGATGTAGGCCCACGGAATCTGCATGACACCGGCGGAGCCGTAGTAGGTGCCGGCCACCGGCACGCCGTGTGCCGCGGTGTCGCCGGACGTGTTCGGCGCGGTGTTGGGGTCAGACGGCAGGAACGGGATGAGGTGCTTGCCCACGCCGATCGGGCCAACGCCCGGGCCGCCGCCGCCGTGCGGGATGGTGAACGTCTTGTGCAAGTTCAGGTGGCTGACATCGCCGCCGAAGTCGCCCGGGCGGGCGATTCCGGTCAGGGCGTTCATGTTGGCGCCGTCGATGTACACCTGGCCACCCACGGCGTGGACCTTCTCGCACACCTCGCGCACCGTGTCCTCGTACACGCCGTGCGTGGACGGGTAGGTGATCATGATCGCGGCGATCTTCTCCGCGTGCTGCGCAATCTTGGCGTCCAGGTCCTCGAGATCAATCGAGCCGTCATCCGCCGTCTTGACCACAACCACGCGCAGGTTCGCCATCATCGCGCTCGCCGCGTTGGTGCCGTGCGCGGACGCCGGGATGATGCAGATATCGCGTGCCTCATCGCCGCGGGAGAGGTGGTACTGGCGGATGGCAAGAAGGCCGGCCAGCTCACCGGTCGCGCCGGAGTTCGGCTGCATGCTCACCGCGTCATAGCCCGTGATCTCCACCAGCCACGAAGCCAGCTCCTCAATCAGCTCGCGCCAGCCCGCCGTGTACTCGTCCGGCGTGAACGGGTGGATGTTGGCAAAGCCCGGCCAGGTAATCGTCTCCACACCAGCCGTCGGGTTCAGCTTCATGGTGCAGGATCCGAGCGGAATCATGGTGCGGTCCAGCGCCAAGTCCTTGTCGCCCAGCTTGCGGATGTAGCGCATCATCTGGGTCTCAGAGTTGACGGTGTTGAACACCTCGTGCGTGAGGTACGCCGTCTCGCGGACAAGGGCTTGCGGGAGCTTACTTTCGCTTGCGGACGCCACCTCGGCGACCCCAAAGCCCTCGAGCAGGGCCGCGAGGTCTTCCTCATCGCAGTCCTCGCCGAAGCTCACGGCCACAGCGCCGTCCAGCTGGCGCACCAGGTACCCGGCCTGCGCCAGCTTTTCGACGACACCTTCGCCACCCTCAACCACAACAGTGTCGAAGAAGTTCTGGTGGCGGACAGTCTGGCCGGCCGCCTCGATGCTGGCTGCGAAGCGGGTGGCGTTGGCGTGGATGGTCTCCGCGATCGCCTTCAGGCCAGCCGGGCCGTGGTACACCGCGTACATGGAGGCGGTGACTGCCAGGAGCGCCTGGGCGGTGCAGATGTTGGAGGTCGCCTTCTCGCGGCGAATGTGCTGCTCGCGGGTCTGCAGTGCCAGGCGGTACGCCGGGTAGCCCTCCGCGTCCTTGGACACGCCCACCAGGCGGCCCGGCAGCTGGCGGCGATATCCGCACCCAGCTCGCCGGGGGACTCGATGAGGGTGAGGGCCAGGATGTCCGCGTCCACGCAGACCAAGCCGCCGCGCTCATGGATCGCCTCGATCACGGCGCGCGGGTCAGCGATGTCGCCCTCCGTGCCCGGGTAGGCGATGACGGCGCCGACGATATCCTCGCCCACCACGCCCTCGGTGAGGTTGAGCACCTCAACCTCAAGG
Source organism: Corynebacterium sp. CNCTC7651 (assembly GCF_021496665.1). Taxonomy (NCBI): domain Bacteria; kingdom Bacillati; phylum Actinomycetota; class Actinomycetes; order Mycobacteriales; family Corynebacteriaceae; genus Corynebacterium; species Corynebacterium sp. CNCTC7651. The sequence continues at coordinate 1,583,276 of NZ_CP071246.1, read as the reverse complement.
TCGAATGCGCGGGCGCGCTCCGCGGCGACGTTGATCACCTGGGGGTGCAAGCGAGCGTCGAGAAGCACCCGGCGCCCCTTCTTCACCACGCGGGACATCAGTGCCACGGCCTCGGCGGCGGCGGAGGCCTCATCCAGCAGGGAAGCGTTGGCGATGTCCAGCCCGGTCAGGTCCTGCACCAGGGTCTGGAAGTTGAGCAGCGCCTCAAGGCGACCCTGGGAAATTTCCGGCTGGTACGGGGTGTAGGCGGTGTACCAGCCGGCATCCTCCACCACGCCGCGGCGGATCACCGGCGGCGTCAGCGTCGAGCTGAAGCCCTGGCCGTAGAACGCCTTAAGCACGGTGTTCTTGGCGGCAAGCCCACGCAGGCGCTCCTGCGCCTCATATTCCGTGAGCGGGGCGGGCAGCTCAAACGGGCCATCTTTCAGGATGCCGGCTGGAATCGCAGCTTCCACAAGTGCGTCCAGGGATGCGTACCCGAGGGCATCCAGCATCCGCTGGTCCTCATCCTGGGTGGGGCCGATGTGGCGGGAAATGTAGTCCAACGAGAACTCCTTACGCTGGGCGGCAAGCATATTCATGCCCAGTATAGGAGGCGTGGACAAGGGCTAACCCCGCTCGTTAGAACTCATCCACCCCTGCTTCGCCGAACAGCCACGTCACTGCAATCGCGCCCGGGTCCGGCACCTCGGACGCGGACTCGCCGATGTAGGAGGCGCGGCCCTTCTTCGCCTGCATGCCGCGGGTGGATTTCGCGCCCTCCACAGCCGGGTCGAAGACCTGCTCCAGCACCGCCTCGACCGATTCGGGCGAGCCGTCCGCCACCTCTTCGGCAGCACGGGCAGCTGGGGCAAGCGCGTCGACCACGGTGTTGTCGCCCTCCTTCGCCCCGCCGAGCTCCGTCACCGCGTCCACACCGGTGCTGAGCGCCTTCGACAGGGTTGCGGCGAACTCACTTGCGTCCGCGGTGCGGGAATCCACCTCTGCCTCAGCGAACACCTCGCCCATCTCGCGGAAGAACGTGCCCAGCACCGCGCCGGACGTGCCGCCGGCCCGCACCAGCATCCGGTGGGCGAAGAACTCCAACAGCTCCGCATCGGAGCCCTTCAGCGGCGTTTCCACGTCGCCGAAGGCGGCCTCCATGTTGTTGCCGAAGTCCCCGTCGCCCGCAGTGCGGTCCAGCTCAGTGAGGTCATCGAATGCGCCGGAGAGCCTATCGACGAACGCACTCAGCCACGCATTCTCCTCGCCCTCGCTCGGCTGCTCCTTGTCATCCACGCTCTTCGCCGGCGCGAAGGCGGGGTCCTGCACCACGGCGGGCCAGGCGGGTGCGTCCGTCGGAGCGTCGATAAGCTCCAGCAGCTCCTCATCCACCACCGTGACCGTGAGGGAAATGCCCGCCATGTTCAGGGACGTGACCAGGGAGCCCCGCATGCCGCGGCGGACCGTGACCCCGCGGTCCGCGAGCTGGCGCAGCGCCTCGCCGAAAACCAAGTCGAGCTCGAGCTCGCTCGTGCCGCCGAGGCCGTTGACAAAGAGCATGACCTCCGCACCGTCCGGATCCACGCTGTTCTCATCCGCGTCCTTCAGGGAGGAGAGGATGCCGTCCAGCAGCTCCTCCACCAATGCCCGCGCGCTGGGCTGCTCATCTGACTGGTCGCGGCGCTCCACGCCCGGCTCTCCGTGGATGCCCACGCCGACCTCAATCTCCTGCTCCTCCAAGCTGAAGGTCTCACGATCATTCGTCGGCAAATGGCCCGGCTGCAGCGCCACGGCCATCGAACGGGACTGGTCGGCGGCCCGTTGCGCAACCTTGGCCACGTCCTCCAACGCGTCACCCCGAGCAGCTGCCGCGCCCGCGATCTTTTCAACGATGATCGTAGCGCCGGTGCCGCGGCGACCTGGGGAATCGTCGTCCTCAATCTCGGTGGCCACATCATCCGCCACCAGGACCTGCTTCACCTCACCTTCAACAGTGTTGGCGGCCACAGTGAAGTTCATGACGTCGCCGGTGTAGTTCTTCACCACGTGCACCACGCCGGCGCCCTGATCCGCCCACTCCGTCGCCGCAGTGATCTGCACGGCGTTGGGGGAGGTGAAGAGGAGACCGGGGCAGGCGGCGTCCAGCATGCCCGCGCCGACAAACCCGGCGTGCATCGGCTCGTGACCGGAGCCGCCGCCGGAGATGACGGCAACGCGATCACTCTCGCGCTCAGTGAGCGCGATGAAGCCCTCGTCGTGCCATTCGGCGTGGGGGTGCGCTGCTACCAGCCCACCGAGGGCTTCTGCCATGAAGTCGGACTTGTCGTTGCGGAAGGATTTGAACGTCTGCTGCTGGTTGTCCTGTGCCATGCCTCTCCAGTGTAGGCAGATGGCGCAAATTACCCCCGGAATGCCGAAACCCGGCCTCGCGGCGTGCGCGAAACCGGGTGAGGGGGCTTGAGAGATTACAGGCCGAGGTCGTCCTCGAAGTCTGCGGTCTCAATGCGGTCCTTGATGGTGGACACGAAGCGGCCAGCGTCCGCACCGTCAACCAGCTGGTGGTCGTAGGTGAACGGCAGGTAGCACATCTGGCGGATGGCGATGGAGTCGATGCCGTCCTCGGTGACAATCACCGGGCGCTTCTCAATCGCGGCGGTGCCCAGGATGCCGGCCTGCGGCGGGGTGAGCACCGGGGTATCCAGCAGCGCGCCCTCGGAGCCGATGTTGGTCACCGTGAAGGTTGCGCCGGACAGGTCGTCCGGACGCAGCTTCTTGTTGCGTGCGCGGTCAGCCAGGTCAGCGATCGCCTTGGCAATCTCGGCGATGTTCTTCTCCTGCGCCTTCTTGATCACCGGCACCAGCAGGCCCTGCGGGGTGTCCACGGCGATGCCGATGTTCACGTCCGGGTGGTAGGTGATGGTCTTGTCATCCGCGTTGTAGGACGCGTTGACGTTCGGGTGCAGCACCAGAGCCTCTGCGGCAGCCTTGACGAAGAACGCCAGGTACGTGATGTTGGCGCCGTGCTTCTCCACGAAGGCCGGCTTCACACGCTTGCGCAGCTCCGCAACGCGGGTGACATCCACCTCCTGCACGTGGGTGAGCTGCGCGGAGGTCTGCAGGGACTCCACCATCTTGGCAGCGGTGATCTCGCGGATGCGGTTGACCTTCTGGGTGGTGCCAATGAGCTCCTGCTTGGCCGGGTCCACGGACTTGGTGGACCAGTTTGCGCGCTCGCCCTTCGGTGCGGCTGCCTCCTGCTCCTGGCCCTTGGCCTCCGCCGGAGCCTCGTCCTTTACGCCGCCCTCGGCAGCGGCGATGACATCCTGCTTGCGGATGCGGCCGCCAACGCCGGTGCCCTCGATGGAGTTGAGGTCCACACCGTGCTTCTCAGCCAGCTTGCGCACCAGCGGGGTCACGTACGGCACCTTGTCGCCGCGGCCCTCGAGCTTCGCGGAGGTGTTGGAACCCGGCTCAGCGGTCTCCTTGTCCTCCTTGGCATCCTCCTCGGAGCGCTCGTTCTTTGCGGAGCCCTTTGCTTCCTTCGCCGGCTTCTCGTCCTTGGACTCTTCAGCCTGCTCAGCCTTCTTGGCCTCTGCGCGCTCCTCAGCCTTTGCGTCGTCCTCCTCGAGCTCCTTGGAGTCGTCCGCAGACTCTGCCTCAGCGTCAGCAGCGTCGGAGTCATCAGCGTCGTCGGAGTCGGACGCGGCAGCCTCAGCGTCACCGATGATGGCGATTACGTCACCCACCTCAACGGTGTCGTCCTCCTCAGCCAGGATCTCCAGGATGGTGCCTTCAACCGGCGACGGGATCTCGGTGTCAACCTTGTCGGTGGAGACCTCCAGCAGCGGCTCATCCACCTCGACCATGTCGCCCACGGACTTGAGCCAGGTGGTGATGGTGCCCTCGGTGACGGACTCGCCCAGCTCCGGCATCTCAACCTTGGTGGAGTTGCCGGAACCCTTCAGGTTCTTGGAGGAGGACTTGTCCTCGGACTTCTTCGGAGCGTCAGCCGGGTTGTCGCCCTCGCCCTCAGCGGAGTTGGAGTCCTTGACCTCTTCGTCCTCGTCTGCGACGTTGTCCTCGCCGCGGTTCTCCTCGTCCTCCTCTGCGGAGTCGTCAGAGTCATCAGCATCATTGGAGGAAGCAGCTGCGTCAGCGTCACCGATGCGGGCGATCACGTCGCCCACCTCAACGGTGTCGTCCTCTTCAGCCAGGATCTCGATCAGGGTGCCGGCGACCGGGGACGGGATCTCGGTGTCAACCTTGTCGGTGGAAACCTCCAGCAGCGGCTCGTCTACCTCAACGGTGTCGCCGACTTCCTTCAGCCAAGTGGTGATGGTGCCCTCGGTCACGGACTCGCCCAGCTCCGGCATCTCAACGTCCGTCGCGGAACCGGAAGAGGAGCCCTTGGCGGACTTCTCTACGTCCTTCTTGGTGTCCTCGTCCGCGTCCTCGACCTTGGCCTCAGGCTTCTCAGCCTCAACAGCGTCGTCTGCCTCTTCAGCCTCATCCGCGTCGTCGGAGGAGCCGGCCTCTTCGCCCTCCTCGCCGATGATCACGATGACATCGCCCACCTCAACGGTGTCGTCCTCTTCTGCCTTGATCTCAAGGATCACACCGGCGACCGGGGACGGGATCTCGGTGTCCACCTTGTCGGTAGAGACCTCGAGCAGCGGCTCGTCTACCTCAACGGTGTCGCCGACTTCCTTCAGCCACGTCGTAATCGTGCCTTCGGTTACCGACTCGCCCAGCTCGGGCATCTCTACTGAGTGCGCCATGTTTCAAGTCTCCTCATGGAAGTTGTTGGTAGGTATACGGCTTCAAATCGTACCCGGATTCCCGCCCGCCCGTGGGCTGCGGGGGGAGGCTTTTCCCGTACACTGCCTCACGTGTTCAACCTCTTCGGCAAAGGCAAGCGAACGTCGAATTTCGCCCCGCCCCGCGGCCCCGGCGAGACGATCCGCGAGGAGGACGCGGCCTACCTGAGCCAGTGGGTCCAGGGGCGCGCGTTCGTGGAAGGGTTCGTTGAGCCGGAGACGCTGGTCAACGAAATGTCCGTGGTGCTGGTGGACGAGGCAGGCAACTACACCCGCCGCCGCATCGGCGGGCCGAAAGGCATCGACGCAGTGGCGAAACTGCTGGGCATTTCGCTTTACGACGTCGAGGAGACCGGCTACCCAGACCGCATGCGCAAAAAGATGGAGCAGGAGCGCATCCTGCGCAAACGGGCGGAGCAAAAGGAACGCCGCGCCAAGTTCGAGCGCGGCGAAAACCCGTATTCCTAACGGCGCGGATGCTTAGGCATCCGGGCGGTTACTCCTCACTGTCGTCGGCAAGCTCGAGCCCGCAATCGATCTGCAGGAGCGTTTCGACGATCGTTCGAACCGGCGCACCCGTCGCCCGCTTCGGCGTGTAGCCGTAGGCGCTGCCGCCGTTCCACGCCGGGCCGGCGATGTCCATGTGCACCCACTCCGTCTCCTCCGGCACGAACTGGGAGAGGTAGAGCCCCGCGAAGCACATGCCGCCGGTGCGGGCGTTGTGGATGTTGCGCAGGTCGGCGGACGGGGACTTCAGTTCCTCCTCCTGCTCTTCCAGAAGCGGCATCGGCCACGCCGGTTCGCCGACCAGCTGGCCAACCTCTGCGACGAGGTCGCGGAACTCGTCCGAACCCATCACAGCGGTCGTGCGGGTGCCAAGCGCCACCAGCTGCGCGCCGGTCAGGGTGGCTGCCTCAATGAGGTACTCCGGCTTGTCCTCGCAGGCACGCGCAATCGCGTCCGCCAGCACCAAGCGCCCCTCCGCGTCGGTGTTCAGCACCTCGCAGGTTTTACCGCCGTAGTGGGTGATCACATCGCCTGGGCGGGTGGCGGAGCCGGAGGGCATGTTCTCCGCCAGCGGCAGCCACGCGTCAATGCGCAGGTCCACGCCAATACGGGCTGCGGCGACGATCGCGGCGAACTGTGCAGCGGAGCCACCCATGTCGGAGATCATGTCTTCCATCTTCGCGCCCGGCTTCAGGGAGATGCCGCCGGTGTCGAAGGTGATGCCCTTGCCCACCAGCGCCACCTTGGTCTCTGCGCCCTCCGGGTTCCAGGTCAGGTGCACCAGGCGCGGCGCGCGCTGGGAGCCGGCACCAACGGCGAGGATCCCGCCGAAGCCGAGCTCGCGCAGCTTGTCCTCCTCGAAGACCTCGACCTCCAGCCCGACTTCCTGGGCAACTTCGGAGATGATGGCGGCGTAGGACTCCGGGTACAGGAAGTTCGCCGGGGTGTTCACCAGGTCGCGGGCTAGGTTCACGGACTCCGCGATGGTCTCATAGAACGCGATCTCGTCGCGGACATCCTCTTCGGCGTCGCCGTCGCCCGGGCGGCCGACCAGCGTCACCGTCACCTGGGTGTCTTCATCCTTCTCCGCCGCGGTGGACTTCTCCCTCGCGGAGGACTTCTCCTCCGCGAGGGACTTCAGGCCGTTGTAGGCGTAGCCGCCCAGCAGCAGGCCCTCCACCACAGGGCCGACACCGAACTCGGTGGACACCGCGGCGGCGGTGACACCGGACAGGGAGCGGGCGCCTGCACCGAACGCGCGGCGCACAGCTTCATCATCAATCTCATCCGCGTCGCCGAGTCCCAGGGAGATGTACAAAGCACCGTCGACAAGCACGCGCACAGTCTCGCCGGCCTTGCCAGTCGCGCCGACGGTTGCCAGCGCATCCAGGATGCCCTCTGCCGCAAGCGCGGTGACCGGAAGTTCTAGGCCGTCCTCGCCCCGTGCAACCGGGATGAGTCGGGCGGCGTCCTGCGGGGCCTCGGACGCGAAATCGATGGAAACGGTGGTTCCGCGAGCGGGAAGCGAGATATCAAACGCCATTACTGTGGCACACCTTTCTGTAGGCAGGGTCAGATGCTGCCACCCGAGCGTACCCGCGACTGGTTATGCCCAGAGGTAAGGTTGAAACATGGCAGCGATCGAATTCACCACAACCAAGAGTGACCACCTTTTGAGCGACAATGAGCGCGGCGCGATTCTGGAAAGCCCCGCGTTTGGCCAGAAGTTCACGGACCACATGGTCTCCATCGACTGGACCGAGGATGAGGGCTGGCACAACGCCCAGGTGCGCGCGTACGGCCCGATTGAGCTCGATCCCTCCACGAACGTGCTGCACTACGGCCAGGCCATCTTCGAGGGCCTGAAGGCCTACCGCCACGAAGACGGCACCATCACCACCTTCCGCCCGGACCAGAACGCCGCGCGCTTCCAGTACTCGGCGCGCCGTCTTGCCATGCCGGAGCTGCCGGAGGAGCTGTTCATCGAGTCCATTAAACAGCTTGTGACCATCGACCAGGACTGGGTTCCGGCCGCGGGCGGCGAGGCCAGCCTGTACCTGCGCCCCTTCATGATCGGCACTGAGCACACCCTGGGCGTGAAGCCCTCCCACAGCTACAGCTACTACGTGATTGCCTCTCCGGCTGGCGCATACTTCTCCGGCGGCATCAAGCCGGTGAGCGTGTGGATCTCCGAGGAGTACGTCCGCGCCGCGCCGGGCGGCACCGGCGACGCAAAGTTCGGCGGCAACTATGCCGGTTCCCTCCTGGCCCAGGCCCAGGCGCAGGAGAAGGGCTGCGACCAGGTGGTTTGGCTGGATGCCATCGAGCGCAAATACATCGAAGAGATGGGCGGCATGAACCTCATGTTCGTCGAGGGCGAGGGCAAGGACGCCAAGGTGATCACCCCTGCGCTGTCCGGCTCTCTGCTCGCCGGCATCACCCGCAAGTCCATCCTGCAGGTGGCGGAGGACTTGGGCTACGGCACCGAGGAGCGCCGCATTACTGTCGACGAATGGAGGGACGGCGTGGCCTCCGGCAAGATCACCGAGACGCTGGCTTGCGGCACGGCTGCGGTGATTACCCCGGTCGGCAGGGTGCTGAGCGCCCACGGTGAGTTTGAGATCAACAACAACGAGGCCGGCCCGATCACCATGGAGCTGCGCGAGCACCTCCGCGCCATCCAGAACGGCACGGAAGAGGACCGCCACGGCTGGAACTACCGCTTGGTCTAGCTTCCGGACTCAGGTGCGGCGCCGTCGAGCAGGTCTCCCACCAGCTCGGCGGCCAGATTCATGGTGGGCAGGGCTGCGAGGGCTCCCGCTGCCTGGCCCGTCACCATGTCCAGGGCGAGCACAGGTGTGAGACCCAGCGCCTGCACGCACGTCAGGTGCGCCGGCTCGGGCGAGAGCTGACCTGCGATGAGCCACCGCTTGGTGCCGGGGGCCAGGCGCTCTGCCACGTAGGCGGCGACGGCGGGATACGCGCCGTCAATCAACACCGGCGTGCGGCGCGCAGCGGATTGCGCGATCAAGCCCACCAGGCATGCGAAGTCTGGGCCCGATATTTCCGCCATCACCCGTTCGAGATCGTCCCTAAACCCCCGCGCCCGGAACATTGCGTCGCGCACTGCGGCGACCTTGGTTTTCCACACCTCGTCGCTAATGCCGGAGCCGCGGCCGATTGCCTGCGCCGGCTCGGTGCGGGTGCACACGCCGTAGAGAGCGGCGGCGACGGTGGTGTTTCCCACGCCCACGTCACCTGGGACGATGAGATCAGTGCCCGCGTCAATTTCCTGGTCTGCGATTGTTTTCCCGAGCTCAAGCGCTGCGAGGCATGCCTCCAGGCTCATCGCCGGCTCCACGTCGATGGCTCCCGTCGGGGTGTGCAAATAATCGTCGATAAGCCGGACGCTCGCCCCGGCAAGGCGCGCGGCGGAGTTGACGGGACCCCCGCCGGCGGCGATCTCCTCGCACTGCTTGTGTGCGGCGTCCGCGGTCCACGCGGAGACCCCGCGCTGCGCGATGCCATGATTGCCGGCGACGATGACGGCCCGGGCGCGGTCGAACGGGCGCGGGCGGGCTTCGCCCTGTACAGCAGCCACCCATGCGCCGATGGAGGCGAGGCGGCCAAACGAGCGCCCAGCCACAGAGCTGTTGAGCGCGGCGAGTACGGCGCGGGAGCGGGATTCTTCGGGGGAATCGACTGGAGCGAATTCGAATGCCACCGGGGCCTACCTAGATTTTGGAACCCACCGGCACCTGCGGCTTCGGGGAGCGCCACTGGCGCGGCTGGGATGCGCGGGAGAACGCGTACATGCCCAGGCCGAAGCCGGTATCGGTGGTATCCGGGAACTTCTCCTTGACCGCGTTGTTGGCGCGGACGCCGATGAAGAAGGCCTCAATGAAGATCGTCAGCATGAACACCAGCGTGATCGGGGAGAGGAAGGCCGCAACGCGCGGCAGCCAAGTGCCGATGAGCAGGATGAACAGCAGCACCAGCGCGAGCGGCATGACGTAGTTGTTGAAGAAGCGGCGGGAATCCACCCAGTCGCGCACGAAGCGGCGGACCTCGCCCTTGTCCCGCTCCATCAGGTAACGCTCATCGCCAGCGTCGATCTTTGCCTGCAGGTCCCGGCTTGCGGCGCGGTTCTGCTCGCGCTGCTCCTTCTTGTATGCTTTCCACTCCTCTTTGGACATGGACTTCTTCAGCTCTTTGTTGCGCTGATTCTGCTGTGCCGGCGTCATCGCGTTCGGGTCACGCACCACACCGCGCTTGACCTCTTGGTCATGGCGCTTCGGCGTAGGCCTTCCCTTCGGCGGGGTGTAGCCCTTCGGAAGCTTGGGTGCCTCTTCCGCACCGTCGGTTGCAGCTGCGGCTTTGGTGCCCGTGTCAGGCAACTCGACCTTCGTCGACCCGCCAGCGGTCTGCTCGGATTTCTGCCAAGGGAGTTTCACGCCCTCTAGGCTACAAGCCCACCTGGCGAGGGGAAGAGCCGGTGCGCGGAAGCGTCGGTGGAATACAAGACACCGGCTCGTGGTTGCACCGCCTAGTTGGAGTACCCTGGGGCCACGCTCCAGAACTAGCTAAGGAGAACCTAATGTCTGCACCTACCTCTACCACTGGCGTGATCCTGACCGAGGCCGCTGCGGCCAAGGCGAAGGCCCTGCTGGACCAGGAAGGCCGCAACGACCTTTCCCTGCGCATCGCCGTGCAGCCGGGTGGCTGCGCCGGTCTGCGCTACCAGCTCTACTTTGATGACCGTGACCTGGACGGCGACAAGGCCGATGAGGTTGGCGGCGTGCGCCTGGTTGTGGACAAGATGAGCGTGCCATACCTCACCGGCGCAACCATCGACTTCGCTGACACCATCGAGCAGCAGGGCTTCACCATCGACAACCCGAACGCTGGCGGCGCCTGCGCCTGCGGCGATTCCTTTAACTAAGCGCTAGCCGCACCCGAATTCGCCGCGCAGCCACTCCCTGGCTGCCGGCATTGCTTCGCCCGGGTTGGCATCGGTGTCCGGCGCAATGGGATCCTCGCCGAACACCTCCCCGGTCCGAGCCTTGTCCCAGGCCTGCGTGATCAGAAGCACGCTGCCGTCCGGGAAATCGAAGACGGAGTTAGCGGACGCGTAGCCGGCGGTGGGGGAGCCGAAGCTGCGCGAGCGCTCCAATCCGCGGAACGCCAGCATGGTTGCTTCGCCGGAGGAACCCGTCTGGTCATCCACCAACACCGCAACCGGCGCATCCCATTTTCCTGCGGGCTGGCTTAGCGCCATACCGGCGGGGGAGACCGTGTTTCCATCGACCTCTACCGCCATGTCTCCCAACGCGAATTGGAAGTAAAACGCGGGGCCGTCCGGAAGCAGCGGAGACACGCCCGCCAGCATGGGGTACATGTTGCCGCCGGTGTTACCGCGCAGATCCACAATCGCGCCGCATGCGCCGGCGTCCCTCGTAGCAGCTAGGCCTTCGCCGAGTGTGTCGGCGTAGCGCTGCCCGTCGTCGTGACGCGAGACCGCCGGGACGGTGGCCACGGCAACGCCCCCGTCCAGCTCCACACCCACGGTGCTGGCGGAACCCGTGCCCTCATCCTCCTGCACGTCCTCTCCCGGTCGCAGCAGTATGGAATGCTTCCCGCCCGCGGCGTCGACTGCGGTGTCTAGCAGCGGGTACAGCTCTTCGCGGCTGGACGCACTCGCGGACGCGTCCAAGGCGGCTGCCCGGGCTTCGGAGTGCGCAGGGGAATCCGCGTACACACCCAAGTCCGTGAGCTGGAGAACAGTCTCCGCGTAGCGCTTCGGCGTATCGGTGCCGAAGAACCGTGCCGAGCCAGTGAGTTTCGCGGTCAGAATGGGACCGTAAAGGTAGAACCCCACTCCGGCGAGCAAAAGCACGACAAGCGCCAGCGCGCCCAGCGCCCGCCAGATCTTCGTCGCGGTTTTCACTAGAGCTTGACCGGGTAGTCCTTGTGCTCGATCTGGGGATCGATGCGCTCTTCCACAAAGATGCCGTGCCACACCATGAACGCAAGCACGGTCCACAGGCGGCGCGAGTGGTCGGACACCCCGTCGCGGTGCTCCTTGAGCATTTCCAGCACTTCGCGCTTGTTGAAAATGTCGTCGGTAAGCGATTGCTCGATGGTGTCCTGCGCCCAGCCGTACAGCTCGTCACCAGCCAGCCAGTGGCGCATCGGCACCGGGAAGCCCAGCTTCTTGCGGTGCAACACGTGCTCCGGGACGATCTGCTCCATCGCCTTGCGCAGCGCGTACTTGGTGGTGCCGTGGGCGATCTTCTGGTCGAACGGGATGGTCTGAGCGACTTCGAACACCTCGCGGTCCAGGAACGGCACGCGAAGCTCCAGGGAGTTCGCCATGTTCATCTTGTCAGCCTTGACCAGGATGTCGCCGCGCATCCACGTGAACAGGTCCAGGTTCTGCATGCGCGCCACCGGGTCCATCTCGGTGGATGCGGCGTAGATCGGCGCGGTGACCTCGCGGTGGTCCCATTCCGGCTTCGCCCACGGCAGGACGCGCTGCAGCTGGGCGAAGTTGAAGGAGCGCGCATTGCCGTAGTAACGGTCCTCGATGGGGGTCGTGCCGCGCTCTAGCAGGCTCTTGCCCTTCACACCGTCCGGCAGAATGCGGCTCAACCGGTTCAGGCCGCGGTTGAGCGGGGTGGGCAGCTTCTCAAACGGCGCGAGGGACAGCGGCTCCTTATAAATGGTGTAGCCGCCGAACAGCTCGTCCGCGCCCTCGCCCGAAAGCACAACCTTGACGTGCTTGCGCGCCTCCTGCGCCACAAAGAACAACGGCACCAGCGACGGGTCCGCCACCGGATCATCCAAGTACCACATGATCTTGGGGATCGCGTCCGCGTACTCCTCCGGCGAGACAATCTTCACGATGTGCTCCACGCCGATAGCTGCGGCAGATTCCGCCGCAACGTCCACCTCGGAGTAGCCCTCGCGCTCAAAACCGGTGGTGAACGTGAGCAAGTTCGGGTTGTGGCGCTTCGCCAACGCGGCAATCGCCGTGGAATCGATACCGCCGGAGAGGAAGGATCCCACAGTCACATCTGCACGCATGTGCTTTTCGACGGAATCTTCCAACGCCCTTGCAATACGGTCGTACAGGTCCTGTTCTTGACCCTTCGGCACCGGACGGGCCTCGAACGTCGGCTTGAAGTAGCGCTCCGAGACAACCTCGCCGCCGGGGGAGAGGGTGACGGTGCAGCCGGATTCGACGCGGCGGATCTGCGCGTGCAGGCTCTCCGGCTCCGGCACGTACTGCAGGTCCACGTAGTGCTCGATAGCGCGGCGGTCCAGCTCTAAACCGAGACCAAGCGCGTCCGCCATCTCGAGGATGGACTTCTTCTCGGACGCGAACACCGTGCCGCGGTCCGTGGTGGCGTAATACAGCGGCTTGATGCCGAACTGGTCGCGCGCCGCGAACATGGTCCGCTCCTGCGTATCCCAGATGACAAACGCGAACATGCCGCGCAGGTGGTTCACCACGTCCTTGCCCCAGTGGTGGAAACCCACCACGATCGGCTCACCGTCACCCGAGGTATTGAAGCTGTAGCCCGCCTCAGTGAGTTCCTCGCGCAGCTCGATGTAGTTGTAAATCTCCCCGTTGAACGTCAGCGCGTAGCGCTCCGGGTTATCCTCTGGACCCCAACGCAGCGGCTGGTGCGAGTGCTCGATGTCGATGATTGCCAGCCGGTTAAAGCCGAACACCGCGTCCTCATCGTGCCAGGTGCCGGCTGCGTCCGGTCCGCGGTGGTACATGCACTTCAGGGCATCCTCCACCGCGCCGACATACTGGGCGCCACCCCCTGCGGCGGTAAGCATTGCTAGCAGGCCACACATAGCTTTGACCTCAACCTCTCTTAAGTCACCCGCGCCCTTATTAATACAGTGCAAGTTGGAAACGGGACCGTTCTGCACCGCATGAGAAGGCGCGGTGATTCTTCGAGCACACGCTTTTCGACGCTTGCTCCGTGCTGCCCTAAACAATAGAGATCCAGCAGTACTTGGGGTGAACCGGACACTCAATCTTTTGCCGTGCCCCGAACGGGGGCCAACTTTCGGTGTAGGTTTTCGAGACCTTTCGGGCGGGAGGCATCACACCGGTGCCGCTATGCACGCTTTGCGCAGCGTCGACTGCCTAAACAGAGGTCGAGTAGGCAGTGAGATCGCTGTCACGCGCGAGGCCACGGGGGACTGGGGCGAGAATTCCAACGAAGAAAACCGGATCAACTATTCTGTCTGGGTAGGAATGTTCTGGGATTTTCATGAACGTTCGTGGTTATCAGTGTGGACAGGAAGGCAGACACACGTGGAAAAGCAAAAGAACCGCAGCTTTGCCAAGAAGGCTGGCGTTGCGGGTTCGCTCCTGCTGGGCGGCTTTGGCCTGGCTGGCTGTGAGGTAGCGCCCCCGGCCGGCCTCGCTCGCGTCCTTGACATGGGCTGGCCGGACCCGGTCACTCCGGAAGGCGCCCAGATGTACAACTTCTGGGTCTGGACCTGGGTCGCAGCGTGGATCATCGGCATCATCATGTGGGGCCTGTTCCTCACCGCCATCTTCGCGTGGGGTAACAAGAAGCGCACGAAGCAGGGCGCGGACGAGTTCCCGAAGCAGCTGCAGTACAACGTGCCGCTGGAGCTCATCCTCACCCTCGTTCCTATTGTCATCGTCATGGTGCTGTTCTTCTTCACCGTCCAGGCGCAGACCCGAACGACGGCGTTGAACAAGGACCCTGAGGTGACCGTGGATGTCACCGCCTACCAGTGGAACTGGAAGTTCGGTTACGCCGAGATCGGTGGCCAGTTCACCGAGAACGGTCAGGACTACGACGGCACTGACAAGGAGCGTCAGGCTCTGGCAGACGCCACGAAGTACGACCCGGAGGATATGCACAACGCGAACCCGATTCACGGTTACTCCGCCGGCGACATTTCCTACCTGAACTTCAACGAGATCGAGACTCTTGGCACCACCGAAGAGGTTCCGGTGCTGGTCCTGCCGACCGATACCGCGATTGAGTTCCGCCTTGCTTCCGGTGACGTGAACCACGCATTCTGGGTTCCGGAGTTTCTGTTCAAGCGTGACGCATACGCGCACCCGGAGAACAACCAGCAGCAGCGCGCATTCCAGATCGAAAAGATTGAGAAGACCGGCGCATTCGTCGGCCGCTGCGCCGAGATGTGCGGTACCTACCACTCCATGATGAACTTCGAGGTCCGTGCAGTGACCCCGGACAAGTTCCGCGAGTACGTCGCATTCCGCACCGCCAACCCGGCTGCCCCGAACTCCGAGGCGCTCAAGGCGATCGGTGAGGCTCCGTACGCAACCTCCACCCGCCCGTTCGTGTCTGACCGCACCGGTTCCCGCGACGGCAACAACTTCACCGACCCGAACGCGAACGTTTAGAAAGAGAGTGCAGAGAAATGGGAACTGGCGCAAGAGTTTTCTACGCTATCGGCACCTTCCTCGCAATGATGGCGGTGTTCTACATCATCGCCACCAGCTGGATCGGTGAGGATGCCTGGGCTGGCGGCCTTGAATGGATCGGTGCTGTGGCACTGGTGCTGGCCACCGCGATGGCCTTCATGCTCGGTGTGTACCTCGACTTCACCGAGCGCCGCATGGACGTTGTTCCGGAGGACTGGGAAGAGGCGGAGATTGAGGACGGTGCTGGCGTGCTCGGCTTCTTCTCCCCGCACTCCATCTGGCCGTTCGCAATGGCCGGTGCCGTGCTGTTCCTCGGCCTGGGTATCGCCTTCTACCAGCTCTGGCTGGTGGCCTTCGGTGCGATCTTCCTGATCTGGACGACCACGCAGCTCAACCTGCAGTACGGCATCCCGCGCGAGAAGCACTAAAACCAAGCGGTGTCCGCACGCCTTCGCGGACACAGAATCCCCGCTGCGGCGGGGATTTTTTATTGCCCGACGCCGGGGGTCAACCGAAAGTTGGTCCCCAAAGGTGGTTGAGGCTACGCCCATGTGATGTCAAACACACTCGGGAACTTTGCGGTCAGAATGGGGGAACGGTCGGGCTGCTGGGTAAGGACGGGTTGCGCCGTAGGTTCTGCGTTCCGCGCGGAGGGTTGCCGTTTGACCTGCGTGGATAGCAGTCGTATCTGAGGGCCAAATAGTTCCCGGCCACACGAAAAAGTTTTCTGGGAACCCGCCGCGACCAGAAAGGGCAGGTTGTGGCCCTGCTTTCAGAAAAAATTCGGGGGTAATCGAGGTGACTTTACGGTGCGGACGGGGGATAATCACACCCGTGACGACCGCAATTTCTAACCAAAGTATGGCGACTCCGCAGGATCGCGTATCGGCGCTGAACCGACCAAACATTGTCAGCGTCGGCACCATTGCGTTTCTTGCCCAGGAGCTGATGTTCTTTGCCGGCTTGTTCGCGATGTACTTCACGTCGCGCGCAAACGGCCTCAAGGCGGATGACTGGGGTAACCAGACCGCACACCTGAATGTGATGTTCGGCCTGATCATCACGATCGTGCTGCTTTCTTCCTCCGTGACTTCCCAGCTCGGCGTGTTCGCGGCGGAGCGAGGTGACGTGTACGGCCTGCGTAAGTGGTTCGGTGTAACCATTTTGCTCGGTGTCATCTTCCTTGGCCTCGTCGCGTTCGAGTGGTCTGAGATGATCCACCACGGCGTGACCATCCAGTCCAGTGTGTACGGCTCGGTGTTCTACATCATCACCGGCTTCCACATGGCGCACGTGACCGCAGGCATTCTCGCGTTCATTGTTGTCATGCTTCGTGTTGCCAAGTCCAAGTTCACCCCGGCTCAGGCAACCGCTGCGATGGCGACGTCGTACTACTGGCACTTCGTCGACGTCATCTGGGTCGGCGTGTTCATCACGCTGTACATCGTCCAGTAGACGCTGCTGAAAGGGAACATGATGGAAAAGACACCTCACAAGGCGCGCAGTCGCCGCAAGACGCAGCGCACGTTTGCTGGTGCAGCAGCCCTCGCTCTGGGCCTGACCGGCACCGGCTTCCTGGCCACCGCACTTGCTCCGAACGCTCAGTTGGCTACCGCCGCCCGCGATGAGCAGGCGATGATCCAGGAGGGCAAGGACCTGTACGACGTTGCCTGCATTACCTGCCACGGTGCGAACCTGCAGGGTGTGGCGGACCGCGGTCCGTCTCTGATCGGTACCGGCGAAGGCGCTGTGTACTTCCAGGTCAACTCCGGCCGTATGCCGATGATGTCCAACGACGCCCAGGCGGAGCGTAAGCGCCCGCGCTACACCGAGAACCAGGCGCTGGCTCTCGCAGCGTACGTCGCTGCTAACGGTGGCGGCCCGGAGCTGATCTACAACCCGGACGGCTCCCTGGCAATGGAAGAACTGCGCGGCAAGAACTACGACGGCAACATTCAGCCGGCTGACGTCGCCCGCGGCGGCGAGCTGTTCCGCCTGAACTGCGCTTCCTGCCACAGCTTCACCGGCCGTGGTGGCGCACTGTCCTCCGGTAAGTACGCCCCGGAGCTTGATCCTGCAAACGAGCAGGAGATTTACCAGGCCATGCTGACCGGCCCGCAGAACATGCCGAAGTTCTCCGACCGCCAGCTGAGCACCGATGAGAAGCGCGACATCATCGCCTTCATCAAGTCCTCCAAGGAAACCCCGAGCCCGGGTGGCTGGGGTCTCGGCGGACTGGGCCCGGTGTCTGAGGGCATGGCTATGTGGATGATTGGTGTGACCCTTGTGGCCGCAGCTGCTATTTGGATTGGATCCCGCTCATGAGTGATGTGAAGAAGAATTACACGACTGAAGAGCTCGACCGCATGAGCAATGCGGAGCTGGCTGCGCTTGGCACCGAGCTCGACGATGTGACGGTGGCGTACCGCAAAGAGCGCTACCCAGTTGAGGGCGATCCGCGCGAGAAGGCTGCCGCAGCAGGCATCAACGTCTGGCTGGCAATCTCCATCATTTCCGCGCTCGCATTCCTCGGCGTTTACCTGTTCTGGCCGTGGCAGCCGAAGTTCCATGGTGAAGAGGGTCTGTGGACCTACACCATGTACACCCCGCTGCTCGGCCTGACGTCTGCACTGTCCTTTGCTTCCCTCGGCATCGCGATGATTCAGTACGTCAAGAAGTTCATCCCCGAAGAGATCTCGGTGCAGCGCCGCCACGACGGTCGTTCCTCTGAGCTGGATCGCCGCACCACCACCGCTCTGCTGAACGACGCTTGGGAGACTTCCACTCTCGGCCGTCGTAAGGCAATGAAGGGCCTCCTGGGCACCGCCGGCGTGCTCGCCGGCCTGATGGTTATCGCTCCGCTCGGCGGTCTGATCAAGAACCCGTGGGCAAAGCGCCACCCGCTGGGCTACAACGGTGACGGCACGCTGTGGACCCACGGCTGGACTCTGGCAGAGCAGAACGTCAAGATCTACCTGGGTCGCGACACTGGTGCGATCGCCGAGAAGCACTCCGGTGTTGCTGGCGATCACTACACCACCGCTGGCGTTTCCCGCCTGGTGCGCATGCGCCCGGAGGATCTGGCAGCAGCGTCGATGGAAACGATCTTCCCGCTGTACGAGGAGGACGTGAACGACGGCAACCTCTACGATCCGAACCGCGACGTGTACGAAAACCACATGCACTCGATCCACGGCCCGCGCAACGCGGTCATGCTGATCCGCCTGCGCTCGCAGGATGCGCGCAAGGTCACCGAGCGCAAGGGTCAGGAAGACTTCCACTACGGCGATTACTACGCCTACTCGAAGATCTGCACCCACATTGGTTGCCCGACCTCGCTGTACGAGGCGCAGACGAACCGCATTCTCTGCCCGTGCCACCAGTCGCAGTTTGACGCACTGCAGTACGGCAAGCCGATCTTCGGCCCGGCCGCACGCGCACTGCCGCAGCTGCCGATCGAAATCGACGACGAAGGTTACCTCATCGCCAAGGGCAACTTCATTGAGCCCGTCGGCCCGGCATTCTGGGAGCGTAAGTCCTAATGAGCACGAAACAAGCTAAAGCCGCGGACAACGTTGATTCGCGCTACACAGTGGCCGGGTTCCTCCGGCCCCAGCTGAACAAGGTCTTCCCGAGCCACTGGTCTTTCATGCTCGGCGAGATGGCGCTGTACAGCTTCATCATCCTGCTGCTGACCGGTATCTACCTGGCGCTGTTCTTCGACCCGTCGATCACCAAGGTGATCTACGACGGCGCGTACCTCCCGCTGAACGGTGTGGAGATGTCGCGTGCCTACGCGACTGCACTGGACCTGTCTTTCGACGTGCGCGGCGGCCTGTTTGTCCGCCAGATGCACCACTGGGCAGCCCTGATGTTCATGATGTCCATGTTCGCGCACATGATGCGCATCTTCTTCACCGGTGCGTTCCGCCGCCCGCGTGAGGCGAACTGGGTCATTGGTGTCACCCTGGTCCTGCTCGGCATGATCGAGGGCTTCATGGGCTACTCCCTGCCGGATGACCTGCTCTCTGGCGTGGGTCTGCGAATCATGTCCGCGATCATCCTCTCGGTGCCGATCATCGGCACCTGGATCCACTGGGCACTGTTCGGCGGCGACTTCCCGTCCGACCTGATGCTGGACCGCTTCTACATCCTCCACGTGCTGATCCTGCCGGGCATCATCCTGGCGCTGATCGCAGCACACCTGCTGCTGGTCTGGTTCCAGAAGCACACCCAGTTCCCGGGCCCGGGCCGCACCGAGAACAACGTTGTCGGTATCCGCATCCTCCCGGTGTTCGCCGTGAAGGCCGTTGGCTTCATGATGATCGTCTTCGGTGTCCTGGCTGGTATGGCCGGTCTGACCAGCATCAACGCGATCTGGAACCTTGGCCCGTACAACCCGTCCCAGGTTTCTGCTGGTTCCCAGCCGGACGTGTACATGCTGTGGACTGACGGTGCGGCTCGTGTCATGCCGGCGTGGGAGCTCTACCTGGGCAACTACACCATCCCGGGTGCCTTCTGGGTCGCCCTGATGGCACTGGTCATGGTGATCCTGCTGATCTCCTACCCGTTCATCGAGAAGGCTGTCACGGGCGACGACGCTCACCACAACCTGCTGCAGCGTCCGCGCGACGTTCCGGTCCGTACCGGTATCGGCGTTATGGGCATCACCTTCTTCCTGCTGCTGACCATCTCCGGTGGTAACGACCACGTGGCGCACTTCTTCGAGATCTCGCTGAACGCCATGACCTGGTTCGGCCGCATCGGCCTGATCGTGCTGCCGCCGCTGGCGTACTTCATCACCTACCGCCTCTGCATCGGTCTGCAGCGCTCCGACCGTGAGGTGCTGGAGCACGGTATCGAAACCGGCATCATCAAGAAGCTCCCGAACGGTGCTTTCGTCGAAATCCACCAGCCGCTCGGCCCGGTGGACGAGCACGGCCACCCGATCCCGCTGGAGTACGGCGGCGGCCGCGTGCCGAAGCAGATGAACCAGCTCGGCTTCGCAGACTCCGAGACGATCGGTACGTTCAGCCCGGCAGAGCTCGGTGTTACCGAGCGTGTCCGCGACTTGCAGAAGCAGTACCACCACGAAGAGGTTGAGACCCTGCGCCAGCTTGAGCAGCGCAAGCACCTCACTGACCGTGACGCAACCGTCACTGACAGCGCGTCTCACTAACTCACGCGGCGCGTGCATTGCACGCACGTCACACTGAAAAGCCTTCCCGGCTCGAACCGGGGAGGCTTTTCGCTTTCATTACGTATTGGTAAAACCAAGTCGTGAGAGCAAGGTCACTGAAACGGCGTTTGGCGGGCAAAAACGCTTCGGCGCCCAAACCAGTTTCCCGGTCTGTGAAGGTAAAACGCCAGGTAAAGGGCCTGTTAGATCAGCTGGGTGATTGTCGTTACGCGTGGTGCTCCCGTGAATTTGCCCCCAGATTGGGGCAAGTTTCCAAAGTAACGGAAGTGTAACGGCGCGGTGGCTGGACATCGTTGTTGCCGTTTCGTAATCTGTCCGAGACATTGCGATAACGAACGTTGCCGCAAGGTACGAAGACAAAACATATAACGCCGCTTCTTGGAATCTCGCCCCACCCGGGGCACAGAAACTAAGGGCCGGGGGACCACCCGCAAGCCGCTAAGAACTAGGGCTGCATCTCCTGGGGTGAATGGCAGTAAGGATGGCGCGTACGCGTCACGGAATGTGCCAGGGCTGATCTCAAGCCTAACCCGTCAGCTAACCCGGTAGGCGATGAGAGATATGGAGACTAATTCGTGGCTAAGCACCGTCGCCAGGAGACCAGCACCGTAACCCGCACCGTTGCCGCAGCTTCCGCTGTGGTCGCAGGTGCAACGCTGCTGGCTCCTTCCGCGCAGGCAGCTGAGGTTCGTATCCCCAACACGCCGATCGCCGCCGAGATCCCGGGCATTGAGAACGTGCCGGGCATCGCCGCCATCCCGGGCATCGACCAGTGGATCCCGTCCCTCGCGGGCCAGAGCTCGAACGTTGACGTACGTGCAGCGGTAGATGCCGCGAAGGCACTGCCGGGCGTGGCTAACCTCCCGACGTTCAACGCGTTCCTGGATAACGTTCAGGCGCAGCACGCACCTGTTGCCGCCGCGCAGCAGTACTCCGCACCCGTCGTCGCTCCGGCTCCGCAGATCTCCACGGGTCAGCGCATCGTGGAGATCGCCCGCACCAAGATCGGTGCCCCGTACGTCTACGGCGCTGCCGGCCCGAGCGCGTTCGACTGCTCCGGCTTCACCTCCTGGGTCTACGCGCAGGCAGGCATCTCCATCCCGCGTACCTCCTCCGCACAGGCAGCTGCCGGCACCCGCGTGCCGCTGGACCAGATCCAGCCGGGCGACATCGTTGCGTACTACGGCGGCGCTTCCCACGTCGGGATCTATATTGGCGACGGCATGATAATCGACGCTCTCAACAGTGGCACCCCGGTGGGGATCCGTCCGCTGCACATGATGCCGATCCACTCTGTGGTCCGCTTCTAAGCTCCGCACACTCCAAACCCCACACGTCACGGGAACCACTTCCGTGACGCGTGGGGTTTTTGCGTGCTGACCTGCAAAAAGCTAAGTCTTTGCGCCCGGCTCGGGCGGGGCTATAGTGGTAACGGTTTTATAAAGGCTCCATGCCGTGGACGTAAAGGAACGCACGTGGGCAAACACCGCAAGAGCTCTCGGACGAAGCAGTGCATCGCCGCAATCTCGGCCGCCGGCGTCTGGTTGACGTTGCTTCCGCAGCCGGCGCTTGCCGACGACGTTGATGACATGATCGCCCAGATGGAGCAGATCTCCCATGACGCAGCTGCGAAGGTTGAAGAGCTGAAGGGCCTTGAGGATGAGATTGCGGAGGCGCAGAAGCGTGTTGCTGAGCTCACGGCGCAAGCGGACATCGCCCGCGGCGATGCAGACCGCGCAAGCGGCGCGCGCGCCGGCTTCCAGCACAACGTGAACGGCATCGCGCAGTCCCGCTACCGCAACACCTATTCCGAGCTGCTGCTCAACACCCTCGATGCCGGCAGCCCCCAGGCAGCGATTGACCGCGCGGCATATCTCGGCGCCCTGTCCCGCAATGCAGAGCGCACCATCCTCGGACTCAACGCGGCCAGCCGCGACGCCGTGGAGCGGTCTGATGCAGTTGCCAGGGCAGTAGGGGAGGCAGAGGCCAAGCGGGCTGAGCTCGACGCGAAACGGGCGAAGTTGGAACGTGAGCGCGAGGAGCTGGATGAGCAGGTCCGCCTGATCGAGGCGAGGGTAAACGCCCTGAACCCGGAATCCTTTGATCGCTGGGTGAACAAGGACAACCCGGTTGACGTCAGCGGCATGATCCTGCCGGCCGCGGGTTCCGGCGTTGTTTCCGCCGCGATGGCCCAGCTGGGCAAGCCGTACGGTTGGGGCGCAACCGGCCCGAACGCGTTCGACTGCTCCGGTCTCATGGTGTGGGCGTACGCGCAGAACGGCAAGGGCATTCCGCGCACGTCGCAGGCGCAGCTCGCCGGCGGCATGCCGGTGCCGCTGAGCCAGCTGCAGCCGGGCGACATCATCGGCTACTACCCGGGCACCACCCACGTGGGCATGTACATCGGCGACGGCATGATTGTCCACGCATCGGACTACGGGATCCCGATCCAGGTTGTTCCGTACAACTCCATGCCGATCACCGGGGCGGTCCGCTACTAGCGCCATGACGGTGCTGCTGGTCACCAACGATTTTCCCCCGACCGTCGGGGGCATTCAGTCCTACCTGCGCGACTATGTGGACCAGTTCGTGCGCCGCGAGGGCGCTGATGCCATCGTGGTATTCGCCTCCACCCAGGACGCGCAGGCAGCAGCCGACTGGGATGCCCAGCAGCCGTACACCATCGTCCGCTGGCCACGGCGGGTTATGCTGCCCACGCCTGCAACCACAAGACGCATGGCAGCGCTCATCGCGGAACACAACATTGACACCGTCTGGTTCGGCGCCGCGGCACCCCTGGCGTTGATGGGGGCAGCTGCGAAACGTGCCGGCGCAAGCCGCGTTGTAGCCACCACCCACGGCCACGAGGTTGGCTGGTCCATGCTGCCAGGTTCGCGACAAGCTTTGCGCGCAATCGGCCGCAGCGCGGACACGATCACGTACATCTCCGAGTACACGCTGGGCCGGCTTCGCCCCGCATTCGGCGACGCACCGACCTACATCGCGCTGCCGTCCGGCGTTGACGTGGAATACTTCCGCCCCGCGCATCCAGGCGCCATCCGCGCGACGCGGGAACAGCTCGGCGTGGGCGAGGCGCCGCTCATCGTCTGCGCGTCGCGCCTGGTAGCCCGCAAGGGGCAGGATCAGTTGATCCGGGCGTTGCCCGAGGTGCGTCGACACGCGCCCGGCACCCAGCTGGTTATCGTCGGATCGGGTCCGTACCGCAAGCGGCTCGAGCGCCTCGCGGACGGGGTGGAGGGTGTCACCTTCACCGGCGCCGTGGAGCGGGACGTGCTGCGGGACATCGTCGCCGCCGCGGACGTCTTCGCCATGCCGGCTCGCACCCGCGGCGGGGGGCTCGACGTAGAGGGCCTGGGCATCGTCTACCTCGAGGCGCAGGCGTGCGAGGTGCCCGTCGTCGCAGGCGATTCCGGCGGCGCGCCAGAGACCGTCACCAAAGACACCGGCATCGTGGTCGGCGGGCGCGACACCGGAGGCTTGGTCGCGGCTTTGGGCACCTTGCTTGACGACGTTTCCTTGCGCCGCCGCATGGGCACCGCCGGCCGCCGCCACGTTGCCCGGGCGTACTCCTGGGATGTGCTGGGCGATAGGCTGTGGGACCTGCTGGCCGGGGACCTTGGCCAGTCGGGATAGCATTGGCGTTCATGCAGAACGGTTCACTCCCGCTCACAGTAGGGTTCGATATCGGTGGCACGAACACCCGCGCCGCCGTTGTGTCGGGGGAGGGCGAGATCCTTGCCATGCGCTCACACCCGACCCCGCACGGTGCAGATGAGCTTGAAGCGGCGGTGGTCAGCATGGTGGATGAGCTGCGGGCAGAGTACGACGTAGCCGCCGTCGGCTTGGCTATCGCGGGCTTCCTTGACCCGGAATGTGAGATTGTCCGTTTCGCCCCGCACCTCCCGTGGCGCGAAAACCGCCCGGTGCGCAAAGAGCTGGAAAACGCGATCGGTTTGCCGGTGCGCCTGGAACACGATGCGAATGCCGCCGCGTGGGGCGAATACATCTACGGCGTGGCGCGCGACGCGGAGACGTGGGTGTTCTTCGCCGTTGGTACCGGCATCGGCGCCACGCTCATGCACCGCGGGGAGATTTACCGCGGTTCTTTCGGCACCGCGCCCGAATTCGGCCACATCACTGTGGTGCAAGGCGGCCGCGTGTGCTCCTGCGGCAAGAAGGGGTGCTTGGAGCGCTACGCCTCCGGCACGTCGCTTCTGGATTGCGCGGTGGAAAAGGCGACACAGGGGCGGTATCAGGATTGCGGGTTGTACCGAAAAGTCGTCGATAAGCGTGCAACCGGGCGCGACGTGATGGAAGCCGCGCGCGCCGGGGACAAGCTGGGGCAAGCGGCGCTGTCCAGCTTCGCGCAGTGGCTGGGGCGGGGCCTGTCCATTGTTGCAGATGTGCTGGACCCGGCGCTGATCGTGCTCGGCGGGGGAGTGAGTGAGGACGCGGACTTGTTCCTGGATGAGGCGAAAGAGTCGCTGGCTGCCAACATGGTAGGCGCTGGGTACCGCCCCGTTCCGGACGTCCTGCGGGCAGAGCTGGGACCCCAGGCAGGTATGATCGGTGTCGCCGATCTGGCGCGTGAGCGCGTTCGCGGTGCAGATGTCGCGGGCCAAAAGTTGTAAGGGAGTCGACGATGCAGAACCACTGGTACTCGCTGTTCAAGGCGATTTTGGGCCCGCCGCTGCTGGTGTGGAATCGCCCGACGATTTCCGGTTCGGAGCACATCCCGGAAACCGGCCCCGTGATCTTGGCATCCAACCACCAAGCGGTGATGGATTCGTTCTACCTGCCGTTGATGATGCGCCGCCAGATCCAGTTCCCGGCCAAGAAGGAGTACTTCACGGCGCCGGGGCTGAAGGGCAGGATTCAGAAGTTCTTCTTCTCCTCCGTGGGGCAGATCCCCGTGGATCGCTCCAGCAGTGACGCTGGCGCTGCGCTGCAGCAAGCGGCTGAGGATGTACTGGGGCGCGGCGACGTGTTTGGCATTTACCCGGAGGGCACGCGCTCCCCGGACGGGCGTGTGTACCGTGGCCGCACCGGTATGGCGCGCATCGCCATGGCCACCGGCGTGCCCGTGGTGCTGATCGCGATGATTGGCACCCGCGACGCGAACCCGATCGGCACCTCCATCCCGCGCCCGGCGAAGGTGCGCATCAAGGTTTCTGAGCCGATTGACCCGCACGCCTGGGCGCAGGAGCACGGCTTCGATCCGAGCTCCCGCGATGTCATGCGCCCGTTCACGGATTACGTGATGCACGAGTTGGCGAAGCTTGTTGGCAGCCCGAATGTGGATGTCTACGCGTCCGATGTGAAGAAGGCGCTGGAGCAGACGGGGGAGTACCCGGAGGGCGCAGAGCCGGGCGGCGAGAAGGAAACCGTTGTTGCGGACGGCAAGGAGCGCGCCTAAGTGGATAAGGATCTGGTCACCCGCGTCGTTTTGGTCGTGCTGATTGTTGCGGCGTACCTGGTTGCCTCGCGCGCGGAGTTTTACACCACGATCATCGCCCCGCTCGCCGTGGTGCTGGTTGCCGTAGTGATGTTCTGGCCGCGCCGGGACGCCGCTGACGGTTCCGAGGCCTCGGAGACCGCGCGCCAGCGCCGGAACACCGCGCGCCAGGCGCAGCAGGAGCTGCGTGGAGAGCCGAGGCGATAGCCCGGTGCGCTATTTCTACGACACGGAGTTCATCGAGGACGGCACGACGATCGAGCTCGTCTCTATCGGCATTGTTGCTGAGGACGGGCGCGAGTACTACGCCGTCTCCACGGAGTTCGACCCCGCGCGCGCCAACAGCTGGGTGCGCTGCAACGTGCTGAACAAGCTGCCGGACAGGGCTGACCCGGTGTGGAAGCCGCTGCGGAGAATCCGCGAGGACGTGCTCGCGTTTCTAACCACCGGCCACACCAAGCCGGAGCTGTGGGCGTGGGTGGGCGCGTACGACCATGTTGTGCTGGCGCAGTTGTGGGGCGACATGCGGGGCCTCCCCCGCGAACTACCTCGCTTTACCCGTGAGCTGAAGCAGTATTGGCATATGGCGGGCAGACCCCGGCTGCCGCAGATTCCGGACGGCAATCATGACGCGTTGGTGGATGCGCGCCACAACCTGCAGAAGTACCGCGCTTGCGCCGCCGTGTTGCCGCTGGACCGCAACGGCAAAGTGTCCACATCGCGGAATCTGTAGTCCACTCGTTGACATTTTGCAGGTCGTTTAGGTCGCGGTGCGTGGGGCCCGCGTGCTACAACTAGAGCTGTGAGTTGGACTATTGACATCCCTAAAGAAGTGCTGCCGGACCTGCCCCCGCTGCCGGGCGACCTGAACGAGAAGTGGGTCGACGTGCTGTCCCGCGATGCGAAACAGCAGCCGTCGTGGGATCCGGACCAGGCGAACTACGTGCGCAAGATCCTGGAATCCGTGCCGCCGGTGGTCCTCGCCCCCGAGGTGGAGTCCCTGAAGGGCCAGCTGGCGGACGTGGCGCTGGGCAAGGCGTTCATGCTCCAGGGCGGCGACTGCGCTGAGACGTTCGAGTCCAACACGGAGCCGCACATCCGCGCCAACATCCGCACTCTGCTGCAGATGGCGGCGGTGCTCACCTACGGCGCGTCCATGCCCGTGGTCAAGCTCGGCCGCATCGCCGGCCAGTACGCCAAGCCGCGTTCCTCCGACCGGGATGAGAACGGCCTGCTGAACTACCGCGGCGACATTGTCAACGGCGTGGAGCCCACCGAGGAAGCCCGCCGCCACGACCCGGCCCGCATGATCCGCGCGTACGCCAACTCTTCCGCGGCGATGAACCTGGTTCGCGCGCTGGTGACTTCCGGCACTGCGGACCTGCACCACATCAACGACTGGAACCGCGAGTTTGTGCGCCGCTCCCCGGCGGGCGCGCGCTATGAGGCGCTTGGCCGCGAGATTTCCCGCTCCCTCGCATTCATGGATGCCTGCGGCGTGAACGATGAGCACTTGCGCACCTCCGAAATCTACGCGTCTCACGAGGCCCTCTTGGTGGACTACGAGCGTTCGATGCTCCGCCTCGCGGAAAACGGCAAGGGCGAGACCAAGCTGTATGACCTGTCTGCGCACCAGCTCTGGATCGGCGAGCGCACCCGCGGCATCGATGATTTCCACGTGAACTTCGCCGCCCTCATCGACAACCCGGTGGGCATCAAGCTCGGCCCCTCCACCACCCCGGAGCAGGCCGTGGCGTATGCGGACAAGATCGACCCGAACCGTGAGCCGGGCCGTCTGACCATGATCACCCGCATGGGCCACGAGAACATCCGCACGGTCCTGCCCCCGATTGTGAAGGCTGTGGAGGCTTCCGGCCACAAGGTGGTCTGGCAGTCCGACCCGATGCACGGCAACACCTTCACCGCATCCAACGGCTACAAGACCCGCCATTTTGACAAGATCATTGACGAGGTACAGGGCTTCTTCGAGGTCCACCGCGCGCTGGGCACCCACCCGGGCGGCATCCACGTTGAGGCGACGGGCGAGAACGTCACGGAGTGCCTCGGCGGCGCCCAGGACATCACGGACGTGGATCTGCCGGGCCGCTACGAGTCCGCCGTGGACCCGCGCCTGAACACCGAGCAGGCCCTCGAGCTGGCCTTCCTGGTCGCGGAGATGTTGCGCTACTAGCCTGCGCTACCAGCTGCTAGCCGGCGATCAGCGGCGGCACTTCGCCGTACATGCCGGAGCCGAACCACCAACCGCCGATTGCCACGGCGGCGGTGGCGGCGACGGCAAGCACCAAGAACACGGCAAGCCCCACCCCGCCCCGGTTGGTCACAGGGTTGACCTCCGGGGCTTCCTCTTTTGCGGGGGCATGCGTATCGACGTTCGCAGGAACACGCGGCTGCACCGGTTCCGCGTACGGGCGCGGTTCCACCGGTTGTGCATAGGGGCGCGGCTGCACCGGTTCCGCGTAGCGGGTTTGGGTCGGCTCCGCCCGCCGCGGCTCGAACCGCTGTGCCTCTGCGGAGCGGCTGGGCGACTGCGTCGGCGCGGGCTCAGCACTCGCCGCCGGCGCGCTTGCGCCGAGGACACCGAAATTGGTCGGGTGCGCGGCCGCTCGATTCGCCGCGGAGTTGCGCGGCACGGGCACCGTGTATTCGGGCAGCGCCAGCGCGTCGGCCACATCATTTAACGCGTGGAGGAACTCCGTCGCATCGCGGAAACGATCTTCCGGGCGTCGGGCGGTGGCGGTGGCCACCAGTTCGTCGAAAAGCTTGGGCACCCCGGCAATCAGCGCGCTCGGTGCCGGAACGTCCGCGGTGAGGCGCGCGTACGCCTTCGCCAGTTGCGTCTCTCCCGTGAACGGGGTGCGGCCGGTGAGCAGCTCGAAGAGCAGGATGCCGGCCGAATACACGTCGGAAGCGTGAGTCATGGGGGAGCCGTCCACCTGCTCGGGGGAGAGGTAGGACACGGTGCCCACGATCTGGTCGGTGGAGTGGGTCGCTTCAGCGGCGGCGCGGACCAGGCCGAAGTCCGCCAGTTTCACACTGTGGTCCTCGTTAATCAGCACATTGTCCGGTTTGATGTCGCGGTGAATCAAGCCGCGAGCGTGCGCGACCGCCAACCCTGTCAGCATGCCCCGCATCACCGCTGCGGCGGCGTGTGGCGGCATCGGGCCGCGTTCGTCGAGAAGCTCGCGCAGCGTGCCCCCCTTAATCAGCTCCATGATGAGGTAGATGACCTCGCCTTGGGCCGAAAAGTCGTAGACGTTGACCAGGTTGGGGTGGGAGAGCTGGGCCAGTGCGCGCGCTTCGCGGCGGAAGCGGTCGCGGAACACGGGATCGTGCACGTACTGCTCGTGCATGACCTTGGCGGCCACCTCGCGGCCCAGGCGCGTATCCACGCAGCGGTAGACCGTGGCCATGCCGCCGCGCGCGATGGGGCGGTCGATGACGTAGCGGCCCTCCAGGGTATCTCCCACTGCCAACTGCATGCACCCAGTATGGCGAACCGGCGCGACCAATGGCTAATGCAGGTGCGGGCGCTAAACTACGGTGCGTGACTTTCCCGCAGCAGACCCCGCCTTCTCTCGACGAGCTCCTAGCCGGCGAGGACTTGTACACCTTCCCCGAGGTCGCCGAGCTGCTCGGCGTCCCTGTGACCAAGGTCCACGACATTGTCGGTGCCGGCAAGCTGGTTGTGTACAAGAAGGACGGCGTGCGTACCGTTCCTGCGTTGCTGCTGCACAACGGCGAGCTGTCCAAGTTTGTCTCCGGCGCGATCACGGTGCTGGCAGACGGCGGTTTCGCGCAGGACGAGATCCTGCAGTTCCTCTTCACGCCGGATGAGACGCTGCCGGGCCGCCCGATCGACGCGCTGCACGGCCACGGCGCGCGCGAAGTCATCCGCCGCGCGCAGGCGATGGCGTTTTAGCTCCGCCGCGCGGTGGACTTGATCGCCAGCTGGCGCAGCGTGGACACGGCCTCATCGCTGATCGGCGCCTGCTCCAAGTAGGTCAGGCCAGACGCGGTGAGCTCATCGATGCGCGCCTCCACCGCATCAACGGCACCGCTGCGTGCGATGAGCGCGGCGAGCCGGTCCACGTCCGCGTCCACGGCCCCGATGCCGGCACGCAGTTCCGCCGCGGCGGAAGGATCGGCAGCGTCGAGCAGGGACAACGCCGAGGTGTAGAGCACTGTGCGCTTGCCCTCGCGGATGTCGTCCCCAGCCGGCTTGCCGGTAATCGCGGCGTCGCCGAAGACCCCCAAGATATCGTCGCGAAGCTGAAAAGCAATCCCGATGTCCCGGCCGTAACCGCGGAACGCCGCGATAGTTTCCGCAGGCGCCCCGGCCAGAGCCGCACCCAGGTGCAGCGGGCGCTCAATGGTGTACGCGGCAGTCTTGAACCGGTTCACCCGATCGGCCATCTCAGCAGATTCGCTGCCCTCCGTTTCAAGGGCGATGTCCAGGATCTGGCCGCCAATGACCTCGGTGCGCATGCCGCGCCAGGCATCCTCGGCGCGGGCGAGCGCGTCTTGCGAGACCCCAGAGCCGCGCCACATGTCCTCCGCCCACACCAGCGCCAGATCGCCGATCAAGATGGCGGCATGTTCACCGTACGCCGCGGCATCGCCCCGCAGGTTGCCTTCGCGGTGCTGCGCCTCAATTGCGCGGTGGACGGTGGGGGCGCCGCGGCGGGTGTCGGAGGCATCAATAATATCGTCGTGAATCAGGGCGCAGGCCTGGATGAACTCCAGGGAGGACACGGCGCGCAGCACCGCCTCCGGGTCCTCGCCGCCGCGCTCGCAGCCCCCGCTGCCCACAAACCCGGTCCAGCCGTAGAGGGGGCGGATCCGCTTGCCGCCCCCGAGCACGAAGCGCTTGAGGTGCTCCACCGCGCGCTCCACCGGGCTACCCAGCTCTGCAATCACGGATTCTTGGCCAGCGAAAAACGAGGCAAGCTGCGCTTCTACCGCTGCGGGCACCTCAGTGATGGTCAATCCGCGGTGCTGCACGTATGGCTCCTTCGTATCGGCATTATTCGCCCACCAACACTACAGACCACTGGGAAGCGGCAGCCGACGGCCAAGGATGGCAAATGGCCTAGGGTCGCCCGGGTACATGAAGTTGCGCGCTAGATCCTCAAACCCGTACTTCCTGTAGAGCCCAAACGCGCCGTTCGCTTCGCCGTCGATTTCGGGGGTGGACAATAGCGCCCACTCCGCCGGGGCAAGCTTGAGCAGCTCCGTCAGCAGCTTCGCCCCAATGCCGCGCCCCTGGTGGCCGGGCAGGACATGAATCTCCGCTACCTCGAAGTAGCTGTTGAGAATCTCGCGGCGCCGCGGGGTGATCCCCCCGTTTTCCTCCATGCTCCGCATCAGCTGGCGGTCCCACCAGCGCTCGCGACTGCCGATGAAGCCGTACGCCACCCCGATCACATCCCCGCCCTCAATCGCGGCAATAGCAGTGAACCCCGGCCAGCTCACTTCGCCGCGCCAGATGCGCACCCGCTGCTCCCGAATCGCCGGGTCATACTCCATCGCAGCCATATAAATATCCACCAGCGTGGGCACGAGCATGGAGTACTCGCCCGCGCTGAGCCTGCGGATTTCTACGCTCACCCCACCACCTAACCACGCCGCGCCCATCATCGGAGGCGGTTTTTAGGGGCTTTTGCTTTTCGACGTTCGAACGAATGTGCGACTCTTCCAGATTGGATCTCGAACGGTTGTTTTAGGTTATGGGCAATACCGAGAACAACGGAAGGAAACCAAGATGAACAGCGTTATCTCCGCCACCACCAGCTCTACCTACGGTGCAGCCGCCCGGCCGTCCCGGCGCGACACTTTTCTTGCGTCGGCCGAGTCCCTCTTGGGGGCCGCCCGGGCAGAGCTCGCAGCTTCCCGCCCTGACCTCGCTATGGAGTACGCCTACCAAGCGGCGCTTCGTGTGGCGGGTGCGGTGAACGCGCAATCCCCGGTGCTGCGCAAGCGTAAGCGGCTGCCCACCAGCGCGTGGGACAAGCTTGCGCTTACGGGGGAGGGTGGCAAAGCGTGGGCGGACCGGTTTCGCGCATATTCGCGCCAGCGGGGGAGAGTGGCCTCCGGCATAGAGCGCAACCTGGACGCGGACTTGGTGCGCCGGCTGCTCAAGGATGCGGAGTCTTTCTATATAGAGGTGCACCCGGGCGACGTGATGGCGGCATAGCAATGGGGTGATTCCGCGAAGCGATGTTTTCCCCGGGAACAAACCGGCTACGATGGCCGTTGGTACTTACGCATACCAACCGTCCTACCCGGAGCTGTGGAGAAAACGAAGTGTCTCTTTCTGAGCAAGAACAGCGCATGCTCCGCGAGATTGAGCAGTCCCTCCTCGCGGAAGATCCCAAGTTTGGGAGCACCGTGGCAAATGAGGCTGGCTTTGGCGTGTCCGCGCCCACCGGCAACCTGACCATGCGCAGCGTCGCTCTCATGGTGCTGGGTCTGGTCCTGCTTATTGGCGGCGTTGCCCTGGCGTCGCTGAGCATTTGGGCAATTGTGCTGAGTGTCATTGGATTTGTGGTCATGCTGGGCGGCGGCATTATGGCGCTGCGCGCCCCCGCGCCGTCAACATCCCGCCCGCAGGCGCCTTCCCAGGCACAGCGTGCCCGTTCCCCGCGCACTGTGGCGATGGAGGAGAATTTCCGCCGCCGCTTTGAGGATCGCCAGTAGCGCGCCACTTCCTCCCACCTTTACCTCCCGCGCAATGCGGGAGGTTTTTTCGTTTCCCCACTTTCGCCCACTCGGATGCCCCACCTTCCCCCACGCCACGTTTGACCTGGTGAGACGCTGCGGAGTGTCGTCGATAAGCATGAGCCCCATGGGTCTACTGTGACAAATGAGTTGGCTGTGGCAGGGCTCCGCGGGTGGGCTCGCCACCGCTCAAACCGCGATTTACCTGGAGTTTTCTAAATTTTATCCGCTATTTTGCCGTGCGGTGTGGCGTAGGTGGGGGAAAGTGGGTTAAAGTGGGGCACAGCGGAGAGACGTGGTGTCCATCTTGACTACGTGGGCGGCATGGATCGAAGCGCAGAAAATTTCATGAGCTCGGTCTGAAGGTGGAAGGAAAGGTAGGTCACCGGATGTTTCTGGGAACCTACACTCCCAAGCTCGACGACAAGGGGCGCCTGACACTGCCCGCCAAGTTCCGCGAGGAGCTGGCGGACGGGTTGATGGTGACCAAGGGGCAGGACCACTCGCTTGCGGTCTATCCCCGCGAGGAGTTCGCCGCACGTGCCCGAAAGGCGGCGGCAGCTTCCCGTACGAACCCGAAGGCTCGCGCGTTCATTCGTAACCTGGCTGCCAGTGCGGATGAGCAGACGCTGGACGGTTCCGGTCGCATTACGCTGTCGCCGGCGCACCGGGAGTACGCAAACCTGAGCAAGGAATGCGTAGTCATCGGGTCAGTGGATTTTCTGGAGATCTGGGATCAAGAATCCTGGGCGCAATATCAACAGGAGACGGAAGCCGCTTTCTCGGCGGCGGACGATGACGACATTCTCTCCGGTCTGCTGTAGGGGCTGACTACCCACACGGCAGGCGCTGACTACTGACGGAGAGCGTGTACGGACTCTGTCCGGGGTGCGTAGCTCTTCTGGTGTACTTCCCCGACATCAGAACGGCCGCCCCGGGCAGGGCTCTACTCGCTCCCCACACACAGTGGGACTTTCACGCGGGCGGCGACAACAGGGCAGGGGGTGGCACCAAGTGGCACAGCACAACGTTAGTGACATGGACTTCGACCCTGCTGCCAACCACGGCCACGTCCCCGTGATGCGCGACCGCATGGCGGAACTGCTCGCGCCCGCCGTTGAGGCGTTCGGCGACAGCGCCGTGATTGTCGACGGCACTCTCGGCGCCGGCGGCCACACCGAGCACTTCCTCGAGGTCTTCCGCGCCGCGCGAGTGATCGGCGTGGACCGCGACCCGAACGCGCTCGCCCAAGCCGGCGAGCGCGTCGCCCGTTTCGGGGACAGGTTCGCACCCGTGCAGGCGCGTTTCGACGACATCTTGGAACCCATCGCCACCGGAGAAGGTCCCGCCTTCGATGCAGTGCGCGACACCGGGGTGGCGGGCGCGCTGTTTGATCTCGGCGTGTCTTCGATGCAACTGGACCAGCCGGAGCGCGGGTTCGCCTACAAGGTC
This sequence comes from Corynebacterium sp. CNCTC7651, assembly GCF_021496665.1. Classification (NCBI taxonomy): domain Bacteria; kingdom Bacillati; phylum Actinomycetota; class Actinomycetes; order Mycobacteriales; family Corynebacteriaceae; genus Corynebacterium; species Corynebacterium sp. CNCTC7651. Next base: position 1,549,650 of record NZ_CP071246.1, on the reverse strand, counting down.
GATGCTCCGCTGGACATGCGCATGGATCCCACCACGGGAATCACTGCCGCAGACGTGCTGAACACCTACAGCCACGGTGACATTGCACGCATCCTCAAGACCTACGGCGATGAACGCTTCGCCGGCAAGATCGCCACGGCGATTGTGAAGGAGCGCGAACGTGCCCCGTTCGAGCACTCCGCACGATTGGTGGAGCTGCTCTACGACACCATTCCGGCCGCAGCTCGCCGTACCGGCGGCCACCCGGCCAAGCGCACATTCCAGGCACTGCGCGTGGAGGTCAACCGCGAACTCGAGGCCGTGGAACACGTAGTTCCGGTAATTACAGAACTTCTTGGCGTTGGCGGCCGCGTGGTGTTCATGAGTTACCAGTCCTTAGAGGACAAAATTGTAAAGGCAGCTTTTGCGGACCTGACCGCCTCGAAGACTCCGCCCGGGCTGCCAATGGACTTGCCCGGCACCGCGCCGAAATTCCGCTCCATCACCAACGGCGCGGAGAAGGCAAGCCAGGAGGAGATCGAGCTCAACTCCCGCGCCGCCTCTGTGCGTGTCCGCGGCGTGGAGAAACTCGCCCCTCCGGATTAACCCCGCCTAAAGACCCAACCCGCACGCCCCGCCACACCAAAAGCACAAAGGACACCGACACCATGGCCGTTCGAGACATCGCCTCCGCGCCGCGCACAACCACGTTGCCCCGTCCGGCCGCGCCGCGCACCCGTGGTTCCCGCCCGTCGGCCTACGTGCCCACCCCGAAGCCGGGTGTGAAGCCCCACGTGCCGCACAGCGGGTCCCGCGGTCGGCTCGGGTCTCAGCAGGTGGTGTCGGTGCGTGGCCGCCGTGTCGCCGCGCCGGTGCAGACGAAGCGCCGCTTCTCCGCGGTGGGCGGCATGGCCGTCTTCCTCCTGGTGGTCGGCATTGCCATCGCCATGGTGCTCTCCGGCCTGTCCACCACCCAGACCTTTACTATCCAGCAGCTGCAGTCCCAGGAGCGCCAGCTGAAGAACGAGGTCGAATCCCTCAACCGCGACCTGGAGGATCTGCGCTCCTCGGCGGAGATTGCCCAGCGGGCTGCTGACGCCGGCATGCTGGTTGCAAGCCAGCCCGGCATTGTGGAGGTTGCGCCGGACGGGCATGTGGAAACGCGCCGCGAGTTCAACCCGGAATCCGTGGCACCGGTCATGGACGTCAACGGTGCACCGGTTCGCGCAGACCGCGCAACGAGTGACCGCGGCGCCACCGAAGAGCTCGGCGATTCCCTCACTCCGCTGCCCGGCGGCAACGTGATCGGTGACCGCCCGCAAGGCCCCGAAGGCGCTGCTGCACCGCGCTTCGCCAACGTCGCCCCCTACCAGCCGAACGTTCCGCCCGCCTTCTAGCGTGTGGCACACGCTGCAAAGGGCCTGCAGCGTGCAAGATTGGAAGACCGTAAGGGCTTTCGTCCGTTCAGCAGAGCAGTATGAGGTAGGTGAACATAGAGGTGGCGCAACAGCAACAGCAGGCAGCGATTACCCACCGCCGTGCCTCGTGGCTTGCCGTCGCGTTCCTTGTCGTCGCCGCCATCCTCATCGGCCGCCTCTTCTGGGTGCAGGTGGTGTGGGGCCCTGACCTGCGCGAACAGGCGCAGGCGCAACGCGCCCGCCTGTACACCGACCCCGCCCGCCGCGGCGAAATCGTGGACCGCGAGGGCAACATGCTGGCCTACACCATGCAGGCGCGCTCGCTTACCGTGTCCCCGATCACGCTGCGCAACGAGCTGCGCGAGCAGCAGGAGCTGCAGTTGCGTATGGACGGCGCTTCCAAGGACGCCATCGAAGCCCAAATCGACGCCCGAGTTGAAGACGTGCTGCGCACCATGGCCAACGAGATTCCGGTGATGATCGGCGATGGCGTGGTTGAGCGGGAAGAGGCGGAAAAGCAGTCGTCGAGAAGCAATGCTGCGAAGGACGCGCCGCGCACCGTGGGCAATGTCAGCGCGCGCGAAATCCTGGACAAGCTGCACGCGGAGACAAACTATGAGGTGCTGGTGCGCAACGTGGACCCGGACGTGGCTGCGCAGGTGGCCAAGACGTTCCACGGCGTGGCGGCGGACCACCAGGACATTCGGCAGTACCCCAACGGCGCGATCGGGGAGAACATCCTGGGCAAGGTTTCCATGGACGGCCACGGCCAGTTCGGGCTGGAGGCGTCCAGCGACGCAATCCTCACCGGCATTAACGGTCGCTCCACCGAGGACGTGTCCGCGAACGGGCAGGCGATCCCGGGTACGTTGCGCGACGTGGTCCCGGCGGTGGACGGCGCGCGCATTGAGCTGACGATTGACCTGGACCTGCAAACCTTCGTGCAGCAGACCCTTGAGCAGGCGAAGGCGAACTCGCTGGCGCTCGACGCGCAGGCCGTGGTGCTGGACGCACGCACCGGCGAAGTGCTGGCCATGGCCAACACGGGCACCATTGACCCGAACGGTGACCTGGATAAGCAGCTCAAAGAAGGCCGGGACTTTGACAACAACTCCATCTCCCACCCGTTCGAGCCGGGCTCTGTGGCTAAGGTGATCACCGCCGCGGCTGCCATCGAAGAGGGTTTGACTACGCCTGAGGAAGTCCACCAGGTTCCGGGCTCGATCGACATGGCGGGCGTGACCGTGCGGGACGCGTGGGCGCACGATGTTGCCCCGTACACCACCGCGGGCATCTTCGGCAAGAGCTCCAACGTGGGCACGCTCCAGCTGGCCCAACGGTTGGGGGAGGAGCGCTACTGGGACTACCTGCAGCGTTTCGGTATTGGCCGCACCACCGGCGTGGAATTGCCCAACGAGTCCGCCGGCCTGTTGCCCGCGCTGGAGCAGTGGTCCGGCGGCACCTTCGCCAACCTGCCGATCGGCCAGGGCATGAGCTGGTCCGCGCTGCAGATGGCCGGCGTGTACCAGGCGTTGGCCAACGGCGGCGAGCGGATCGAGCCGCGCATCATCTCCCGCGTGGTGGGGCCGGACGGTGAAGAGGTTGAGCAGCCGGAGCCCCAGCGCACCCGCGTGGTCAGCGAGGAAACGGCACGCACCACGGTGGACATGTTCCGCTCCGCGTTCCAATCGGACCCGGCCGGCCTGCAGTCCGGCACCGCGCAGGGCAACGATCTGGAGGGCTACCAGCTAGCGGGCAAGACCGGCACCGCCCAGAAGGTGAACCCGGAGACCGGCGCGTACTCCCAAAGCCAGTTCTGGATCACGTTCGCGGGCATCGCCCCGGCGAATGACCCGCGCTTTGTAGTTGCCATCATGTTGGATGAGCCGCAGCGCGGCCCGCTTCACGGCGGCCGCGGCGGCCAGTCTGCGGCACCCGTGTTCACTGAGATCGCCAGCTGGCTGCTCAACCGGGAAAACGTCCCGCCGTCCCCGCCCGCCGAACCGTACATCCTGCAGGCACAATAAGAACTGCCAGTGCATAAGAAAGGAACCGCAACCATGGCCATGGCTCAGCCCGAGGCACCAACGCTTCACCGGCTCGCAGAGATCGCCGGCGCGGAGGTGTTCAACGCGCCGAGCGTGGACTTGGTGGTGGAGTCCGTCAGTCTGGATTCCACCGCGGTAGAGCCCGGCGGCCTCTTCGCCGCGCTACCCGGAACCCGGGTGCACGGCGCACGCTTCGCGTTCGATTCCCCGGCGGGCGCAATCCTGACGGACCACGCGGGCTACGCCATCATCTCCGAAACGTCGGACCGCCGCCCCATCTTGGTGGTGGAGGATATCCGCGCGGTGCTGGGGGAGGTCGCGGCGGAGGTGTACGGCCACCCCTCCGAGCACATGACGTTGATCGGTGTTACCGGTACCTCCGGCAAGACCACCACCACCTACCTGCTGGAACGCGGCCTGACCGCGGCCGGCTGCCGCGTCGGCCTGATCGGCACCACCGGCACCCGCATCGCCGGGGAGGACGTCCCCAGCTCCCTAACCACGCCAGAGGCGCCCATGCTGCAGGCGCTTTTCGCCCGCATGCTGCGCGCCGGGGTGACGCATGTGGTCATGGAGGTTTCCTCCCACGCCCTCATGCTGGGCCGCACCGGCGGCTCGCGTTTCAACGTCGCCGGTTTCACCAACTTGAGCCAGGACCACCTGGACTTCCACGAGACCATGGAGGACTACTTCGCCGCCAAGGCGCAGTTCTTCGACCCGGCGTCGCCCCTCGCCGCCGCGCGCAGCGTCATCTGCGTCGACGACGACTGGGGCGCACGCTTATCGACGATTGCTTCCGACCCAATCACCGTAGGCACCCGCGGCCAGGCGAACCTGGACGTGGAAGCGACGCAGCTGGGCGTGGAACCCACGGGCGCGCAGGATGTTTTGGTGCGCGTGCAGGGGGCGGAGTACCGCTTCACCCTGCCGCTGCCCGGCACCTTCAACGTGGCTAACGCCGCCCTCGCCATCGCCCTGGCGGACGCCGTGGGCGTGGACGTGCCGGCGTTCATCCAGGGTTTGAGCACTGCGGCGGTGCCGGGACGCATGGAACGTATCAGCGCTGGCCAGGAGTTCATCGCCGTTGTGGATTACGCCCACAAGCCCGCAGCCGTGGCCGCCGTGCTGGACACCCTGCGCGGTCAGGTCAAGGGCCGCATCGGCGTGGCCGTCGGTGCCGGCGGGGACCGCGATGTGTCCAAGCGCCCGCTGATGGGCGCCGAAGCCGCGCGCCGCGCGAACCTTGTGGTGGTGACGGATGACAACCCGCGCACCGAAGATCCGGCCGCAATCCGAGCCGCAGTGCTCGCGGGCGCGCGCGACGCAGCCGACCAAGACACTGAGGTCCGCGAGGTGGGCGACCGCGCCCGCGCGATCGATGAGCTAGTCGCATGGGCTCGCCCCGGCGACGCCGTCATTGTGGTGGGGAAGGGCCACGAGGTGGGCCAGATTGTCGGCGACACCACGCACCACTTCGACGACAGGGAAGAGGTCCGCCGGGCACTTGCCTCGCTGGGCTACGGACAGGAAACGGGGGAGGAGTAGCAATGATTTCACTCTCGCTGCGCACTATCGCCGACGTCACCGACGGGACCCTGAGCCCGGAGGCGGACCCGGAGGCGCAGGTCACCAGCTTCGTGGAGTTTGACTCCCGCAAGATCACCCCGGGCGGGCTCTTCATCGCGCTACCGGGCGCGCGCGTGGACGGCCACGATTTTGTGCCCAAGGCTATTGAGCAGGGCGCGGTTGCCGCGCTGACGACGCGTGAGGTGGGCGCGCCTGCGATCGTCGTAAAGAAGCGCCCCGCGGAGGCCGGGGACAACTCGGATCTGGTGGCGAACGACCCGGACGGCTCCGCAGCCGGGGTGGTGGATGCGATGTCCAAGCTGGCCGCTCACGTCGCGCGCGAGCTGGTGGCCAACCACGGTCTGCGCATCACTGGTGTGACCGGTTCCGCCGGCAAGACCTCCACAAAAGACCTCATCGCCGCGGTGCTCTCCCGCGCGGGCGAAACTGTGGCGCCCCCCGGGTCCTTCAACAACGAGATCGGGCACCCGTACACCGTGCTGCGCTGCAGCGAGGACACCGATTTTCTTGTCGCGGAGATGTCCGCCCGCGGCATCGGGCACATCGCCCACCTGGCCCGCATCGCCCCGCCGCAGGTCGGCGTGGTGCTGAACGTCGGCTCCGCCCACTTGGGCGAGTTCGGCTCCCGCGAAAACATCGCGCTGGCAAAGGGCGAGCTGGTTGAGGCGCTGCCGGCTGCTGCCGACGGCGGCGTGGCCGTGCTGAACGCAGACGATGATCTGGTCTCCGCCATGGCAACGCGCACCACCGCTCGCGTAGTCACGTTCTCCGCGGAGGGCCGCAAGGCGGATTACTACGCCACGGACGTGGAGTTGGACGAGCTGGCGCGCGCCACCTTCACCATGCACAGCCCGGGCGGGGAGCCGCAGCGCGTGCAGCTCAACGTGTTCGGCGCCCACCAGGTATCCAACGCGCTCGCGGCCGCGGCCGTGGGTATGGAGTGCGGCATGGACGCGGCCGCCGTGGCGGTAGCGCTCACCGGCGCCCACTCCGTTTCTTCGCACCGCATGGACGTGAACACGCGCGCGGACGGCGTGACCGTGATCAATGACGCCTACAACGCCAACCCGGAGTCCATGCGCGCGGCCATCGCCGCCTTGGGCTTCACCGCGGCGGCGCGCCCCGGGGTCCGCTCCGTTGCCGTGCTCGGCGAGATGGCGGAACTTGGCCAGGACGCGGTGCAGGCGCACGCGGCGTTGGCGGATGCACTGGCCCGCTACCGCGTCACCCACCTGGTTACCGTCGGGGGCAGCGAGGCCCTGGCCGAGCTCGCGGAGCGGGCGCGAGAACGCGGCATTGACACGGTTGAGGTGGGGGATGCGGCTGCGGCTCTGGCTAACGTCGATAAGCTGCTTGCAGCTGCCCCGCCCGGGGCGGAGGGCTGGCACGAGCGCGAGCACCGCGATGTTGTGCTGGTGAAGGCCTCCAACTCCCACGGGCTGTGGGTTGTGGCTGAGCAGCTGTTGCTTGGCCGAGGCAGGAAATAGTTAGAGGGTTTGTGAGGTCATGGTTCAGCTCATCATCGCAGGAATAGTCAGCTTCCTGGTCACCATTTTCACCACCCCGCTTTTGATCAGGTACTTCCACCGCCGCGAGATGGGCCAGGAGATCCGCGAGGACGGCCCGCAGTGGCACGCCAAGAAGCGCGGCACGCCAACCATGGGCGGCATCGCCATCCTGCTGGGCATCACCATGGGTTACTTGGTTAGCGCCATCGTGGCTGTTGCGGGCGGGCACGCCGGCTTCACCGCATCCGGCCTGATTGTGCTTGGGCTGACCCTGTCCCTCGGCCTGGTGGGCTTTGCGGATGACGGCATCAAGCTCTTCCTCAAGCGCAACCTGGGCCTGAACAAGACGGCCAAGCTGGTGGCCCAGCTGGCCATCGCCATCATCTTCGGCCTGCTGATCACCCGCTTCCCGGACGCGAACGGGCTCACCCCGGGCTCGACGTTCTTGAGCTTCACGCGCGACATTGAGACGCTGAACATCGCCGTGGGCGGCGGCATCATCGGCACCATTCTTTTCCTGGTGTTCATCTACCTCCTGCTTGCCGCCTGGTCCAACGCGGTGAACCTGACCGACGGCCTGGACGGCCTCGCTGCCGGCAGCACCGCGCTGGTGATGACTGCCTACACCTTCATCACCTTCTGGCAGTTCCGGAACTCCTGCGAGGCGGGTGCCGCGCCGGGCTGCTACTCGGTTCGCGACCCGCTGGAGCTGGCGGTGCTGGCCATCTCCGGTTTCGGTGCCTGCATGGGCTTCCTCTGGTGGAACGCCGCACCGGCAAAGATCTTCATGGGCGACACCGGTTCGCTGGCCCTCGGCGGCCTAGTCGCCGGCCTATCCGTGTGCTCCCGCACGGAGCTGCTGATGGTGATCATCGGCGCGCTCTTCGTCATCGAGGCTGCGTCCGTGGTCATCCAGGTCGCCTCCTTCAAGACCACCGGTAAGCGCGTGTTCAAGATGGCGCCGTTCCACCACCACTTCGAGCGCAGCGGCTGGGCGGAGACCACGGTGGTGATCCGCTTCTGGCTGATCGCCTCCATGGCCTGCGCTTTCGGCCTCGCGGCGTTCTACGGTGAGTGGCTGAGCCAGATCGGCGCGCACCTGTGAACCCCGTCATTCCTGCAGAACTTGCCGGCGGTGTAATCGTCGCCGGTGCCGGTGTGTCCGGCATCGGCATCACCAAACTGCTGACCAGCCAGGGCATCGAGGTCATCCTCGCCGACGACAACCCCGCCGGCCGCGAGCGCGCCACTGCGGCAACCGGGGTCACCGCCGTCACCACCGCCCAGGCGCGGGAGCACTTCGCCCGCATCCGCACCGTGGTTACGTCCCCCGGGTGGCGCCCGGATTCGCCCTTGCTTGTCGACGCCGCCTTGGCCGGCCTCGACGTCATCGGCGACGTGGAAGCCTGCTACCGCCTGGACCGCGCAGGCGTGTTCGGCGTCCCGCGCGACTGGCTGGTGGTCACCGGCACCAACGGCAAAACCACCACCACGGGCATGCTCGCCGCGATGATGCAGGAGCTTGGCAAGGACACCGGCAAGCGCGCGCGGGCCTGCGGCAACATCGGCATCGCCGTCGCGGACGCGCTGACGGCTAAGGACCGCGTGGACGTGCTGGTGGCGGAACTGTCCAGCTTCCAGCTCTTCTGGTCCACCGAGCTCACCCCGGACGCCGGCGTGCTGCTCAACCTGGCGGACGACCACATTGATTGGCACGGCAGCTTCGAGCACTACGCCGCCGCAAAGGCGCGGGTACTCGCGGCCGCGAGGGCGGTTGCCGGCGTGGACGACCAGCACGTGCGCAACCTGGTTGCCGCCAGCGGACGCGAGGACATCATCGGCTTCACCCTCAGCGCACCCGCCGCGGGCCAAGTCGGCGTGGAAGGCGGCCGGCTGGTCTCCCGCATCGGCGGCGCGGCGGTGGACCTCGCTTCCGCCGACGGCATCGAACCGGCTGGTGCTGCAGGCATCCTGGACGCGCTGGCGGCCGCCGCCGTGGCGCTGACCCAGGGAGCAGAGCCGAAGCATATCCAGGCCGCGCTGCACGCGTACCGCGTGGAGGGCCACCGGGGCGCGGTGGTGCACTCGGCCGGTGGGGTGGACTGGGTGGATAACTCCAAGGCAACCAACCCGCACGCGGCGGATTCGGCCCTTACCGGCGCCGGCACCGTGGTGTGGGTTGCCGGCGGCCAGCTCAAGGGCGCGGCGGTGGATGAGCTCATCGCGGCGCACGCGAACCAGTTCCGGGCGGTGGCCCTCCTCGGCGTGGACCGGGAGATCCTGCGGGAGGCGGTGGAGCGCCTCGCGCCAGGTGTGCCCGTCTTTGTCACCGACTCAACCGACCCGGTCGCGGCAATGGATGCCGTGTGCGAATTCGCCGCTGCGCAGGCGCAGCCGGGCGACACGGTGCTGCTCGCGCCGGCTGCAGCCAGCCTGGACATGTATTCCGGAATGTCGGCGCGTGGCAACGAGTTTGCGGCTGCGGCAATGAGACACTGCTAAGGAGTAACCTCAACTAGAGCTTTACCCCTCCCAGAGCGACCTCCCAGAGCGAAAGGCACCCATGACGGTTCGTGAGTCCCACAAGGCAACTCGCGCCGAGGCGGCATCGTTGCGGCCCTCGCGCCCCGTACGTCCTCCCGAGTCAGGGATCGCGCGCGCCTCCCGCAAGCTCCACGCCGCAATGGAGGCGCGCCCGCAGCTGGACTATACGATGATCCGCACCATCGTCCTCATCCTGGCCGGATTGGGCATTGTGATGGTGATGAGCTCCTCGATGGCCACATCGTTCGCCGTGTCCTCCTCCGTGTGGTCCCAGGCGCTGCGCCAAACCGTGATGGTCTCCGTCGGCCTGTTCGCGTTCTGGGTCGCGCTGAACACCCCTCCTGAAAAGCTGCGACGCTTCTCCGGCCTGATCATGGCCCTGGCAGTTCTGCTGCTCATCGCCGTGCTCATCCCGGGCATCGGCACAGGTAAAGAAGAAGTGGGCTCCCAGTCCTGGATTGTCGTTGGCCCGCTGCGCCTGCAGCCCTCGGAGGTTGCTCGCGTCGCCATCGCCATCTGGGGCGCGCAGGTCCTCGCCGGCCGCGACCCGAAGCGCCTGTTCAAGGCCAACAACGGCTTCCCGCTATTCCTCATCGTCGCGTTCATCTGCGTGCTGCTCATCGCCGCGCAGGGCGACCTGGGCATGGCCGTGTCCTTCTCCATCGTCGTCGCCTTCATCCTGCTGTTCGCCGGCGTGTCCTGGACCGCGATCGGTATCGCGGCCATCGGCGGCCTGCTGGTGATGGTCTTCGAATTCCTCTCCGGCGGCTTCCGCTCCAACCGCTTCCACGTGTACTTCGACGCGCTCTTCGGCAAGTTCGAGGACACCCGCGGCGTCGCCTTCCAATCGCACCAGGGCTTTCTTTCGCTTGCCGACGGCTCCTTGTTCGGCGTCGGCCTCGGACAGTCCCGCGCCAAGTGGTTCTACCTGCCGGAGGCGCGAAACGACTTCATCTTCGCCGTCATCGGCGAGGAGCTTGGCCTGTGGGGCGGCGCCCTGGTCATCATCCTTTTCGCCCTGCTGGGCTACTTCGGCCTGCGCACCGCCCGCCGCGCCCAGAACCAGTTCCAGGCCCTGATGGCCGCCGCGCTGACGGCCGGCGTGGTTTCCCAGGCGTTCATCAACATCGGCTACGTCGTCGGCCTGCTTCCGGTGACCGGCATCCAGCTGCCCATGCTGTCTGCCGGCGGCACCTCCGCCATCATCACCCTTGCCGGCATGGGCGTGCTCGCCTCCGTGGCGCGCCACGAGCCGGACGCGATTTCTTCCATGCAGAACCACGGGCGCCCGACTTTCGACCGCGTCCTGGGTATCGCAGAGCCGAAAGCGCCGGCCCAGCTTAAAGCCGCACGCCGCCCTGTCCGCGAGAGCGCCCCGCGCGAGCGCGCCGGTCAGCAGCCGCGCGCTGGCCAGCAGCCGCGGGCTGGCCAGCAGCCGCGCAGCCGGCAGCACACGGGACAGCAACAGCGTCCCACCCAGCAGCAGCGCCGCCCTGCCCGCCAGCGCCAGGACCGCGAGGCCCGCTACGGTACGCCGGTGGCGGCGGGGAACCGAGCGTCGGCACGCAAGGCCCCGCGTTACGATGGCCAGCAACGCGTACGCTCCGCGGACATGCGCCGCGCGGGCTAAGCCTTCCGGATTGAGAAAGGGCTGAAGTATGGATACCGGACAGCCGCTGAGCATTGTTGTTGCAGGTGGCGGCACTGCCGGCCACATTGAGCCGGCGCTTGCCGTGGGCGAGGTGCTGCGAGACACCTACGGCGCGAACGTGGTGGCGCTGGGTACGGAGCGGGGGCTGGAAACCTCCATCGTGCCCGCGCGCGGTTTTGAGTTGCAGTTGATTGACCCGGTGCCCATCCCGCGCCGCCAGCCGGTGAAGCTGCTCGGCGTCCCGGCGAAGCTGACCAAGAGCGTGAACCAGACGCGCAAGGTACTCAAGGATGCGGGCGCGCAGGCTGTCTTCGGCACCGGCGGCTATGTGGCCGCGTCCGCGTACCTCGCCGCGCGCTCCCTGCGCATCCCGTTCTTCGTGCTGGAGACGAATGCGCTCGCCGGCATGGCCAACAAGATGGGTGTGCGCCTCGGCGGCACCGGCCTCAACGCTGTCGCCGGCTCCGGCATGGACGGGGAGGTGGTTGGCATCCCCGTGCGCCCAGGCGTCGGGGTTGATTCAGACGGTGCGAAGGCGGAGCGCGGATACAAGACCTTCAACCTTGATCCTGCGCGCAAGACATTGCTGGTCACCGGCGGGTCCCAGGGCGCGGTGCGCATCAACCAGGCCCTGGAGGGCGCGGTGGACACGCTTGTCAGCGAAGGTTTTCAGGTCCTCCACGCCTACGGCCGGAAGAACGATGCGCCGCCGCCGCGCGAGCACTACACCGCGCTGCCGTACATCGACGACATGGAGGCGGCACTTGCCGTCGCGGACCTGGTGGTGTGCCGTTCCGGCGCGATGACGGTGGCGGAGAATTCTGCCGCCGGTCTGCCCGCCATCTACGTCCCGCTGCCGCACGGCAACGGCGAGCAGGGCCTCAACTCGGCGCACCTGGTGTCCACCGGGGCCGCCGTGCGTATCGACGATAGCGAGCTGACCTCCCAGACCCTCATCGACACCGTCACGGCGATTCTGGGCGACGATGCCCGCCTTACCTCCATGCGCGATGCTTTGGCGGAATCCGGCGCGGGCGATGTAGCGGAGCAGATTGCGGCCAAGATTGTTGCGGCCGCGACAAACAAGCACACGAAGTAGGAGCAATGACTGATCTTTCCCGCGTCCACATGATCGGCATCGGCGGCGCCGGCATGTCCGGCATCGCCCACATCCTGCTGGACCGCGGCTACGTGGTCACGGGCTCCGACGTGAAGGACTCACGCCCGGTGCGCGCCCTGCGCACCCAAGGCGCGACCATTGCCGTCGGCCACGCGCCGGAAAACCTCGAGCTGGCAGGTGAACTGCCCACCGTCGTGGTGACCAGCTTCGCCGCCATCCCCAAAGACAACCCGGAGTTGGTGCGCGCGGAGGTGGAGGGCATCCCGGTGCTGCGCCGCTCCGACCTTCTGGCGGAGTTGATGGAGGGCTACACCCAAGTTTTGTTGGCCGGCACCCACGGCAAGACCTCCACCACCTCAATGACTGTGGTGGCGCTGCAGGCCGCGGGCCTGGATCCCTCCTTTGCCATCGGCGGGCAGCTCAACCGCGCGGGCACGAACGCCCACCACGGCGCTGGCGAGGTCTTTGTGGCGGAGGCGGACGAGTCGGACGCGTCGCTTTTGCGCTACAGCCCGGACGTTGCAGTGGTGACAAACATTGAGCCGGACCACCTGGACTACTTCGGCACTGCGGAGGCCTACTTCGCCGTGTTCGACGATTTCGCGGACCGCGTGAGCGAGCACGGCCACTTGGTGGTCTGCTTGGACGACGACAACGCGGCGGAATGCGGCCGCCGCGCACTCGCGCGCGGCATTAACGTCGCCGGCTACGGCACCGCGGCGGCCGCTGCCGCCCACGCGGACATTCCCGCCGGCGCGATCATCACCGCCGAGGAGCTGCGAGGCGCCTCCGTTGCCGTCACGGTGCAGCTCGCGGCGGGGGAGAGCGTGGACTACACCTTGGCAGTGCCGGGGCGCCACATGGTGCTCAACTCCGCAGCAGCGCTCCTCTCCGGCGTGCTTGTCGGTGCCGCACCGGCTGACCTGGCGGCGGGTTTGAGCGACTTCACCGGCGTACGCCGCCGCTTCGAGCTCAAGGGCGAGCTCACGGCCGGCCCATACACCGGCGCCCGCGTGTACGACGATTACGCGCACCACCCCACCGAGGTTGCCGCCGTGCTCACTGCCGCCCGAGAGAAGGTCGAGGCCGAGGGCAACGGCGCCCGCGTGGTGGTGTGCTTCCAGCCGCACCTGTACTCCCGCACCCAGGAGTTCGCGGCCGAATTCGCGGAGGCCCTCTCGCTCGCGGACGCCTGCGTGGTGCTGGACATCTTCGGCGCCCGCGAGGCGCCGGTTGAGGGCGTGACCTCGCGCATCATCACCGACGGCATCACGTCCGAGGTGCGCTACGAGCCGGACTTCTCCGCAGCGCCTGCCACCGTCGCCGAGCTCACCCGCCCCGGAGACGTGGTGTTCACCATGGGCGCCGGGAGCGTCACGCTGCTTGCCGACGAAATCCTCGCCGCCCTCGCGGAACCAGCCAACGCGGGGGAGTAACCGGTGTCCACCAAGCTCGGGGCCACCCCGCCGCCAGAACCCGCGCCAGAGCCGGCCGCGCCGGATGAGCCCACCGCCGCGCCGGCGCCCGCGCCCGCGCGCCCCAAGCGCCGCCGCGCGATGTGGTCGATCGCTGGGTGCGTCGCGCTGGTTGCAGCCCTTGCCGCCGCTGCGCCGTTCACCCCGGTCATGCCGGTGCGCGGCGTCACGGTGGAGGGCAACCGCGTCCTGGCGGCGGACCACGTGGAGGCGCTGACGGGCATCGCGCCGGATACGCCGATGGGCCGGGTGGATGTGAGTGGCGCGGCGCATCGCGTCGCCTCGGACCCGTGGGTGAAAACGGTGACCGTGTCGCGCTCGTGGCCGAGCACCATCGACGTGACGTTGGAGGAGCACGTCGCCGTCGCGTTCATCACCGAAGCGGACGGCGCCCACCTCATTAACCGCGAGGGCAAGGATTTCCTGGTGGCGGAGCCGCCGGCGGACGCGATCGAGATCATCGGCACCGCGCCGGATAATGAGGTTTCGCTTGCTCGGGCGGTGGAAATTGCGTCGTCGATAAGCGATCGCTCCCGGGGCGAAATCGCGGCGCTGGAGGCGGGGAAGTACGACTATGTCCTGCGGACCGTGGACGGGCGCACGGTGCACTGGGGGGCGAGCGAGGACAACGCGAATAAGGCGCTGGCGCTGGAGACGGTGCTGCAGATGGAGGGCAGCGAATTCAACATCGCTAACCCCCAATTGGTGACAAGCCGCTAGCGCTTGGCGCAAAACCCCAGGTCACAACCCTAAAGTTGAGGTTTAGGGTTGTGACACGCCGACCCAAAACACGGAAATTTTCAACTCGTCACACAAGATGGGAGCAACCAACCCCCGTTTGCCCGTTTTGAAAAACATCGAAAGGCGAGACCTACCTCATGACCTCTCCCGCTAACTACCTCGCCATGATCCGCGTCGTCGGTGTCGGCGGCGGCGGCGTTAACGCCGTCAACCGCATGATCGAGGAGGGCCTGAAGGGCGTCGAATTCGTCGCCATCAACACCGACTCCCAGGCGCTGCTGTTTACCGACGCAGACACCAAGCTCGACATCGGCCGCGAGGCCACCCGCGGCCTCGGTGCCGGCGCGAACCCGGAGGTGGGCCGCACCAGCGCGGAGGACCACAAGCAGGAGATCGAGGAGTCCCTCAAGGGCTCCGACATGGTGTTTGTCACCGCCGGCGAGGGCGGCGGCACCGGCACCGGCGCAGCCCCGGTTGTCGCGGGCATTGCCAAGAAGATGGGCGCGCTGACCATCGGCGTGGTCACCCGCCCGTTCACCTTCGAAGGCAAGCGCCGCACCCGCCAGGCGCTCGAGGGCATTGAGAACCTGAAGGAAGTCTGCGACACCGTCATCGTCATCCCGAACGACCGCCTGCTGCAGCTCGGCGACGCAGAGCTGTCCATGATGGACGCCTTCCGCGCCGCCGACGAGGTGCTGTTCAACGGTGTCCAGGGCATCACCAACCTGATCACCATCCCGGGCATGATCAACGTGGACTTCGCTGACGTGCGCTCCGTCATGGCAGATGCCGGCTCCGCGCTCATGGGTGTCGGCTCCGCGCGCGGCGAAAACCGCGTCATGTCCGCCACCGAGCAGGCCATCAACTCCCCGCTGCTGGAATCCACCATGGAAGGCGCCAAGGGCGTGCTGCTCTCCATCGCGGGCGGCTCCGACCTGGGCCTACAGGAGGTGCACTCCGCCGCATCCATCGTGGAGGAGAAGGCGGACGATGACGCGAACATCATCTTCGGCACCATCATCGACGACAACTTGGGCGACGAGGTCCGCGTGACCATCATCGCCACCGGCTTCGACGAGAAGGCCAACAAGCTCCCGGACGCTCCCGCCCAGGGCGAGGTTTCCGGCTCCACCGCGGTGACCGTCGAGCAGGCTCCCGCCTCCGAGACTGCTACTCCGGCGCCCGCTCGCGGCTCGCTTTTCGACGATCGCTCCGACCGCGCGAACGACGACTACCAGGCCCGCCACCGCTACGAGCCGCAGCGTTCCGGCCTGTTCACCAGCGAAGAGCGCCGCGATGACCGCCGCAGCGGCGGCTTCGACGACGACTTTGATGTCGACGTGCCGGACTTCCTGCGCTAATGGCAGACCCGACCACCCGCCCCGTCCGCATGGTGTTCACTAGCCGTGCCGGCGGGGTGTCGTCGTCCCCGTACGACTCCTTCAACCTGGGCGACCACGTGGGCGATAAGCCAGAGGACGTGGCGGCGAACCGCGAGCGCCTTGCGCACGTGCTCGGCCTGGAACCCAGCCAGTTTGTCTGGATGGAGCAGCTGCACACCAACACGGTCACTGTCGTCGACGCTCCGCAGCCCGAGCCGGTCGAAGCCACCGACGCGGTGGTAACCACCCAGGTCGGCCTGGCCCTGACCGTGCTGGTGGCGGACTGCGTCCCGGTCCTGCTGTCCGACCACGCGGCCGGCGTGGTGGCCGCCGCCCACGCGGGCCGCCTCGGTGCCCGCAACGGCATTGTCCGCCGCACCGTGGAAACCATGCAGGAGCTAGGGGCGAACCCCGCCAACATCCAGGCGCTCCTGGGCCCGGCGGCATCCGGCGCGTCTTACGAGGTGCCGGCGGATATGGCGGCAGACGTGGAAAAGCACCTGCCCGGGTCCCGCACGAAAACCGCGAAGGGCACCACCGGCCTGGACATCCGGGCGGGCCTGGTGCGCCAGCTGTTGTCCATGGGTGTCACCCACGTGGATGCGGATCCCCGCGACACCATCACGGACACCGATTTCTTCTCCTACCGCCGCGAGGGCACCACCGGGCGCCAGGCCGGCGTGGTCTGGCTGACGGGGGTAGCTCAATGATTGCCGGCGACATTGCCGGCAATCTCGCCGCAGTCCGCGAGCGCATTCACGCCGCGGAACGGGCGGCCGGCCGCCCCGAAGGCAGCGTCGCGCTCTTGCCTGTGAGCAAGTTCCATCCCGTCGAAGCGATCGTCGCCGTGCGCGAGCTCGGCATCACGATGGTGGGGGAGAACCGCGAGCAGGAGGCCCGCGACAAGGCTCAGGCCCTGACCGAGAGGGGCGTGGACTGCGGCATCGCCATGATCGGCCAGATCCAGTCCAAGAAGGCCAACGCGGTTGCCCGCTGGGCGGCGG